>CAYORF010000133.1:0-6681 GCA_964406305.1 uncultured Anaerolineales bacterium | reverse complement strand
TGAAACGGATCGACGGGTTTTTATTGGACGCGGCCGTACTCTGCAAAATCCCCTTGCAATTGAGTCCACCCTGGGGAATACGGAGGGGTTTGTCCTTGACCCGGTATTCTCTATCCGCCGGGAGATCCATTTACCTCCGGGTCAGAGTGTTCAGCTCATCGCCTTCCTTGGTGTCGCTGAAAGTCGGCAGGAAGCCATAGATTTGGTCGATAAATATCATGACCCGGCGGTAGTCGAACGCGCCTTCGAGATCGCCTGGGCGTCATCTCAGCTTGAATTGCGGTTGCTGCGGATTCAACCTGATGATGCCCGGCGTTTTCAAAAACTTGCTGGTTTTATGATCTATCCCTCCGGTTACCTGCGTCCCCCTTCCGAGCGTATAGGAGAAAACAAGAAAGGACAATCCGATCTCTGGCCTTTTGGCATTTCAGGGGATCTGCCGATCTTGTTGATCACAATTTCCGATGTGAGAGATTTAGGACTTGTCCGGCAGATGCTCCAGGCCCAAGCGTATTGGGTCCGGCATGGACTTGTGATGGATCTTGTTGTGATTAATGAGGAATCAAGTAGTTATGATCAACCACTTATGGAGCGATTAGAAAGATTGATCCATTCATTTAGTATTCTCAAAGATAAGGATCAACCTGGAGGAGTCTTCCTGCAAGCAGCAGATCAGTTAGCAAGCGAGGATCTAGTGCTGCTCCAGTCTGTAGCTCGAGTTTCTTTGGTGGCTGCCCGGGGTCCTTTGGCTCAGCAAATTGGTGTGCCATACAAGACAGTTGAAGAACCCGTTCTACTTGATACCAGACGGACCGAAGATGAACCTTCTCGGATGCTGCCGTTTAAGGAATTACCCTATTTTAATAGTCTGGGCGGTTTCAGCATTGATGGTCGAGAGTACGTGATCTATCTTGGTCCTGATATCAACACACCGGCTCCCTGGGTTAACGTAATCGCTAATCCCACATTCGGGACCATGATCAGCGAAACAGGCGCGGGATTTACCTGGTTTGGCAACAGCCAGCGGAATCGATTAACACAATGGTCCAACGATCCGGTTCTTGATCCCCATTCAGAAGTGATTTATATTCGAGATGAGGAAAGTGGAAAAGTCTGGAACCCAACTGCCGGCCCTATCCGGGAGCGAGATGCCTACCGTGTAAACCATGGTGCCGGTTATACACGGTTTGAGCATAATAGCCATGCTGTTGAGCAGCTTTTAACTGTATTTGTGCCCAATGACGAAAATGGGGGAGAACCAGTTAAGATCAACAAACTTACACTAAAAAACGATTCAAACAAAACAAGAAAGTTGAGTGTAACCTATTATATTGCTTGGACACTCGGGGAACAGCGTGAGAATACACAGCAGCATGTGGTCACCCAGTGGGATCCCGAGTTGGGCGCAATTTTAGCCCACAACAGATATCATCCTGAGTATGGTGATCGCGTCGCATTTGCCTCAATCAGTCCTTCAGCAGGCTCCTTCACCTGTGATCGGACGCTTTTCTTGGGACGCAACCAAACAGCCGGAAATCCTGCTGCCATGAAACGCACAGAGCTGGCTGGCCGTTTTGGTGCCGAACTTGATCCTTGCGCTGCTCTGCAGACCAAAATCGAGCTTAAACCAGGTGAATCTACTGAAGTGATCTGCGTTTTAGGCCAGGCAGAGTCGGAAACCGAAGCTGGAACACTGGCGAGAAAATACCGAGAAGTTATCTCTGTGAATCAGGCGTTTGATGAAACTGAGCGCTTCTGGAACAGGAAGCTTGATTCGATCCAGGTAGAAACCCCGGATTTATCAATTAATTTCCTGCTCAACCGGTGGCTGCTCTATCAAAGCTTGAGCTGCCGGATCTGGGGACGTTCTGCTTTCTACCAATCTGGTGGAGCTTTTGGTTTCCGCGATCAATTACAGGATGTAGCCGCCTTCTTGGTGGCGGACCCTGATCTGGCCCGAGAGCACATCTTGCTGGCTGCAAGCCGTCAGTACGTTGAAGGTGATGTCCAGCATTGGTGGCATCCGCCTAGTGGGGCTGGCATACGTTCCAGGATCTCGGATGACTTGCTCTGGCTTCCCTATATAACGGCTCAATACGTTCGGGTGACAGGGGATGAAAGTATCCTGCAGGAGCAGATCCCCTTCCTGGTCGCGCCTGAGCTTGAACCAGATCAACATGAGATCTTCCTGGAACCCAAAACCTCTTTGGAGAAACAGACACTCTTTGAACACTGCCGGAGGGCGCTAGATAAAGGTCTCACCCAAGGTCCAAGAGGGCTGCCTTTGATCGGTACCGGAGATTGGAATGATGGCATGAACCGGGTAGGGGAGGGAGGACGTGGTGAGAGTATTTGGCTGGGTTGGTTTTTGATCGATACCCTGAACAGAATGGCACGATTGGCGCAGATCAGCGGGAAGACCGATCTGGTTTCTTATTATAGACAGAAGGCGGAAGAACTTGAAGCGAGGATAGAAAAAGAAGGCTGGGATGGAGCCTGGTACCAGCGTGCAACTTTTGATGATGGCAGCCCGATCGGATCAGCTGCCAATCTTGAAGCCCGCATAGACTCACTTCCCCAATCCTGGTCCTGGATCAGCGACGCGGGTGATCCTGAGCATAAAAAAGAGGCGCTTGAATCTGCCTGGCGCCAGCTTGTTCTGCAAGATGAGAAGCTCGTTTTACTTTTCAATCCTCCATTTAATACCAGTACACCTTCACCGGGTTACATTAGTGGTTATCCTCCGGGAGTACGCGAAAACGGTGGACAATATACCCACGCTGCGCTGTGGCTGGCGATGGCTTTTGCCCGCCAGGGAGATGGGAATCGGACTGGGGAAATTCTCCAGATCCTAAATCCCGTTGAACACGCCCGCGAGGGACCTGATGTCTGGAAATACACTGTTGAACCCTATGTTGTAGCGGCTGATGTCTATCGTTTACCTGGACGGATCGGCCAGGGTGGATGGAGTTGGTATACCGGCTCAGCGGCCTGGATGTATCGTGTCTGGATAGAAGAAGTGCTTGGTTTAAAGAAGCGGGCCGATCAATTATTCATTGATCCGGTAATCCCGGATTGGTGGGATGGTTTTAAGGTTATCCTGCGTCACGGTGAAGCGATCTACAACATTGAGGTTCAGAATCCGGATCAAATCCAGCAGGGTGTTGCCTGGCTGGATTTGGATGGCAAGCGGCTGGAAGAGAAGTACATCAAGCTCGATCCCGACCCTGTGAAACATATCGTGCAGGTTATGATGGGAAAATAGTCCTCATTTCTGACCGCCAAATTGTGACCCAGGAAACTGAGGTGTCATTGCGAGGCAGGAGCGAAGCGACTAACGAAGCAATCTAAACCCTCGCTTGTCGAGAAGTATGGTCAAAGGCTGCTGGTTAGAGCACATTAGATGAAAGCCAAATTATTGATATTTCTGTAAAATAAAATAAAGATTGCTTCGTCGATCCATCGTTCCTCTCTGGATCTCCTCGCAATGACAGTTTAAACAAAAAGAACGTTGCCATGAAACGTTCTTTTTGTGTCACTATCGCATATTCGACTTACTATTTACGACTTACTTATTTTCTGTTCTTAATATTTATTCACTGAGCCTTAGATCAATCGGATATCCCAACGTATCATCCATAATCACGTCCGGAAAAGTCTTATCCTTTTCAGGCTCGGCACCAATGCTGTGGTAGCTCTCCACAAACTCTGGTACGGCAAAAACCACCTCGTGCATGTATTCGCGCTGCTTCTCCTCGGCGACCGTTGTGGCTTCCTGGACGGAAACTAGCCCGTCGCCATTATTATCCGCACCCGGATCTGCCAACGCTTCTGCGAAATAGAATGTAAAGATCCCACCCACAATGGGAAGCCCTTCTTCCTCAAGCCCTTTCCATCCATATTCGTCACTATCTACTGCGGCGATTGAGAGATGTGGGTTGGAATCGCCATTGATCTGGTCGGTGAATTCGGCCGCAGAGCAGGAATCCACTATCAAAACACGGTTGTGGCTGGGGATCTGGGCCCACTCCTCCGGGAAAAAGTCAGCCCAATTGATATTCTGCCGCAGGTAGGTCCCATGGGCGGTGACATAGAAAAACACCAGGTCGTTCTGATCTGCATTTTCTTCCAGCCAGTCCAGCTCAGCTTGCAGAGCAGCTTGATCAAATCCCTTTAATATATGCATCTGATCAAGATTCCAACCTAATCCGACCAGAGCGTCCTGCACCCGTTTGAGATCGATATACTCTACCAGCATGTCGGTCATGCCCACATCAGAATAATCATCCTTGGCGGCCAATACAGCGTAATATTCTATCGGGTTGTCAGGAGAAGGGGTTGGTGCAGCTGATTCATCTGTCGGAGATGCAGCCGAGTCTTTGTCGAGAGGTTCCAGGACGGGACTTTTTCTTGTGTCGCAGGCGGAGAGCAGGAAGGTGATGAGGATTGTGAGGGAGAAAAAGGATTGGATTGTTTTTTTCATGATGTTCTCCTTATGGGGGATTGCTTCCCTTAGGCGGAGTTTATGCTGAGCGCAGCGAAGTGCTCAGGGCAGGCTTGAGGGTACACAGCTTCCTCGCAATGACAGTGGTTATGTAAAGGGAGACGCGTCCTGTCCCGAGCGGAGTCGAGGGAGCGTCGCCCCTACAATCTGAAAACTGAAAACTAATTACGCGTATTACTATTTCCTAATCAATTTACTACTTACTTATTTTTACGTCGCCCCTACAACTTGATCACTGATTACTTGTATCTCAATTCCTTATTCGACTTACTATTTACGACTTACTGTTTGTAGATCCATTCTCCAAACTCACTACTCAGATCACAGTCACAGGCGTCTTCCAGAGCTGCCCGGATATCTTCAGTGGAGCCATTCTTCCATAAATGATCCTGATAATATTTCTGGATGGCGGACATTATTGTATCAAGGCCGTATTTCTTTTCCAGTTCCAGGAAGAACAACGGGCCGCGTCCGTAAACGATAGCGCCGTATTCCGCGCCGTGATATTCGTCGGATGGCATGCCAATTGGGATATCTGCGTTTTCAACCCGGCTCCAGCGATATTTCCAGGACTCCACATATCCGTCTCCATCCCCATAGCGGTCCAGATAGTAAATGTAGGTCATATACTGCACCAGGGCTTCATCAACCCAGGGCTGGTTCTGCTGGTCATTGCCAACTGTATTGTAGAACCACATGTGGCCGGTTTCATGGGCCAGGGTGGATTCCAGCATTTGTTCAGACGGCATCCCGTAAAGGTCTACGCCGTCTACAAATTCGTCCACCACGATACTGGTGATGCCAGGGTATTCAATTCCCAATGCCCGCATGGGGGAACTGATAATCTCAAACTCGGTGTAGGGGTATTCTCCAACCTGGCGGCTGAGGATCTCGATCGCGTGTGTGGCATAATCGAGCGCAAATGCCTGATTGACACTATATTCGGGACGAGTGTAGACCCGTACCAGAGTGTCGCCAACCTGCTCATTAATTTCAACAAAATCCCGACTTCCAGCCAGATAAAAATCCCGGGCAGGGCCACCGGCAAAGATAGTGGTCTGGGTGCTGCCTTTGATCTGCTGATCTACCTCTACACCGGAGGATGCCAGAACCAGATCTGCCGGAGCCTGGACCTCAACGATATAAAAGGAAGCATCTGTGTAGGTCAGGTCGCCATTATCTTTGGGGGTCTGCTTGGCCCAGCCATTCTCATCAAAGGCCGGGATCATGGGGTAGAAAGTATCCAGCACCAGCACGCCCTCAAAATAACCATAAAGGCCGTAGTTGCCGCCCATTTCAGTAGGAATGCTGAGTTCAAAATCCATTTCCATTACCAGGGATTCTCCGGGCTGAAGGGGATCTTTCAAGTCCACCCGCAGCGCAGTATCATGGCTTTCCAGGGAGGGGATCATAGCGCCCCCATCCAGGGTCATGTGGGAAACTTCAATTTTCCCACCCTGGAAGTTGGGGTACAGACGGAAATAGATCTCGCTCAGAGCCACATCTTCATTATTAAAGAAGCGCACGGTCTGGTGGCCTTGAATAGGAGAGATCAGGTCGGAAGCGATTTCAAGAGAAATATAATAGGTGCTGGCCCTGGAAAGATCTTTCATTGCACCAACTGCGCTGTCAACCAGGCCGGCTTTGAAGATCTCCCGGTCCTTCCAGTCGATTTCACCAGCTGAAGCAGGGAATTTGTACCCATCGTCCGTTACTGGTTGAGGAGTAGCGACCGGTGTATCAGCCTGTCCGTAAAATAACCAGGCGCCTACTCCCAGTCCAACTACTGCCAGGACTGCGACAACGATCAAGATCAATCTTTTATTCATTCTTCCTCCTGAAGGATATGAAAAAAACAAGCGTGAAAGATATCCTTTAACACTAGTATAATCTTACCTTTATTTATGAAGTTTTCCTATCCTTCGAGTGTAATCCTGAGGGATGGTTTTTTCTGTTACCGGGGAAGGGGTTTTAAAGAATAAATCCCCCTGACAGGGGACTTATTCTTTATTTTAGAACAGATTTATTTTTTGGAGATAGGTATTGGTGTACCTGCCAAATCACTGATCACATTAACTAGATCAATATTATTAGGAACAATGATTTTGGAGTTATTTTTTAGAGCTGCTTCGACGGTCTCTAGTTTTTTGAGGATTTGTGCATTACCGACAAAGAAT
>CAYORF010000132.1:0-6706 GCA_964406305.1 uncultured Anaerolineales bacterium | reverse complement strand
GGCTGAACTCCCCATTCTCCAAGTAGCGGATCCCGCCGTGGACCATATGGGAGGACGCCGCGCTGGTCCCGCTGCAGTAATCACCCCGGTCCACCAGGACCACATCCACGCCTTGCAAGGCTAGGTCCCGGAAAGTGCCTATGCCGTTGATCCCCGCCCCAATAATTAACACGCTGGGTTGGGGGTTAACCTTTAATGCCTTTAATCTTTCTGTTCTTGTTTTCATTATGATTTTCCTATTCGACTCAATCAAAGGTCCATGTAACTATTTTTTCCATTCCCAGTAGAATTTGTTGCCTGCCTGGCAAACCCGGTTCGGCTGCCTTGCGGGTGACTTCCAGCGGTGGTTAAAAATCATGAAGCGGGTGCGGGGGGTTCTCCGATCGATGACAGCAATATATTGAGTCTTCGGTTCTCCTTATGAGTGAAATTGTCAAACTTGATCACTCAGGGTTGATTATAAACACATCTGAACATTGTGTCTATTGTGATGCACAAATGTGCATCACAAAGAGTATAATATCCTTATCTGCTTGAAACATTTTTCCAAATAGATCAATAAGGAATATTTACCAAGATGGCAAACCAGCCCACTCCTGACAAAAAAATATCTGATGCCGTGAAGGCAGCCCGGATGTATTATTACCAGAACATGACCACTCAGGCGATTGCCCGGGAATTTCAAGTATCCCGGTCTACTATTTCCCGCTTGATCAGCTTCGCGAGGGAAAATGGCCTGGTTGACATCCGCATTAATGATCCCACAGAGGAGCCTAACCAGCTGGCAGCCTTGATCCAGGATTGTTTTGGGATCGAGCGTATCCACGTGGTGCCGGTATCTCCGCTCTCCGGAGAAGGAGAATGGCTGCAACGAGTGGCCAACTACAGCGCCAATTATCTTAACAGGCGCGTCAGCTCCCAGATGACCCTGGGAATTGCCTGGGGCACCACTCTGACTGCCATCTCCACCCACCTGCTTCGAAAAACCACCCACAATTCAGAGATCATTCAGCTTAACGGAGCCGGCAACACCCAGTCCACAGGCATTGAATATGCCAGCCAGATCATCATGCGCTTCGCTGAAAATTACCAGGCTCGGGCTCATCTCTTCCCGGTACCTACTTATTTTGATTATCCAGAAACCAAACAGGCGCTGTGGCGGGAGGGCAGCATCCGCCGCATCCTGGATCTACAGAAGCGGACAGACCTGCTGCTCTACAGCATCGGTTCGGTCAACGCCGGGGTGCCCAGCCATGTATACAGCGGGGGATATTTGTCCAAGACGGATTACCGGGAACTGGAAAGCCAACAGATTGCAGGGGATATTGCCACTGTCTTTTTCAGGGAAGACGGCAGCTGGGCAGACATCCCCATCAACCAGCGCTGCAGTGGTCCTGACCTGGACCTCTTCCAGCGGAAACACGGGGTCTGTGTGGTTTCCGGGCTGGCAAAAATTCGGGGATTGTACGGTGCCCTACGGGGGAAAATGATGTCCGAGCTAATTTTGGACGAACCCACCGCGCGGGCTTTTGTAGAGACATACCTGGCAAATTGAGACAAGATAAATCGCAGAACGTCCAAATACACCAAAATAGTCTGGCGATCGGCAGGCTATTTATTATGAGCTCTTTTTCATCCGGGCTCCAGCAAGTCCTATCATGAGATATCCGAGGTTGGGGCAACCTCTGAAGTCTCAAGGTATACGCTTGCCAAAACAGGGGTACAAGGATTAAGATAAGGTATGCCCAGTCGCGCTCTAAAAGTCCTCTCTGTCAGCGACCGGATTGATTCCCGGCTACTGGAAAAGGATACATACGAAAAATATAAAGATATCGACCTGATCCTGTCCTGCGGAGATCTGCCCTATTACTATATCGAAAAGTTATTTCAATTATATGAGGTCCCTGTCCTATATGTACGGGGAAATCACGATCCGCGGGTCGAATACGGAAAGAGCGGTCCCCTGTATGGACCCCGGGGAGGGATCGACCTCCACAACCGGGTCGTAGTACTGAATGATTTGATCTTCGCTGGATTTGAAGGCTCACTGCCCTATAAAGAAGGCCCTTTTTTACACAGCCAGAGCGAAATATGGCGCAATGTACTTAGCATAGTACCCAGATTAGTGTGGAACAGGCTTGTCCATGGACGTTATCTCGATGTGGTTCTGACTCATACTCCTCCCAGAGGTATTCATGACCAGGAAACCAATGTTCATGGTGGATATTACGCTTTCCTCTGGTTGATAAAAATCTTTAAGCCAACATATTTCTTTCATGGGCATATCCATGTCTATACCGAAGATGAAATAATAGAAACCGTGATTGGGGAAACCAAGGTAATCAACACCTACGGCCACCGCAAGGGCCTGCTGCGTCCTGGTCAGCGCCACTATGCTCACAAGGAAAAACCCTATATCCCCTCTCTGGCAAATACCGCGGAAGATTTCCGTGACGCCCGACGCCGGGGTGCATTGGAAAATATCTGGAGCACTCTGACCGGTTCCGCTAGACATTTGATTCAGTTCCAACAAGTGGAGGAACAGCTTCATTACGAACATGCCGCCAAGTTAGGGCTGGTGGATATCCCGCTGGATGCCATAGTGGGCAGCGTCAGCCGCCCCAGTGATTTCACTCGCAAATTTTTCCCCCGGGAAGCAGTTGATCCGGGACGTTGGCAGCGCGTGAAGAAGGTCATGGATCAGGCTATCCGTCCGATCGAAGTCTACCAGATCGACCAGGCCTATTTTGTATTGGATGGTAACCACCGGGTCTCAGTTGCCCGCCAACGCGGCATGACCCACATCCCTGCCTACGTGACCAAGATCGAGAGCTCAGTTCCTCTCACTCCTGAAGATGATATCGAAGACCTGATCATAAAGAATCAGCAAGTCCGCTTCCGCAAAGACACAGGGCTGGAAGAGCTCCGCCCAGATCTAGAATTTGATACAAGTTTCCCTGGCGGCTATCAGCAGCTTCAGGAGCAGATCAATTCCCACCTGCTTCGCCTAGAACTTCAACAACGATCTACCCCCGGCTTCCAAGAGGCAGCCAAGATCTGGGTAGAGGAAGTATATCTGCCTGTGCTTCAAATCGTATCCCAATCCGGCCTGCTCCGGGATTTCCCGGATCGAACGCCCACCGATCTTTATATCTGGCTGACGCAGTACCAAAAAGAGCTCAGTGAAAAATATGGCTGGGAGATCAAACCGGCTGCGGCTGTAGACAGCCTGACTGCCGCCTACAGTGAACGCCTGGCGCAGCGCTGGAGAAGGCTGAGGAGGAAGGTATTTCCACGCATTTCAGCCACACCGATCAAAACCGGCGACTGGCGCAGGATCCATCTTATGCCTAGAAAGGAAGGCCAGATTTTTTCTGCGATACTGGTGGCTTTTGATGGAAAAGAAAGTGGTTGGCAAGCTCTTGATCAAGCTCGTACAATTGCAAATATTGAAGGCAGCAATATTGCCGCCCTCCATATCAGCAAAAATGAAGCTGAAGCAGAAATGGTGGTGGATGATCTTAAGAAAGAATTTAAACAGTGGAATCAAAAAACGCAACAACAGGCAAAATTATATTTTGAAATTGGCGCAGTTAGTGAAACTCTCAATCAGAGGGCGGTCTGGAACGATTTACTGATTTTCAACCTCGAGCATCCCCCGGAGGAACGACCAGCAGCCTGGCTTCGAGCGAGTGTTCGCAGCTTAATTCGTAATTGTCCTCGCCCGCTATTAGCGATCCTCTCCCCATCAGAAATGAAACACGGCCTGCTCGCCTATGATGGCAGTCCGAAAGCAACGGAAGCTCTCTATCTGGCAGCCTACCTGGCAGAGAAATGGGGAATAGAACTATCTGTTGTGACTGCTTCAGAGGACAGCGCCGTTAGGAACAATCCACTCGATAAAGCCCGGGAATATCTCACCGCCCGCAATATCGAGGCCCATTATCATACAGAGATCGGTCATCCCGCTGAAGTAATCATGGATATTCAGGGGATCCACGAATGTGACTTTTTGATTGTTGGCGGTTATGGATATCAGCCGATGATGGAAGTCCTGTTCGGCAGCACCCTGGATGCCCTTTTACGACGATCTGATGTTCCCGTATTGATCTGCCACTGATACAATAACGGAATATTTTTTCTATTTAGTGGTATTTAGAGGTTGTATGATCGATTTATCCCAGGAACGAGACACCTTGCAGGCGATGATCCGCCTGTATTGCCGCCAAAATCACACCCCAGATCCACTTTGCAATGAGTGTTCCCAGATCTGGTCATATGCAGAAGAACGCTTGGAAAAATGTCCCTTCGGCTTTGAAAAACCCACCTGCCAGAACTGCACCGTACACTGCTACAAACCTGAGATGCGCCAACGCATCAAGGAAATCATGCGTTACTCCGGCCCGCGCATGATCTGGCACCACCCAGTGATGGCGATCCAGCATTTGATCCATAACAAAAAGAATAAGTGTTCCATGTTCTGAAATCACTTTCAGGATTAAAACAAAAATCCTCTCAAAAGAGAGGATTTTTTGTACCCCGGGAGGGAGTCGAACCCACAACCTATGCTTTAGGAGAGCATCGCTCTATCCTATTGAGCTACCGGGGTGTAGGGAAATTATAGCATTCCCATTCATCAGGGACAAGGAAACTTGAATGCATCCATCCGTCCTGACTTTCCAACCTTAAACCTGCAACTATCTAACATTATTTGCTGTACTACAATATAGACATGGCAGTTTCCGGGGAGCAGGCGTTAATCAGGAAGGTAAAAAAAGGTGATCTGGATGCCTACGGGGCGATAATCCAGGATTATCAGTCTTCGGTTTTTAATGTCTGCTACCGTGTCCTGGGAAATCGCCAGGAAGCTGAGGATATGACCCAGGAAGCATTCATGAGGGCATACCACAAGATCTCCAGTTATGACCTCAGCCGTCCATTCGGCCCCTGGATGAGAACTTTGGCGGCCAACTTGTGTTACAACCATCTGAAACGAGCTCGCCTGAACCGGGTGCCTTTGGAAGATGAAAGGGATACTATCAAGGATGATCCCAAATATGGGCCTGAAGGAATTCTGGAGATCAACCAGAAACACACAGCCATCTACCGTGCCATCTGGAAACTACCGGACACCCAACGTATGGCCCTGGAACTGCGCCACTTCCAGGGATTAACCTACCAGGAAATGGCTGAAGCCCTGAACATGCCGTTGAATACGGTCCGCAGCCATCTCTACCGGGGTCGTCAGAAACTGGCAGAGCTGTTGGAGGAAGAAAATGAATAAAGATACTATCCATATCTCTACAGATAAATTACAGACTTACCTGGATCAAGAGCTGGATCAGGCTGGACTCCAGGATGTCGAAATCCATCTGGGCCGATGCCCTTCCTGCAGGGAAGAACTATCCCGTCTGGAAAGTGTTTTCGCCCGGTTGGAGAGTCTGCCATCTCTGGAGCTGGAAAAAGACCTCTCAACCTCTATTGTGACCCAGCTTCGGAATGAAAAGAAACTCTCACTGGGAATCACCTGGACCTTGGTCCTGGAATCCCTGGGTGCGGGCATAGTGATCGGTCTGCTGATCCCAGCTTTTCGGGCAGCTACCTGGCTTCCGCAGCTAATTAGTACTCAAACGGAAATTCGAGCTGCAATTAACATCTTCCTGACCCAACTGGCCAGCACATGGTTGGTATGGTGGTCCGGGCTTAAACTGAACCTTGAACAAACAGCCAAATCGCTCTTTTCCACAACTAATTTACCGAGCGGTGAATTCTCACCCTGGATCCTGATTCTGGCGGCCGCCGGGATAGGTTTATTGGCTAACTATATCATGCTGCGTTCCAATCCCATCCGCAGCCGAAATCATAAACATTGAATTTGAGGAGGATCTCATGGAAACAATTTTTGTCGTTTTACTCTCGATCCTGGCCCTGATCACCCTGGTGGCCAGCTTCATCTTTTTCCGGGGATTATTCCCGGTACGGGTCAAAAAGATCCAGATCACCATGGAAAATAACTGGAAAAGATCTTTCTGGCTGGGATTATTGAATACGACCCTCATCACCATATTTGTCTTCGGTTTTGGCTCACTGGGCAACGGCAGTCCATTCTTTTATATTCCGGCCTTTGCCATGTACGGTGCTTTCCTGATCGGACTCTTATTCAGCCTGTCCGCCTTTGTTCAGATCCTGGGAGAACGACTATTCCCGGATCTGGATCCTGTCAAGCGCGACGTCAAGGCTGGAGCGGTCTTTCTACTCACTTCCCTGCTGCCATTTGTGGGCTGGTTCCTGATATTCCCATATGTCATCAGTCTCAGCGTTGGCGCAGTGGTGATCACACTTTTCCGGAAAAATCCGACGATAACCGACAATGAAAAGTAAGATTGATCCTACTATTAATTAGGTTCCTTTCTGAAGGAAACTGCTTGTTCAATCATGTTTTGCACAACTGTAACGCCATTTATGCCCGTATTGGGCAAGCAGTTCATCGGCCGATTGGGGACCCCAACTACCCATTTCATAATTTTCCAATGACGGACCGGCACCTGTATCCCAAACCTGCAAGATGGAATCAATTGTTTTCCAGGCTGCTTCAATGCCATCGCTGCGTGTAAATAAGGTGGCATCACCTTCCAACGCATTGAGCAGCAATCGCTCATATGCTTCCGGGATTGCACACTTTCCAAATGCTTCATCGTAGTGAAAA
>CAYORF010000131.1:0-6733 GCA_964406305.1 uncultured Anaerolineales bacterium | reverse complement strand
GCAGGATCTCTGCTGTCAACTCCTGGAGTGCTTTGATATCTTCATCGGGCACATGACTCGCCTGCCAGAATTTTTCAAGAAGTTCTACCGGAGTCAGGTCCCCTACAGTTTGATCGTGAGGAAGGCGGATCCGCTCATCCATTTGAGGTCTTTTTACAAAATGGAACTCAAAGGCATCTGAAGCGTGGTCCTGAATAGCCCCGTCATCTATCAAGGACGCCCAGGCCCGGGGATATTCCAGCACCAGGCGGACAACGGCGTCTTCCATGACTTCTGGAGCCGGCAAAGCGCTGATAATCTGAGCAGTGATATCTTTCTGGGACGAAAGCTTCAAATAGCGATCGTGAAAAGGTCTGATTTCCTCCAGCTTGCGCCAGTCCATTTCCGTATGGCCTTTTTCCACGTCCGCCACTACAAAGAACTTGTCATCCTTCACTTCCCCAAAATCTACCCGCTCTATGGATCCGGAATAGATCACTGGAGGGTGATTTCCTTCGTTCAGGTTTTGAGCTTTATGGATGTGGCCCAGGGCTACATAATCCAGGCGGGGTTCAGCAACCATAGACTTCGGCAGTACAAAGTCTTTTCCCAGCAACACCGATCGTTCTCCCCCATAAACTGCTCCTTCTACGGAAGCATGGGCAGTCAGAATAGTGGGAAGATTGGGATCAGCCTAATCAAGCCATTTTTCGAGCACGTTAGATAGGCGTTTTTCCATTTCTTCATAAAGCTGGCCAAGATCCCGGATTTGAAGATCCAGATAAGACATCAGGCCCGAGCGGGACACCCAGGGCACAGCCAGGAGCTGCAGATCAAGCTGTTTTCCGGATGGACAAAGCTGTTTCAGGTCTTCTGGGCCAAGGAACATGGGTTTATCCACAACCAGGACATGAGGAACGCTGAGTGTGCTGAATTCCTCCATGGCGTGAGCCCTGGCTACTGAAGGGGAAACATCATGGTTCCCAACCAAGAGGATTGTAGGGGTCTGGGCCCTCGAAAGGCGCATGATCCTCTTCCCCCACTCTCGCTGGAAAGTAGGTGCCGGATCCCGTTTTTTATAGGCATTGCCGGCAAACCATCTGACATTCTGTCAATGGCGAGCCCATTTCTGTGATCATCATCATAGTTTCAAGGGGTGAAATCTGGCCTTAAAACAAAAAAGACCACTAATTTTGTTTTGTTTTTCCCGCTTCCTGGATTAACTGCACCAAAACTACACTTAAAGGCAACAAAATCAAGGCAAATCCACTTAAATACTTCCCCAACAAACCTCTTGACAGATTGTATTTTCACTGTAATAATAGTTTTCACCATTCGGTGAAAGGACACATTATAGTGAAAATTAATCAGATAGAAAAGCAAGCTGAAGAGTCGTTTTATAATTGCCTAGAGGGGATTGACTTTGTTAGGTCCATAGATGACGTAACTGGTCTCTATGACCTATACATCGATAAAGTCTTCAGAGTTGTTTTTCAAAAATCCAAAAAACCAAAATACTTCCTGGTCGAAATCAAAAGCAATGGACAGCCCCGCTTTGCCCGACAGGCTGTTAATCAATTGCTGATTTACCTTAACGATATGGAAGAAGAAAGTTATGGTATGTTTGTAGCGCCATACATTTCATCGGCAGCTGCAGAGATTTGTAAAAATAATAACATCGGGTATACAGATCTTGCTGGTAATTGTTACCTATCCTTCTCGAATGTCTTCATCAATAAAGAAGGAAACCCGAATCCTTTCAAGAAAGAAAAGGATCTCAAATCATTATTCAGCCCAAAATCAGAACGCCTGTTACGCGTACTTCTTAACAGCGGGCCGAGAGAATGGAAAGTGGCTGACCTAGCCGAAACCGCAGATATCAGTTATGGATTAATCGCCAAGGTTAAGAAAAACCTACTGGACCGTGAATGGATAGAAGCAGACACTGTAGGCTTCCAATTAATAAAACCCTTTGTATTGCTGAGTGCCTGGACAGAACGCTACACCTACAGAAAAAATCTTGTTAGGGAGTTTTATTCCATGCAAGATATTAGCGAAATTGAAGCAGCCATTTCAATAAACGCCCAAGATTTAAATATCCGTGCAGGATTAACTGGATTTGCAGGAGGTGCCAGATTAGCTCCCGCGGTTAGGTATCAACGCGTGATGGCTTACGTAGAAGACCCCGAAAAATTAGCACTATCAATGGAGTTAAAGGAAGTCAGTAGCGGAGCTAACATCCTATTGCTAGACCCGTATGATGAGGGTGTGTTCTATAGATCCCAATCTTTGGGAGATGACGGGGTCGTTTCTCCAATCCAGATCTACCTGGATCTGATGTCTATCACAGGACGTGGTGAAGAAGCTGGTGAAGCTATCATGGAACAGATCATAAAGAAGATATGGTCACAGTAAAAGATTATCCGGCGAACCTGATCCAGGCTGCCCGTATGGTGATGCTGGAGCTCAGTAGGTTGTTGGGCGAATATTCAGATTCGATTGTTATCGTCGGAGGTTGGGTCCCAGAACTGATAATTCCGCAAGGTAAAAACCCTCACATCGGCAGCATTGACGTTGATCTAGCCCTAAACCACCAATCCATTACCACAGACAGTTACAAAACCATCCTCGATCTGATGTTAGAGCGCGGATATAAGCAAGGCACACAACCCTTCATCTTTTATAGAGATGTAATAATCGACAAACATCAAATTGCTGTTCAAGTGGACTTACTGGCCGGTGAATACCTCGGAACAGGACCCTCTCATCGCACACAACAGGTTCAAGACCTGTGTCCAAGAAAAGCCAGGGGTGCTGATATCGCATTTCTAAATCCAATTATGGCAGATCTGGCCGGCGAATTACCAGAAGGTGGAAGAGATCATGCCAGAATTCAAGTAGCTTCAATTCCCGCTTTTATTATCATGAAAGGATTTGCGCTGCGAGGAAGACTTAAAGAGAAAGATTCCTGGGATATCTATTATTGTCTCAGGCATTTCCCCGGGGGAATTGAAAAGCTGATTAAGGAAATGGAACCGTTGAAGAAGAACAAACTTGCAGTAGAATCCCTTGGGATTATCGCTGAGAAGTTTTCTTCCCCAGAAAGTGTTGGCCCCGTTCATGTGGTCAATTTTGATGAAATAACCAACCCAGAAGAAAGGGAACAAATCCAACGAGATGCCTACGAACGAGTCCGGGTATTGCTGAGTGGTGTCGGTGTTGGACAATACTTATAATGGAATATTCTTTTGGGATGTTGTGTTAGAGGTGGTAGTGTGGCTGGTGCATAAAAAGCAACTATTAATTGAAAGTAGAAATTATGAAATCAAAACAACCCGAGAAACGCAAATATCCCCCTTTTTGGGAAAAATTTATCCCTGTCTTTTTAATCTTAATTGCCCTGGTAATAATTTTCTTTATCGTTGTTGCGATCATGGCAGCTCTGAATATTTTACCTATAGGGTGAGTTTATAAAATCCAGAACATTGAGGTTCTGGAGGAGAAACAGATGAGTTTTATCAATACAGTATTGCCTTTTACGTCAAGCCTGATCAGTTTTATATTCGCTTTTGTTGTTTTTAAGCGCTACTCCCAACGTGGGGGCAACCATCTGCTGTTGTGGGGAATAGGTATGGTGTTTTATGCCATTGGTGGTTTTTGTGAAGGATATTTTGGGGCGTTTGGCTGGAATCCGTTTGTATTTAGAATGTGGTATCTATTTGGCGCTATTCTGGTCGCTGCCTGGTTGGGACAGGGTACGGTTTATTTATTAGCCAAGAGCAAATTTGCGCATGTCCTGATGGTGATTCTTGTTCTGGGTTCAATTTTTGGCGCTTATCGCGTTTTCGGGGCAGAGCTTGATCCCAGTTTGATGACATCCAGTTTGCATACCGGCAGCGAAATGAGCGGCCATGCGATCATTACTGAAGGGGTTCGTACACTCACACCGTTTTTTAATATGTATGGTACGGTGGCATTGGTGGGCGGCGCGGCTTATTCAGTCTGGATATTTTGGCGCAAAAAAGTACTTCTCCATAGGACGATTGGCAATGTATTAATTGCTGTTGGTGCTATCCTGCCCGCATTTGGAGGCACCTTCAGTAGAATCGGAATTAGCGGAGCACTTTATATTAGTGAACTGCTGGGCGCCGTCATTATTTTTCTTGGTTACCTCCGGGCAATATCACCTATGGGGCCATCAGATCGCGATAAAATTGAGCTGGTTGATTAAACCCTATCTGATTTGGTTACGTCATAGAAATATCTCGACTAGCTTTTTTGCCTCCGCACATTTATAAGAGGAATTGCTACAAATGGACCATGTTGTTTATCTGGATGCCAAAGCAGATGAATTGAGGAAATTAATCAACGGGGAGAAGACGATGATTATCCGTGGGGCAGCAGGTAGAAAATGCCTATAATATTCTTTATTGCAACAATTTGTAATAGGAAACTATGACACACAGCCACACAACCCTGGAAACTTTACGAGAGAGAGGGTACCGAATCACTCCCCGGCGGGAGATGATCATTCAAGCGGTTGCAAACAGCCCGCGCCATATCCCTGCCGTAGAGGTAGCTGAACAACTGCTGGTACACACTCAGTCGATAAATATTGCCACTGTTTATAGGACGCTGGATCTGCTCTGGCAGGAGGGATTTGCCTGCCGCAATAATCTTAGTGAAGGCAAGATCGTTTACGCCACAATCCAGCATGGTCCGCATATTCACCTGGTATGTCGGAAATGCGACAAGGTGATTGACGCTGATGCTGAAATTCTTAATTCACTGAGTAAATATCTGCAGCGTAAATACAATTTCCAATCAGATCTGGGGCATTTTTCGATCTTTGGCGTTTGCTCTGACTGCCAGGATTAAGGTAGAAGCATGTAAGAAAGGGGTTTCCAATCAACTCAGTATTATAAGGAGAATTCCATGAATTATTCACCTGCACCACTTCATATACCTGATGGTTTCCTGACTATTGTAGTTTCGTTGATTTTCTAGTTGATCACCATAGTTATGGTTGGTTTAGCGGTTTCAAAAACCAATCGCAACCTCGGTGAAAAACAAATACCCATTATGGGTGTGATGGCAGCATTCATTTTCGCAGCCCAGATGTTGAATTTCCCTATTAATACCTTAAAATTATGAAAACATCAAAAAAAACACTCGTTTATCTGGCTGCGGGGGTCTGGTATATCGGCGGGATCATGCTTTTCCGCAGTGGTCTGGAGCTGATCATCCAGGCCAGAGAGCTTAAACAGGGCACTCTCTGGCCCGCAATATTTATTACTTTGGGGATTGGCCTGGGTATCTTCCAGGCTTTTTTCATCTTCACTCGCGCCTGCAGGAAGAACATGCACCGTATCAACCAGCTGAAAGGTCCCCGCCTGTGGCAGTTCTTCCGCCCCGGTTTTTTCCTGGCCCTGGCAGTTATGATCACCTGCGGAGTTTTGCTGGATCGTTTTTCACAGGGACACTATTTTTTTATGCTGACTGTGGGAGCAGTGGATTTTGCGCTGGCCATTTCTCTTTTGGGCAGCAGCTATATCTTCTGGACTGAATTCAAACACATCGACAGCTGAATATTATTTGCTGTTTTACAATGCATCAATCTTATCGAATGTGCTGCATCGTCAAGCAGAATATTGGGATTCCTCGGTGGCCAGGTCACTTGCACCGGTTTCACCAGTTGCCTGGCAGCACATCAATTTCTATGGCCGTTATGAGTTTACTAAATCGTTCCAGCCGATTGGCATCGATGCTTTTGTGCAGGAATTGGTTAATACTTTCTTGGATTGGATCCGGTAGCACCACTAGAGCGAGAGCCATGCCGAACAAGAACACCTCGGTTTCTTTTTGGGTTTCAGTCTGAATTAAGAGCCTGTCTCCAGCATAAGCTATTCTGGGACCTGTTTTAGTTTATTATCTTTTACGTATGCCAGTCCTTCCCGTTTATAACTGGCATACGTAAAAAACAATAATCGTTTTATCGCCTCAGTCCTTTTTTTCCATCCCAGTATTTCCACCTCGGTTTTTTGTATTACGGCATGTGGCATACCAAAATATTATCACAATAATTATAACAATCAAGAATTAGTTCTGTTTCCCATCAGACACAGAATTTTTACTCCTGATCTTTAATCAGGCACCAGGCCGGCTGTGAAAGTTTTCTCGGTTCTTTAGGGAGGAATTTTGGACTTAAAACAAAAAATCCTGGTGTTTTAGACCTGGATATCATCTATCTCAAATTACTTGCACCCGATCTGCACCAAAATCTAGGAAATCCAACATTAATTAAAGGCAAAATTTTTTGTCACATTCAGGAAAAGAGCCCCTTTGATAGTGGGGCTCCTTTCTTATCTCCTAACAGGCTCTTAATCACTCTCCTATTCAGTCTCTTATTGTGCAGCCGGCACTGCCAAGGATTCCTCTTCCTCACTTTCCTCGCCTATCATTTCTACTGCTACATCCGCTTCTTCTTCGTGTTCTTCCTGCAGGATCTCTGCTGTCAACTCCTGGAGTGCTTTGATATCTTCATCGGGCACATGGCTGGCCTGCCAGAATTTTTCAAGCAGCTCTGCTGGAGTCAGGTTCCCTACAGTTTGATCGTGAGGAAGACGGATCCGCTCGTCCATTTGAGGGCGTTTGACAAAATGGAACTCAAAGGCATCTGAAGCGTGGTCCTGGATAGCGCCATCGTCTATCAAGGGAGCCCAGGCCCGGGGATATTCCATTACCAGGCGGACAA
>CAYORF010000130.1:0-6749 GCA_964406305.1 uncultured Anaerolineales bacterium | reverse complement strand
GAAGGCGAGCTCGCCACCGAGACGATGCTTGTCACGGGGGTCAACGATGATGAGGCCAACCTTCGGGAGACCGCCCGCTTCCTCGGCGAGATTCAACCCAAGGTGGCGTATCTCGCGATCCCAACTCGTCCACCTGCAGAGGAATGGGTGCGCCCTGCACAAGAGGAACAAATCCACCAAGCCTATCATCTCTTCAAAGAACAGGTCGACCGGGTTGAGCTCCTACTGGGCTATGAGGGCAATGCTTTCGCCTCCACCGGAGACACCGAGCAGGATTTGCTGAGCATCACCGCAGTGCACCCTATGCGGGAGGATGCTGTCGAGCAGCTCCTAACGAAGACTGGGGCGAATTGGGACCTCGTGGAAGGACTTATAAGACAGGACAAACTTGTTGAGCTTTCATATGGCGGAAAGCGTTTTTACTTGAGAAATATCGCGATGCACGATAACCCGTCAGAGTGAGGAAATTCCAGAAATAGAAAAGCGGGGTCCGCGAAGAACGTTCATTATTGCTTCGGAAAGGATGTTGAAAGGCGCTGAGCCCACGAGTACTGGAATGAGAAGATGGCCGAAAAGCAGATAAACATAAATCCCTTCGATGACCTGTCTCTCATTCAGGAATACGAAGATTGGTACACAAACCAAGGGCGCCGCGAAGATCGCCTTGAAAAGGCTCTCCTCGAGTGGTTAATCAGTCATTTCCAAGAACCTATCACTATCATGGATGTGGGCTGTGGTACAGGGCATTTCACGCGATGGTTTGAATCTGTCGGGTTGAGAGCAATAGGGTTCGATATATCCTCGGCTATGCTGGCGGAAGCGAGCCAACGTGGACTGCGCATTGCAGTGCAGGGCGATGCCTTGCACCTTCCTTTCGAAGATCATGCTGTCGACCTCGTCGCCATGATCACCACAATCGAGTTCGTAGAAGATCCATCAATCGCCCTTCGGGAAGCGACGCGGGTGGCCAAGAAGGGAGTATTCCTTGGAGCCATCAACCGGGAAAGCTGGATCGGTAGGGAGTATCAACAACAAGGTGGTCCTATCTGGCAATCAGCCCACTTATTTACACCTGACGAACTGATCCAGATGCTAGGGGCAATTAAGGATTCTGCGTCCGACCCCTTCTGGCGAACAACACTGTGGAGGTTTTTCCCGTGGGTATTGCCTCTACCGTGGGGTGGTTTTATCGGAATCGGTCTACGACTCAAGTCGAATGACCAATCCCACTCTCCCGCCCCTTCGGGACCATTGTTCTTGTGACTTCGTAGATTCGGAAAATCAGTTTTCGCTAGATGTTATAGGTCTTAGAAAATGGAGGTAAATGATGCCAAATGATCCATATAAACTAACACAATACGCCTGTTTCCGAACCCTCACAGAAGATCAGCGCCAAGCCATTACTCAATTAGCCAGAGAGGAATGCTTTTATACCGGACACATTCTATTTCAAGATGAAAAACCAGGGACACATCTCTACATACTAACCACTGGAGAGGTCGAAGTTTTATACAACGTCGGCAGGAAGGACCCAACACAAGTGGACGCGGTGGGTGAAGGCGAGATTCTTGGATGTTCATCACTCATTGACCCCTACAGGTATTCCTCGACTGCTCGTTGTCTTTCAAAGATCGAGACGCTGGTACTTGATGCTGATCCACTCCGAAAGCTCATGGAAAAAGATTGTCAAATCGGTTATTCGATTCAGAAATGCATTATCCAAATGCTTTTGGATCGCATACTCAATTTGCGATTAGGGAAATGACGCAATTCCGCAAAAGGAGTGACAAGCCCAATTTTCGCTGGGTCCTGTCCCTATGATAGGGCGATGGTTTACCTATCATTATGGCTCAGCGGCAAGATATCTGCAGGAAGCGGATGTGCCCATCACCAGCAGGATCACAAGACGAGGGTGAGCAGGGTACGGGACCCTCTGTTTCAGCCCTGTTAATTGAGGTCGCTCACGCTTTACAACCGCGAGGTGAACGACCTCCATATCACCGATTACATTCGTCGCCAACAGCACTTATTCACAATTAGGCGAATTGGAAGCAGAATTGGAGAAGGCTCTGAGTAGAAACAAGGGTGCGGATAAGAATCATAGCGTGTTTGAGACTCACTTATAATTGATTTCAAGGATAAGCGTCATGAAATTAAAAAATAGTCCAGAAGTAGCTAAATTACCGGTGGAAGGTGTGCCAGGGGTAACGGCGAGCTGGCTCTGGTCCGAAGCCGACGGCGCGCCAACCTTTGCACTGCGGCTCTTCGAAGTCGAACCGGGCACTTCTACTCCATACCACAGCCATGCCCACGAGCATGAGGTCTTCGTTCTTTGCGGCCAAGGTCGGCTGCAAAGCAAGTCCCGCGAGTATGCATTGGGTCCTGACGACACAGTCTTGGTGCTGCCCTATGAGGAGCACCAATTCGTCAACACCGGCATCAACTCACTGCGTTTCCTTTGCGTCATACCCCTGCATGCAGAATCAATAAGTATGACTGCCCAAGTGAGCCTATATCCACTTCGCCGGCCAGAATTGTCCTCCGCAATCGACAATACCCTTGAAATCTTTCGTCAACAAGGTCTGGAGGTAACGCCCGGGCCAATGAGCAGCCTGATCGCGGGCGACAGCACCAACGTCTTCCGAGCGCTTCAGCGTGCCTTCCAGAACGTTGCCGAGAAGAGTGAAGTAGTGATGGTAACTACCTTCTCGAATGCCTGCCCTGTACCAGGGAAGGCGGTACCCAAGAGTCTGTCCTTCCAGGCAATTGGCTATGTGGAGAACGAGATCACCAAGCCAACGGATCCTGACACACTGAGTGATATGGTCTCCCGTATTATTATTAACACAGATCTCTTGGAAGGTTTGGTAGGTCTAGATCTGGGTGACAAGGTGCTGGTCGTCTTTTACTTCCATCGGAGTGAGGAATACGAACTGCTTCAGCATCCGCGTGGAGATCCGGCTAGGCCCAGGCGGGGCGTCTTCACCCTTCGCAGCCCACACCGCCCCAACCCCATAGGGATAACCGAGGTTGAACTTCTGGAAGTGAACAATAATGTCCTTACTGTTCGCGGCTTGGATGCCATCAACGGAACGCCGGTGATCGACCTGAAGCTTTCGTGAGAGAGTATGAAGTTGATGTTACTCCACAGTCAGCCACTCCGGTTCAATTTCTACCGAAAGGTTAACTTTTGAGAAAAACTCCCTTTCGGGTGTAACGAACACCATCCAGGAGACACCGCTAACCAATACGAGCACATAATTTAAAGGAAGGATTGGATTGTCAGCGTTTCAAGGATTTTATGAAAGATTCTCTGTCTATCACTGATAGATAAGGCTTATTGAGATAACGGAAAAAGCAAAGGAACGAAAAGATAATGGACAGTCAAAAGAATAAGTACAATAGGGAAGCCCTGCTCTACGAGAGGCTTACACAAAACCGCGTGCGTTGCAATCTATGTGCTCACCGTTGCGTTATTACAGATGGCAAAAAGGGCGTTTGCCAAGTGCGTGAGAATCGGAATGGGGTACTTTATACACTGGTTTACGGTCGTACCATCACCCAACACGTAGACCCCATAGAGAAAAAACCACTCTTCCACTTTCACCCTGGTTCCACAGCTTACTCCGTCGCTACCCCAGGTTGTAACTTTCGCTGCCGATGGTGCCAAAACTGGGAGATTTCCCAAATACCACGTGAGCAAGATCTGATCACCGGCCGCGAAGCTACTCCCGAACAGATCGTTGCCACCACCCTGGAAGCTGGCAGCCGCAGCATAGCCTACACTTACACCGAACCGACTATCTTCTTTGAATACGCCTACGATACGTCCCGCCTGGCCCACGCGGCCGGCCTAACTAACCTTTACATTACCAACGGGTACATGACGGTTGAAATGTTGGACTTCTTTCACCCTTACCTGGATGCAGCCAACGTAGATTTAAAATCATTCCGCGAAAAAACCTATCATCATTACGTGGGAGCGGGTCTCCAACCGGTATTGGACAGTATGAAGGCGATGAAGAGGTTGGGAATTTGGCTGGAAGTAACCACGCTGGTCATTCCCGGCCTAAATGATGATCCTGCCGAACTGAGGGACGCGGCTCGATTTGTTTCCCAAGAACTCGGGAATGATACACCCTGGCACATTAGTCGCTTCTTCCCGAATTATAGGATGACAGACCGACCACCCACCCCCATTGATACCCTGCGGAAGGCGCGGGAGATTGGATTAGAAGAAGGGTTGCATTACGTTTACGCAGGCAACATACCGAATGACAGCGGTCAGAACACATATTGTCCAGAGTGCGGCCGTTTATTAATACAGCGACATGACTACAGTATCGCTGAAAATATAATTAAAGGGGGGCGCTGTCCCACTTGTGGCGCGTCAATTGCTGGTTTCTGGGAATAGGGGAAGCCATGAAGGTAACAATCTTGGGCACAGAATCGCTCGGTGTGCGCGGGCTTTCTTGTGTGGTAGAAGTTAGGGGACGTAAGATCGTCATCGATCCAGGTGTTGCCTTGGGCTTCCAGCGAAATGGGCTGCTTCCCCACCCAGCGCAAGTGGCCGTTGGCGAACAAATCCGCTGGAAAATCGCGGTGGCATTACATGAAGCGACTGATGTCGTTTTTAGTCACTTCCACGGCGATCACATCCCTCTCGCAAACGCCAATCCCTATCAATTAAATGCGCATCAGTTTGCCCCTCTACTCCGTACAATTCGCCTCTGGAGTAAGGGGCCAGATGGACTTTCTCATAACATGACTTCTCGGAGAGAAGCGTTAATTGAGGCATTGGGCAGGGACCTGCCCAATGCTGAGGGACGAGGGGATGGCCCGTTAGCGTTTTCTATACTCGTACCTCACGGAGACCCACATACAAGCCCCAATACGGTAATAATGACACGCATTGAGGATGAAGACGGCGTTTTTGTACATGCATCGGATATCCAACTTCTTAATGAGGAAGCTGTGGCGATAATATTAGCCTGGCAGCCTGATATTGTGCTGGCGGCTGGGCCTCCCCTCTATCTTGACAGACTTTCCAAACAGCAGCGACAGCAAGCATGGAAAAACGGGTTGCGCTTGGCCCAGGGGGGAGTAAAGACCCTTATCCTCGATCATCACTTGTTGCGTTGTGAGGCAGGTCTCCACTGGCTGGATCGCTTGGCAGCCGCGACGGGAAAACGTGTGTTCTGCGCCGCTGATTTCATGAATCTCCCCCGCCATCTATTGGAGAGCAGACGCTCGCAGTTGTATAAGGAAATGCCAGTACCTGACGGGTGGCACGAAGCCTACGCAAACGGCAATTCTGATACCAATGCCTATTTGGCTTACACGGATACTTTCGCGCATAGATTGCTGAATTCGACCATGCCGATAACCGGCATCATTCCGGAATAGAAAATGATTTCAAAGCTTCACATCAAACAGTAGTGAATACCATAACGAACTACGATAGGTGTTACACGAATATGCCGACCGCACTCTCTACGTCAATCTTGAACAACAAGGGACTGTCGAAAAGCTGATTAATCAGAGCTGATGAAAGAGTCTTCAATTATTGCATTCTGAGAGGAAAAATCACCTGCCGATTTGTCAGACGCTACATTATATTTACCACAAAAATAGACCTCATATAATCAACCATGAGGGGTATAAACACTGGGAACAAGTTAACCGCTTTCGGCAGTTTTGATGATTAACCTGCCCTTTATCCATTTTACTAGTAGAGTTATAAAAACTTTTATACTCAGAGGTTACTTGCCATGTCAGTTCCGCATTGAAAATAAATATTTATATTCTATTCCAGGAGACCAAACAATGAAAATTCTAGTATTCGGTGGGTCGGGTAAAATTGGAGCAGCTGTTGCGTGGGACCTCGTAAAAAGGGAGGACGTCATCTCTGTAGGTCTAGTTGGTTGGAATGAAAAAAGACTGCGCGCTACAAGTGCTTGAATCACAGATTCTTTCCCAAAGACACAAACTAGGTTACATGTTTTCAAAACCCAGACACTCTGAGTATCCTGACCACTCTCGCTTGGATATTATGCTGCGCCCAACGCCACCGTATATATAGAATTATATTGCTCGGTAAGCTTCGTTAGAAAATTATTTGCCGAAGAGCGGGCGACTGCTACCCGGTAGTTGCGTTTCTGTCGATCAATAAATCCTATTGCTCGTCTGATCATTCTGGAGATTAAGTTTATATGAATATTCTTTCTTACTTTTGGTAACTTCAACTCATCCTTCCCCTTTTAACAAAAAATACCCCTGCATTAATTATCCGAATATTATAGTCACAGGGGTGGGATAATTGTGTAGTTTTGTTCTTGTTAGTAGAGATCAATTAGTAATCCCTTTTTTCTAAGTAACATACTTGTCTTCATTAAAAGCAATCCAATTGATCCTGACCGCAAAGCGTGATCGAAAGAAAAGGCTTTAGCCCACATCAAAGAGGGTTCGGGAAAACATTTTGATCCCCAGGTGGTGGATGCTTTTGTGGAGATGATAGCCAGCCAGTGACCTAAAAGGGATCCACAACTATCCCTTCCTATTACATTAGAAAGCCACTAAATAACCTGAGGAGTTTAGATTGGTCCAGGATCAGCGGGATTAACTTTGCTGTTCACTGCCTGATTTTCTGTTTCGGATAATCTCCTGCTGTACAATAAGGGTTTTCCGTACTCAGCTTTGTTGACCCGGCTTTCTTAGTCCGCTATACTGATAAGGAAAGGAAAAACAAA
>CAYORF010000129.1:0-7072 GCA_964406305.1 uncultured Anaerolineales bacterium | reverse complement strand
ATTGATTTTCTTCATTTAACCAGAAAAGGGGTTGACTTTTCAGACAGCCCCTTTTCATTTAACATACTGACCGGTTATAAACTAGCAATAACAACACTTATATCCTTACCAACATCTTCAATGGGCTGATCACCATTAATTTCTTTGAGGATTCCGCGAGTGCGGTAAAACTCAATCAGGGGGCTAGTTTGTGCCTGGTAAACTGCCAGGCGTTGGCGAACAGTGTCAGGTTTATCGTCTTCCCTTTGGTATAGCTCTCCCCCATCCAGATCACATATTCCATCCTTTTGAGGAGGGTTGAAGGTCAGGTTATAAGATTGTCCGCAAGAACGGCAGATCCGCCGGCCACTGGCCCGTTCTACAAGCGATTCATCCGGCACATCGACAGAGATCACTGCCGAAAGGGATGCCCCTAATTCAGTCAGGATTCCTTCCAGGGCTTCCGCCTGGGTGATGGTCCGGGGAAATCCATCCAGTAGCGCGCCTTCGCAGCAGTCTTCCCTGTTCAGACGATCCTTCACCATCCCAATCGTCACCTCATCTGGTACCAGGTCCCCACGGTCGATATACCCTTTTGCTTCCAAACCCAAACTGGTTTGATTTTTGATATTGTATCTAAATAGATCTCCGGAAGATACCTGGGGGATTCCAATCTGCTCGGTCAGGCGTTTTGCTTGCGTGCCTTTTCCGGACATGGGTGGGCCTAATAAGATCAAATAGGCTGGATTTTTGGGCATACTGCGGTCTCCTGCTTTCTTTATGGTTATGGAAAAAGTATAGCACGTTTCAGGGAGCATTTCCTTCGATCCATGACTGAAATCCAACCCAACTAAGGGTTGTGTTACCATAATGAAGAGCTGTTCAGGATAAGCCCATGTTTCCAAACTCTCGACTATTAAATTTGGCCCGGAAAAGTCGTCCCTGGTTGATCTTAACGATCAGCCTGGGTTTCTTCTCCGGTTTGCTGACCATCTTCCAGGCCCGATCTGTCAGCCAGATTGTCAGCCGGGTTTTTCTGGATTCACAAGGTCTTACCGACATAATGGGACTCCTGCAGCTTACATTGGCTCTCTTCACACTGCGGGCGATCCTGGCCTGGGGCAGCAGCATCAGCGCCAAAACGATCGCTGTCCAGATCAAAGGTCGAGTTCGGAAAATGCTGCTCGACAAACTGGAAGAATTAGGACCAGCTTATTTACAGGGGGAACAAAGCGGGGAGATTAGCAATACCGTCGTAGAGGGGGTGGAAGCGCTGGATGCTTATTTCAGCCAATATCTTCCCCAGCTGGTGCTTTCTGCCCTGGTACCACTCACCATCCTGCTCTTTGTTTTTCCAATGGACTTACTGTCAGGGTTTGTGATGCTGGTGACAGCACCGCTAATTCCTTATTTTATGTACCTGATCGGCAGCCAGGCAAAAATTATCACAGACCGTCAGTACGGCACACTCAGCCGCCTGGCTGCAGGGTTTTTAGACAGCTTGCAGGGATTGAAAACGCTCAAGCTCTATAACCAGGCCAAAGCTCAGACTGAAAAGATCCGCCAGACCAGCGACCAATATCGCAAAACCACCATGAAAGTGCTCCAGGTGACGTTCATGTCAGCTCTGGTCCTGGAACTACTGGCCACGCTGAGCACCGCTGTGGTGGCAGTTGAGATCGGCCTTCGGTTGTTATATTTCCGGGTCTCTCTGGAACAGGCCCTATTCTTATTGATCATCGCGCCGGAGTTCTACATTCCTCTGCGTCAGTTGGGTCTGCGTTTTCATGCTGGCATGGAAGGCCAGAGCGCAGCGGAACGTATCTTTCAAATCCTGGATAAAGAACCCCTCGTGGAAAGGTCCCGCCACTATGTTCGATACAAGACCACTCCAACCGAATTTCAAGAGCTGGCCTTTAATAATGTCAGTTTCAGCTATCCCGGAGAGCGAGGAAACGCTTTAAAGAAAATCTCATTCCAGATCAATCGGGGAGAACAGATCGCCCTGGTTGGTGCCAGCGGGGCTGGTAAAAGCACCCTGGCAAATCTGCTTTTAGGTTTTTTTCCTCCTGGTGAGGGAGAGTTAATAATTGATGGAATAGACCTGACCGACCTGGATCTGAAGGAATGGCGGAAAGGTATTGCCTGGGTGCCCCAAAAACCGAACTTGTTCCAGGATACGATCGCCGCTAATATTCGCCTGGCCCAACCCGGAGCGAGTGACGGCGCTGTGGCTGCAGCGGCTTCCGCTGCCCACCTCTCCGAATTCATCGAAGCTCTCCCTGAGGGCTACCAGACCCGTATCGGCGAAGGTGGAGCCCGCCTCTCCGGCGGGCAGGCACAGCGCCTCGCCTTAGCACGAGCTTTCCTGAAAAATGCACCCATCCTGCTGCTGGATGAACCCACATCGCAGCTTGACCCGGTCACTGAATCCCAGCTGGCGGATTCCACCCGGGCTTTAATGGCTGGCAGGACCGTGATCACCATTGCCCACCGCTTGAACACTGTTTTCCAGGCTGATCGAATCATTGTCCTCCAAAAGGGAGAGATCGTCGAATCCGGCACCCACCAGGAATTATTGGCAAAAGGTAACTATTATAAGGACCTGGTCCAGGCCTACACAGGTTTCCAGAAATTCGACACTACTGAAGATTATTTAATCGATAATTCTGCTCATCAGTCTCCCGTCCTCCGTCCCCCGTCCTTTTCTCAGTCCTCCGTCTTCCATCCCCCGTCCCCCGTCCTCGGTCACACCACCGGTGAAAATCCCGCGCAAAAAGAAGGTCAAATATATCGGCGGTTACTCTCCTTCTTCAAACCCTATCTCCGTGAAGTCCTGGCCGCCGCCGCCCTCGGCACTCTGACCATCGCCTCCAGCGTTGCATTGATGGGCGCATCTGCCTGGATCATCTCGACGGCGGCTCTGCATCCCAATGTTGCTGTACTGCAAGTAGCCATCGTAGGTGTGCGCTTCTTTGGCATTTCCCGGGGAGTGAGCCGCTACCTGGAGAGGCTGGTTTCCCACAATCTGACCTTTAAGATCCTGGGGCGTCTGCGAGTTTGGTTTTATGAATCCCTGGTACCGCTGGCACCGGCCCGGATCATGGATTTTCGAGCTGGAGATCTGCTGAGCCGGATCATCTCGGATATCAAAACCCTGGAAGACTTTTATATCCGCTCGGTCGCTCCACCCCTTGTAGCCATCCTGATCGGTTTAGGGACAGGCGTGTTTCTATATCAATATCAGCCTATCCTGGGGTTGGTCCTGGGAGGGTTGTTCCTGCTCAGCGGTTTGATAATTCCACTTCTGATCCATTGGTTGGCTCACAAACCAGGACAGATCCTGGTTGAAGCGCGGACAATACTTACAGGGAATCTACTGGATTTTGTGGGCGGACTGCCCGACCTGATGGTATTCGGCCAAACCGGCGAAAAAGGAAAACAGATCCTGCGTCTGGATCGGAAGTACCACCAAGCCCAACTGCGACTGGCTCGTATCAGCGGACTGAATGCAGGATTATTGATCTTCTTCAGCAATCTGGGGATGTGGCTGGTATTGATCCTGGCTATTCCTCTGGTCCGGTCCGGAGAGATCCCGGGAGTGATGCTGGCCGCTCTGGCCCTGGTCACCCTGAGTGCCTTTGAAGCAATCCAACCTCTCCCCCAGGCTATGGAAACTCTATCCAGCTCGCTGGTCTCCGGGCAGCGGCTGTTCGAAATCCTGGATGCTGAACCAGCTGTAGTTGATTCCGAAGTCCCCCAGGCTATTCCCATTGAAATCTCTATCCATGTTAAGGACCTGGAATTCTGCTATCCTGGATCTAAAACACCTGCGCTGAATAAGATCGATTTTGAACTCCAGGAAGGGAAAACCGTTGCCATCGTTGGCCCCAGCGGGAGCGGGAAAACGACCCTCGGGAATTTACTGCTCAGGTTGTGGGGCGGATATCAGGGGGAGATCTCTATTGGAGACCAGGATACACCCCTGAATTCCCTCAGACAGGATGAAATCTGGAAGCAGATCAGCGTCATCTCCCAGGGAGATGCCTTGTTCCAGGATTCAGTCCAGAATAACATCGCCCTCGGGAATCCAGAGGCAGATCTGGAGGATATTATCCAGGCGGCCAAGAAAGCCCAGATCCATGGGTTAATCAACAGCTTGCCGGAGGGATATCAAACCCAGATCGGGGAACGGGCCGGGGGGTTCAGCGCTGGTGAAGCTCAACGGTTCTCGATCGCCCGGGCCGTTTTGAAAGATGCTCCGCTATTCTTGCTCGATGAACCTACCGCCAATCTGGATCCGGTGACTGAAAAAGCCATCCTGAATACCCTGTTCGGGATCCTGGAAAACAAAACCGCCATATTGATCACCCACCGCCTGGTCGGGTTAGAGAATGTGGACCAGATCCTGGTCCTGGTAAGGGGAGAGATCCTGGAACGGGGTACTGAAAAAGAGCTGCTGAAACGGGATGGTTTTTACCGGCAGATGTGGGCTTTGCAAAACCGCATCCTGGCTTATTGATCTCAGCCTGTGAAATATGGGGGAAACCAATTAATTCCGGAACGGCCTGCAACTTTCCTGTAAAATTAACGTATAGTAACATCCTGTCGCGCTAAAAACGGGATGCCAATCAGCTGCATTAACGGAAAAGTTATTCTGCGAGGAGGATCTATCGATGAGATTCCAACCCGAACTGCTAGCCCTGCTGGTAATCCTGGTATTTGCAGCGCTGCTCTTTTTGGTGATCCGGGGAGCACGAAAACAGGCCGCTGAAAAAACCCACCAGGCCATAACCCTCGGATATGAAGAAGTAACCTCCCGCCCCACCCAACTGATCAGCCGGGTAGAAGCTCTCTATAAAAGAGGAAATGATCAGGGCATCCAGGTCGATCAGGTCTATTCCAAAAAAGACTGGGAAGAGGAATTTTTTATATTTGATGTCAGCGACGCTAATCAGGATGACAACGAATTGGGATCCGATGTATTTGGTGTCATATCCAGCGATTTTGCACTGCCCCAGTTCTCTCTAACAACTTTGCCGGGATTTTCCAGTGGATCGCTATTCGGCGGGATCATGGAGGGGTTGCTGGATAAAGTGCTTTCCTTCTCGGAAGGATATTTGCAAATGAGCCGGATCGAGTTTCCAGACAAGCCGGATTTTGACCAACAGGTGATCGTCTTTGGTAAGGATGAACCTGCAGTCAGGGAGTTGATGGACAGGATCCACCTCGATTCGATTATCATGATAAAATCACCAGTCCACATCGCAGGCTTGGACGATTTCTTAACAGTTGACTTCAGCCAGATGTCATCCTATTCGTCCCCGGATTCCGATCTGATCGCCCAGCACCGGGAGTTTAGCCAGATCCTGGATACCTTTAAAAAATAATACCGGAACCATGGTTCGAACCACCAGTACAGACCCAAGTAAAGAGAAGAAGAAAAGGAGAATAAAATGAGTAGACGAAAAAGAGTTTTATATCTTATCCTGCCGATCCTGGCCCTTTCGCTAGCCATCCTAGCTTGCAGCGGAGGATACAGCACTACCTCCAAGCTCAGCGGCAATTCAGGTGAAGTCCGGGTCAAGACCGATGAAGCAGACGGAACGGATTCCACCAGTGTAGAGTTAAATGAGGACTGGATGCGGGACAGGGTTTCTGCTACAGCGACCTTGAGCGTGGAAGCTGGCAGCTGTCGGGGCACATTGGTCGGCGAAGAAGGCACTTCGATCGTGCTGGACGCTTCTGCAGGTAGTCCCGCCCAAGTTTCAGGTGACCTGGTAACAGACGGGTTTGGGGAAGTAGATTTCGAGACCAACTGCCAGGGGGCCCAGAACCTGGACTTGCTGATCAACTTCACCCTGAAATAACTAGTTTAACATCGGGACGGAGTCCCTATCGGGGACTTCGTCCCTCCCCAAACGCAGAATCGGTTTGGTATCGATCCAATCAATTCCTCCCCATAAAACGTCATTGAGAACCCCTAAATATACTGTTTTTAAGGCTTTCTTTATAGAAATCTTATAGAATAGCCGTGCAGGCAATGTTACAATAGTATTATCAGGCTAAGTTCAAGCCAAAAAGGAGCAAGCATGACTGAGAAGAAGAAAGGATTATTTGGATTATTTGGTAAAAAAGAGGAAGAAGTAAAAAAAGAAGTAGCCAGAAAGAAAGATGTAGCTGGAACCTCCACCAAGGCAGATATCGATAAAGCCAAAGCCGACATGCTCTTGAAACAGAAAGTGGTGGTGAAAAGGAAAAAGGCCGAGGTAGTGAAAAAGGCCGAGGTAGTTAAGAAACACACCGTCGTCAGCGGCGAGACCTTAAGCAGCATTTCCAAGAAATATTATGATGACATCGGGAAATATATGAAGATCTATGAAGCCAATAAAGACGTGATTGGCGGCGATCCGAACGTGATCAAACCCGGCCAGGTATTGGTCATTCCCAAACTGTAAAAATACCAAAACCCTTCTCGGAGCTTCGGGAAGGGTTTTCTGTATTAATAGTTTAGATTTACGCCTAATAAGCGTAAAAGGAGTTAATGATGGCTAAATTAGAAATGGTAGAAGGAATCGGCGCAAAATACGCCAAGGATCTTCGTAAAATTGGCGTGCGCAGCACTGGCGATCTGCTGAAGAAAGGCGGCACTGCCAAAGGCCGGGAAGAACTGGCTAAGAAATCCGGCATTGGTAAAAAACTGATCCTGGAATGGGTCAACCATGTCGATCTGTTCCGCATCAAAGGTGTGGGCGAGGAATATTCTGACCTGCTGGAAGAAGCCGGCGTAGACACCGTGGTGGAGTTGGCCCAGCGCAACGCTGCGAACCTGTATACCGCGGTCATGGAAACCAACGCTAAGAAAAAACTGGTGCGCCAGACCCCATCTGAGAAGATGGTCAAAGGTTGGGTCGCCCAGGCCAAGAAACTTCCCCGTAAGGTGAATTACTAGAGTTTGAGATATAATCTCCCGGAGCTTTTAAAGCTCCGGGAGATTGTAAATACTCCGGAAGACTTAAAAACAAAAACCCCGCCTAGTGTGGACTGAACCCCATAAACAGGACACGAAATAAAAACACCTCTCGTATAATAA
>CAYORF010000128.1:0-7213 GCA_964406305.1 uncultured Anaerolineales bacterium | reverse complement strand
CCAGAGGCATTATTATTACCATGGACAGCCCAATAGAAATTACCTTTCCAAGAATCCGAATTTTTCTCCAGCGATCGATACACTACTTGATAAATTCCCTGATGCAAAATTCATTTATCTGATCCGCGACCCGCTGGAAGCTGTTCCATCTCATATCAGCCTTAAAGAACGCGAATGGCAAATGCTGGGTTCACCACTCAAAAAATATGCCTGCGCTGATTTCATCATCAAATCATCTGAGCATTGGTACAATTATCCATTAAGGAGACTAGGGGAACTTCCTGAGGATCAGGCTATCATCGTTAAGTTCGACGACCTTGTTAAAGATGCAGAAGAAACCATCATGCATATTTACCAGCAATTCGGTTTTTCTGTAACAAAAGAGTTCAAATCACTTCTACAATATGAAGCCAAACAAGCCAGAAATCACCAGAGTCAGCATCTCTATTCTCTGTCTGAAATGGGTATTAGCCCGCAAGAAATGACTGATCGATTCGGCTCAGTCATTGATAGATTTGGTTTTGGTGCAGAAAATTAGGCCAGGATTAATAAGATGAAAATAGTATTCACTTCAATATTTCGGCCCGGTCACGGGGGTGGGGCGGGTAGAGTCGCTCATGAACTTGCTCATAGCTTTACCTTAGATCATGAAGTAGTGATGGTTTGTCCAGCAAATAAAAATGGGATCAGCCAGGATGATGCCGGCCTGTTGGTATACGGCATTCGCAGTGCTGGTGATACAGAGTTCCAGATGCCAGATTTATCTTCCCGAGCAGTTCGCCAATTATTCGAGTTCTTAGATGATTTTCAACCTGATATAGTTCATGCCCATGAACCTACCTTGATGGGATTGATCGGGCAGATCTGGGCCAAGATGAACCGGGTTCCTTTTGTCCATACAACTCATGTTCTGCCTTCTAGGGCTATTGAATTCGGCACAACTGAGGCCATCCATGTCCCGAGTCCTATTCTGAAAAGCGCGCTGACAGAATATGCAGTTCATAGTGTGCTGGGCAATTTCTTCAGGAACTGTGATGCGTTGATAGCTTTGAATCGATCTGCCTTCGAGTCGATCAGAGATTTCGGTTTCGAAGGTCCTGTTTTTGTAGTTCCCAATGGAAGGGCTTTAGCTCACTACAATCAGCGCAAATTTGCTGATAGTAATTCTGAGCATAAAGTGCTGGTTTTTATTGGTTTCCTTTCCGATCGTAAAAACCAATCCTATTTATTAAAAACCCTTAAAGCTCTGCCTGATTACTATACATTACGCTTGATCGGAAAACCTCTTAACACTGAATACCAGACCAAATTGGAACGGTATATCCAAAAGAACAACCTCAAAAACGTTGAGTTTGTAGGACAGATTACACACGAACAGATCCCGGATTACCTCGAAGAAGCCCACATATTTACTTCAGCGTCTAAAATGGAAGTCCAAAGTCTAGTGGTGATCGAAGCGTTAGCATCTGGGACGCCAGTAGTTGGATTGTCCAATGAGACTATAGATGAATTGGTGAGTGTAGATGTAGGGGCCTGGTTGGCAAAGGATCAAAAACCATCAGTGTTTGCAAAACAAATAGAAAGAATATGCAATTTGCCGCCGGACCAATATCAAAAAGTCTGCCAAAATGCACGAGAGCGTGTCCAACATTTAGATTGGTCCAATGTGGTGGATTCAACAATCGAGGTATACCAGGAGATCCTGAAGATCAACCTGACTGTCTCTGATGACGAAAGTGATATGTTAACTAGCCTGGTCAGATTCTTCTCGATGGGCGATGTCAAAGATTATTTATTAGATGTAATCGATGACGCAAGGAACCGATCTGCTGCAGAAGCCAGTATGCTGCCCCGGGTGAAAGTTCCTTCAAAAATGCAATCATGGATCCGAGTTCCATCTTCAACCTGGTTGATATCAGGCATGACCATTGCTGTCTCTGCGATAGGATATTTGTTTATGCGGGGTAGGGGGAAAAAAGAGGAATAACCGATCCATTTATAGGTATCAGGGGTCTTGTTTCTAGAGTGTATATTTTGTGTCAAATATCCCCGTCATACCATATGTATTTTTGATCATGTTGTATAATAGTGGCTTGGTTGGATATCCAGAAACTGATAATAAATATCCGATCAGGTGGTATTAAATAAGAGAAATTTTTTTGGGAGTGACCGATGAAAGATTACTTAGTTCGTGGAAATATCGAAGAAGTTGATCCAAGGTTGTACGAGTTGATCAAGATTGAGGAAGAGCGCCAATATCGACGGTTGATTCTCATCCCAAGCGAAAGCATGACCCCAAAATCTATTCGGCGTGCCCTCGGGTCAGGTTTCCATAATATCTATGCCGAGGGATACTCGTTTGGTTTGACGGGCGGTTTAACCGAAGACGAACTCTTTGATTATGACAAGCTGCTCACAGAGTACCGGCGCTATTCCGATGACCGGTATTACAAGGGTGTGGAATATGCAGATATCTTGGAAGGGATTGCCTGCCAGCGGGCTGCTCAGGCTTTTTCAAACGACGAAAAAACCGCTCTTGATATCTATGTGAATGTCCAGCCCCTTTCTGGTGGTCCAGCTAATAACGCGGTTTACCATGGCCTCGTTAATATTGGTGATACGGTCATGGGGATGAACTTGCTCCATGGTGGTCATCTTTCTCATGGTTCGCGGGTCAATCGATCTGGCGAATTCTACAATATTGTTTCTTACTCAGTGGATCCGGAGACAGAGTTGCTGGACTATGACGAAGTTGAACGCCTTGCACTTCAGCATAGGCCAAAGATGATCATAGCCGGTGTTTCATCTTATTCCTGGCAGCTGGATTGGGCCAGATTTAGGAAGATTGCTGATCAAGTCGGGGCATATTTGTTGGCCGATATTTCCCATGTGGCAGGAATGGTCGTTGCTGGTGAATATCCATCTCCCATTGGCCATGCTCATATCGTCTCGACTACAACCCATAAAACCCTGCTTGGACCGAGGGGCGCGATCTTGATGAGCACTGACCTGGATATAATCCGGAAGATCGATAGGGCAGTATTTCCGGGTGAGCAGGGCGGTCCTCACGTAAATGTTTTTGGTGCAATGGCAATCGCTTTTAAATTGGCCCAGACACCTGAGCATAAAGAATTAATGAAACAGACTGTAAAAAACTGCAAGGTGTTGAATGATCATTTGCAAGAACGAGGGTTCAGAATTCCCTTTGGGGGGACCAATACTCACTTGACCAACATTGACACAAAATCAGTCAAAGGTAAAGACGGAGCCTGGTTGAGCGGTGACCTTGCTGCTCGTATCCTGGATGTGGCAGGTTTGGTCACTAACCGGAATACTATCCCCGGTGATGTTTCCGCCTTAAATCCCTCCGGTGTCCGCTTAGGTACTCCTTGGATCACCCAGCGGGGACTTAAAGAAGAAGAAACGCGCCAGGTAGCGGATATTATTGCGGACATTCTGTTTTCCTGCGAACCGTATTACCAGGGACGACGCCTCAGAGCAAAAGTAGATTTTAAAACACTAGAAGAAGCAAAGTTGAAAGTGCGCGACCTGGCACAAAGTGCCGGTATCGATTACAAACCTCACTCCCATGGTTATCCCCATTTTTATTACTTGGATGATACCGCTGATGAAAGTCAAACTACTTCTTCCTATATCATCTCTGGTGACAAATCACGCGAATTCCTGGATTATCTGGTTAGCAGTGATATTGAAACTATGGAATGCGGTCAAAATCAACCCGCCATGTTATACACGCCGGAAGCCAGCATTCCCGTGATGGTTACTTGTGATGAGCTGCAAAGTTTTCATCTCACAGTGCCTGCGGAAAAGTCCGGCCTGGTATTAACCTGGCTCCGGGCTGTGTCTGATGGATATGTTCGGGTTGATGATGATGTCATGCGGAAGATTCCAGGACCGGTCATCGTTAGGGAGTCGGATCGAGAGCATGATTCCATCCTGGGCGGGGAGCGGTATGGCAAAAACAAACCTTTTTATCTGGGTATGAAGGAAGAAAAGGGCGAGCCGCTGCCGGATTTTATATGGGAAAAAATTGAGGATCCGGAATTGCAGCGAACAAAATTATATGATCTGCATGTCGAACTGGGAGCCAGGATGGTTCCGTTTGCAGGTTGGGAAATGCCTGTTCGCTATGATTCGGTAATGGAAGAACACAATGCGGTCCGGGAAACAGCGGGAATCTTTGATGTTACTCATATGGGCGTTTTCCAGGTTGAAGGTCCGGACGCAATGGCTTTTCTAGACAGTGTAGTGGGTAATGATATTTCCGCTCTGAAAGTAGGAGAATCAACATATGCTCATTTCTTTGATCCAGATGGCAATGTTCTGGATGATACTTTGATCTACCGGCGGATCGAATTGGAGTACATGGTTGTTGTAAATGCCTCAAATGAAGCCAAGATCTGGAAATGGCTGAATGAGGTGAAAGCTGGGACAGTTAAGGTTGATAATCAGCGGCCTTGGGCAAAGGCATACGGTATACGTACAATCCTGAGAAACCTGAAGAACCCCATGGAAGGTGCTGCCCAGCGTGTGGATATCGCTTTACAGGGACCCAAATCAAGGGATATTCTGTTAGCTTTGGGATTCAACGCAGATGAAACTAGGAAAATCAATCACTTGAGATGGACCGAGTTGTGCGAAGTGAAAAATGAAGAATACGATCTGGTTGTTTCCAGGACCGGGTATACAGGAGAACGGTTAGCCTTTGAGTTATTTGTTCACCCCAATAAGGCGGAATCGTTATTCCGAAAGCTGCTTGAGGTCGGGAAAGAATTTGGCATTAAACCCTGCGGCCTGGGAGCCCGGGATTCATTGAGGACAGAAGCTGGACTTCCTCTTTATGGCCATGAGATGGCTGGAGAATTGGATATCGGTGTTGGCGGAGCAGGTTTTGGCTCTTACGTCAAGGTGAATAAACCCTGGTTTATTGGGCGCGAGGCCCACCTGGCCAAGGAAGAAGTACGCAAACATGTGATCGTTCGTTTCCGTTTTAGCGAAAAACGAGTCCGGAAAGCCCATTATGGCGACCCGGTGATGGATGAACAGGGCAGGGTGATCGGCAAGGTTACGAGCTGTGCCAATGATTCTGAAGGATATTTCTTGGGGCAGGCGTACGTTAATAAACGATATGCCAAAAAGGGCACTTTGTTGAATATCTATCAGGATGTCGAGAAACGGAAAGGAAGTGAGTTGACCGATCTTAGTTATGGGGAGCGAGTGGCGCTACCCGATACTGCGACAATTCTACGCAGATTTCCCCGCTTATAGACAAGTGATCTGAAATATAAAGGCGTTAGATATAATATCTAACGCCTTTTTTTATTATTAGTTATGTGATCTTTTTCTTATTGCTCCCAAAGGTTGAAATCTTTCAAATTGGATCCACCTATGAATTCTCTCAGGATGGAGTTATCAGGAATCATTTCGATATCCAGTGGCAGGAACCACTCCAGGAATGCTAGCAACCGTTTAGCTTCGATCCGTTCTATTGAATCCGATGGAACCTGGCGGAGAATCGGTTCAACTACAGGTTTGAGTGCAGCCATTTCGTATACCAGAGCTGAGTTGAACATGGCATCGGCGTTATCCTGGTAGGGGAATATAAATTGCTTTTCTCCCCGCCGGACAGATTCCCAGCGTCTGATAGTTTCCATGGCAGAATAGCCACGTTGATTTGCATCCCGGACAATCCTGCGAATTAGCCGTGTATCGGTAGTGGAAACGCGATTGTGGCGGTCCAGGTTGAGCTGAGTTAAAGCAGAGACATAGATACGATATGTGCAGGATTGGGGGAATTCTGGAAGCAATTCAGGGTTAAGCCCGTGGATTCCTTCTAGAATGATGATCTGGCCTGGTCGCAGTTGGACAGTATCTCCTTTTCTGCTTTCACCGGTTTGAAAATCGTAATGCGGGAGCTGGACCGTTTCTCCAGAGATCAAGCGTTGGATATCATCAGACAGTTTTTTACGGTTGACTGCTTCTAAGGATTCAAAGTTCCATTCACCGTATTCATCACGGGGAGTATGCTCTCTATCCACAAAGTACTTGTCCATTTCCAATGGGAAAGGAGAAATCCCTCTCGCCAGGAGTTGGATTGACAAGCGTTTTGAGAAGGTTGTCTTCCCAGAGGAAGAAGGTCCTGCGATTAAGATGACATTGATATCTTTGGCTTTGTCTTCTATCTGAGCGGCAATTTCAGCGATATGTTGTTCATGTAATGCTTCAGAAACCAGGATCAATTTACGGATATGACCCTGATCAATAGAATCATTTAATGCTCCCACACTGTCAATGCCCAAGCGGTGCAGCCAGTTGCCATAACGTTTAAATACATTTAGCAGAGTGAAATATTTAGGTACCGGCTGGAGAACGATAGGGTTCTTTCGGCGGGGATATCGAATGATAAAACCGTCTTCCATCATGACGAGGTCAAACCATTTTAGGTATCCAGTTGATGGGACCATGTATCCATGATGATAGTCCATCCGATCTCCGAGCCTATAAAGCGTCAGGTAATCTTTCTTTCTGTGGGCTAATAATTGGACTTTATCTTTATAGCCTTTTTTCTCGAAATACTCTATACCTTCTTGAAGTGTGATACGCATACGTTCGAATTTGATATTGGCATTTACAAGCTCTCTCATACGATTCTCGAGCTGTTCCAATTCCTCTTTGTTGAGAGGAGCCCGGCGATATACCTGACAAAAATAGCCACCGGATGTCACTGAATGATCCACGGTTAAGATAGCATCTTGGAATAGATCACTGAATGCGTTTTCCAGAAGGAAGGTCAATGACCGGCGATAAAAACGCATACCGTCAGAGCTTTCCATGGTGACTGGATGTACTTCTACATCCATCATCACAGGATAAGAGAGCTCTGTCAATTTGCCATTAACTACAGCACCAACGATTGGAGGGGTCCCTCTTTCTTCAAGAAGGGCAATATACTCTTCGAGTGTTCCGCCCCGGGGACCAGAGATCACCTCGCCATTGGATAGGTGAATTTCCACGGTTTCTCTGGGTTCTACAAAGTTAAATTCTTCTTTATTGGCCATAGGTTGCCAAATCCTAGTAATATATTTTACATAGATATTTTATCACTTCAATCCAAGATATAAAAAGCCCGGATTGATTATGGACTGAACCCCATAAACAGGACACGAAATAAAAACACCTCTCGTATAATAAA
>CAYORF010000127.1:0-7241 GCA_964406305.1 uncultured Anaerolineales bacterium | reverse complement strand
TGGCGCTGACACTATCCTTCTTAACCTGGTAACCTTTTTCTGTCAGAGAGATTTTTTTCATCCGGCGGTCATCAGGATCTTCTGTGCGCTGGATGAGCCCTTCTTCTGCCAGGTGCTCCAGCATCTGGCTGGCAGCAGCGCTGCTGACACCCAGGTGTTCCCCCAAATCCGTGACACCTGCATGGTCGCGATGGCTGAGATGAAATAGGGTGCCGATCATTGACCTCGACAGGTTTTTTTCACGGGCATAATGGATATACCCGTGCATGGAGCGGTGCATAAATAATTCCATCCACTCATGGAATATGGAATAAAACGGATTTCGAGAGGACATACTTCACCTTAGTTAATAGTTAAGCTCGCTTAATTATATAGATAAATTAAGGAATGTCAAGGGATTCGATATAGTCTAACTTTAATCATTATTTTTCATTTGATTAAACAAAAAACCGCCATCAAAAAGATGGCGGTTTTTGACAATTCCAGATGACACTAATTGTGAGTGCAAATAATGTGAGAATCCGGATCAGATTGATGGTCCTGGCCCGTCACTAGCTCATAGGTCCGGGGCATCTCCAGCACAAAGGGGCAATCTCCCTGGCTTGAGCAACTTCCACACTCAGTCAATTTAGTCGAAGATTGTATCTTTCCCTTCCGGATCCAGTATTCCAACATGCTTTTCACCCGTTCGGGTGTGAGGTCCAGTTCCCGCGCCAAAGCCTGGATAGAAAAAGCTCCAGATGATTCTTCAATTTTCGTCAGAAGGTTGCTTAATTTACTGGTCTTCATCAATTTCTCTTTAGAGGAGTATCAACTTTCCCACCTGGAATACCAGCACAGCCGCCGACCAGGCTATTATTAAGGTGTAGGAGATTTGAGCCCACATCCAGCGCCTTCCGAATTCCTGGCGCATGGCTGATACTGCCGCAACACAGGGTATATAGAGCAAAACAAAGACATTAAATGAAACTGCGGCAATTGCCCCTGCCTCAGGTGAGCCAGCAGTCCGGGAAAAAGCTGTCAGCAATGACTCTTCAAGACGAGTGTAGTCCACTACCTCACTCTCTGAAGGGAAGAAATACAGCTCTCCCAGATCTACGAATGGGATCAGATTAACCGTGCGGGGAATGATATTTATGGTCTCCTGGATTGTCAGAAGGGCAGCCTTGCCAAAACCTGTTCCCACTGAAACCAGATCCTCCCTGAAGGAAGTTGTCATATCTCCAACCAGCTCAGTTTCCCCGGCATAGATCTGGCTCATGGTACTCACTATGACTTCCTTGGCCAGAATACCAGTCACCAACGAGCCAGTTGTCTGCCAGGACCCAAATCCCGCAGGTTTGAATACCGGAGCTAAAAGACCGCTGACGCGCCCGAAAAGGCTGTCACCCGCGTCAACTTGATTAAATAGACCTGTTTCCTGATGGGCAGGGATAGCCATTAACAGCCACAGGGCGACTGAAACTCCCAGGATTACCGTCCCTGACTTCACCAAAAAGCCGTGAGTACGTTCCCACATTTGCTGCCAGACATCTTTGAGATGGGGGATGCGGTAGGGAGGCAGTTCCATTACAAATGGCGCGGGGGGTTGGCTTTTATAAACAGTATTTTTCATCACAAAGCCAGTGATCAGGGCTACAACAATACCTAACAAATACATGGCAAATACCAATGTGCCTGATGCTGTCCCAAAAAATGCAGCCCCGAATACAACGTATACCGGCAGTCTGGCCCCGCAACTCATAAAGGTTGCCAGAAAAGCCGTCAGTTTACGGTCTTTTTCATTCTCTAAGGTCCTGGTGGCATAAACTGCCGGGACCGTGCAACCAAATCCGATGATCATGGGCAGGAAGCTTTTCCCGTGTAGTCCCATCCAGCGCATCACGCGGTCCATCACAAAAGCAGCCCGGGACATGTAGCCAGAATCCTCCATTATTCCCAGAGCCAGATAAAGGAAGAGCAAAACAGGTACAAAGACCAGCACCCCTCCAACTCCAGCGATGACACCGTCGGTGATCAAGGAGCTGAACCAAGAATTTCCCAACCCCATAAGTTCCAGGACCCAAACTGTCCACTTAAGAATGAATTCGTTGATAAACACATCCACCCAATCCAGGAACGGGCCGCTAACATTGGATGTGAACTGAAAAACCAACCACATCAATAACATAAAGATCGGCAGGCCCCAGATCTTGTGAGTGACAACATTATCGATCATCTCCGAGCGGGTGATGGCAGTTTCCCGGGGACGCTCCACCGCAGAATCAATAATCTTGTCCACAAATTGGTAGCGCTGATCAGCAATAAGGATCTCTGGATCTTCCCCGGTTTGATTTTCTATTCGCACTCTGGCAGCCTGGGCTGACTCTAGCAATTCCCCCACTTCTAAAGTTTTTAGTTTAGCAATCACATCCTGATCATTTTCAAGGAGCTTGGTAGCCAGCCAACCAGGACGGTAGGTTTCCTTGAGTTGCTCTTGGCCTTCAATCATTACCTTGAGGCTCGCTATCTCCTCCTGAACAATACCACTGAAGGTGGTCTGGACATTCCCGATATAAGGATGCTTGATAACCATTTCGATGGCTTTTGTCAGATCTTCCAAACCTTCACTGCGGTTTCCCACTGTCTCCACAACCGGGATCCCACCCAGGCGCTCTGATAATCCCTTTAATGAGATAGCCAGACCTCGTCTTCTTGCGACATCAGTCATATTTAAAGCCACAATGACCGGGATATCCAATTCGATCAACTGGGTGACAAGATAAAGATTTCGGTCCAGATTAGCGGCATTAACAACCGCGACCACGGCGGTGGGTTTTTCATTAACAATATAATCGCGGGTGATGATCTCTTCGATCGAGTAGGCTGTCAGGCTGTAAGTTCCCGGTAAATCCACAACCAGGATCTCCTGGTCTCCAATCCGTAGCAGGCCATCTTTCTTCTCAACTGTCTTTCCTGGCCAATTTCCAACATGCTGATGGGAATCTGTCAGAGCATTAAAAAGTGTGCTTTTCCCTACATTAGGATTGCCTGCCAGGGCGATGGTCTTTGTCATGATAATAATCTTCTCCAGGCTTGGTCAGGAAGGTTTAACCATAATATGCATGGCCATTCCTTTGCCAAGGACCAATCTCTTTCCGCCGTTTATAGAAATGATCAGAGGACCCGGGAACTCATTCTGAATGATATGAACTTCAGAGCCGGGTTTTAAACCAAGTTCCTCAATCCTATTGTGAAACCGTCTGCCTCCCCTGGTCCTGATAATCTCAACTTTCTGCCCGGATCTACATCTCCCTAATGTCAAGCCCGATATAGAAAATCGTCCCCTTCCTCTCATTGGGATCACATCGGATGTCAGTTCCACTTCAATTGTCTTCGCTTCAGATTTTCTCAGGGTGAGATGATACCCGCGCAGCCTGTACTCAACCGGATCACCCAAAGGGGATAGCTTAACCATATCTATCACAGCTCCAGTCGTTAACCCCATATCCAACAGCCGGCGCCGAATAGCTCCTCTTCCACTTACTTTAATTATCCTTCCCGATTCTCCGGGAACCAACTTATCTAATGTAGTAACAGGCATAGATCCCTTCGTTCCATCTTCCGGATTACATTTCTAAACGTGTCTTATAATTATTTATAAGGTATACCATAAAACTTTTTTTGTGCCAAGCTTCACATATTAATACACAAGGGACTGAGTCCTTTTTGAAGGACTCAGTCCCTGTGGTTAGATACAAGATCGTTTTATTTATTCTAACCAGGCCGGACGGCTGCCAGGAGCTATCAGATTAGAGATACGGCCAGTCTTTAGGTCAAGAATTTTTATCCCTGAGTTGATCTGCCCATCCTCAACAGCCCGGTAATCGAATAGAAGGTAGCGGCTATCCGATGACCAGGATGGCTGACCAAAGGTATGTTTCTCTTCGTCCGTGTATTGATTGGCTTCAGTGCCATCGGGACGCATCACCCACAATTGGTTGCCTTCTTCCGGAATACCCTCCACCCAGGCCCGGCGCACTACAGCCAGCCACTCCCCATCCGGGGACCAGGCTGGGTAGGATTCATCGAACATCTGGTCATAGGCCAGCATGGTCAACCAATCTTCCGATACAGAATAAGAAAAGAGTTTGTTCAGATAACCGCTTTCCACCAATTCCAGGTCCTGCAGAATCACGTTCTCACTGTTCGGTGACCAGACCGCAGGATATCCCAGGGCATTGGGCAGGACCTGACTGCCCCCAGTCTCCATCTGGTAGATCTTAATTTCCAAAGGATTGATGGAAGTATAACTAAGCCATTTCCCATCCGGTGACCAACGAGCACTGAAACCTGGTGTCAGCGCATCCTGGAAGAGAGGAGCTGACTCCAAAGTATCGAGATCCAGCCACCAGACGGTCTGAACATTAGCTGGATTGGTCTCCGGATCAAATTCGAGCCGGCTATAAAGGAATCCCTGTCCATCGGGTGACCAGGCAATCTCTGAGCAGTAGGCATTGGCACATTCCAGGACCAGTTCATTCTGAGATGTTTCTGGATCCCATTTCCATATTTCGGATCCATTCTTATCATTACCCCCCGCGTACACCACTTTGCTGTGATCTGGCGCAGCTGCAAAGTACCAGATATTGATCCCTTCTGAGAGAGCGAGAGGGGTTCCTCCATTCGCCGGGATCAGGAACAGCTGAGATTGATCATTTTCATCCAGGGCAGTAAAGAGGACATCAGTTTCTTTCAAGTTAAATTGAGCGGATACTTGAGCTTCAGGAGCTGAACCGGGAAATTCTGAAATATTCCGAAGAGCGCTAACCGACAGCCAGGCCCCAGCGACCAAGACGATCACAGCACTGATAATCGGCATGATCAAAGCAGCCTTGTTAAACCACTTCAGCCGTTTAAAAAGCCTTTTTCCCTGCACAATTAACAGGCCTATGGCAATCAGAATGACCGCTAAACCAAAACTGAAAGAAATGATCAAGCTCAATCCAAAAGCGATCCGGTTGATAGCTGCTGCCACCAGGAGGATAGCGATCGCGTCCGGACAGGGCACCAGCCCCCCGCTGATCGCAAGCGGGATCAAATTTCGCCAGCGAATATTCTCGAGCGGTCTGCCCACGGATGGCCCCCGCGGAATCGAGCCCAGACCAGAAGGATCATGACTGTGCGCGGGGCCAATTTCTTCAATTGGCTGGTCGATCATCAAACGTTTTTCAATGGTCAATGAATCCTTGCCCGGATCAATCTCAACTATCTTCACTTTGCGTTTCTGCTGGATATCCTGGAACCAGAGTTTTAATCGGGGATAGAGCAAACCAATGCCAAGCACGAATATCAACAACCCCGAGACCAGCTCCAACACAGGAAAGACATCCGCTGCCAGAAAATAGCGGGACGCAGTCAAGGTCAATATACCTAATAGAAATACCGAGCCCGTATGAACCAGGGTGACAATTCCACCCAGGGCAATAGCGTGATAGGCTTTTCCCTGCGAGCCAACCAGGTATGCAGCTACAATTGTTTTTCCATGTCCAGGACTTAGGGCATGCAGCGCACCCAAGAGAGCAGCCAGGAATAAAGCGCCCAGTATAAAGGTAAAGGAGCTTTCCTGCTTTTTGATCAACCCTTCCAGGATGGATGCCGGTCCGGAACCAGCTGCCGGAGATATCTGGGATTCTGCCGCTGCCTCTTCAGCCAGACCTCCCAGGCCGATTGATTCCACCACCCAGGGGATGGTAGGTGAGCCGCTCTCCCACCCTGACAGACGGGCAGTTTCGCTTTCCCCTGATTCTGAACTAACCAGGATGTCCAAATTCCCGCTGTTCTGGTTAGGAATTTCAAAACTCAGGCCGCCTTCTGTCTGAATCTCAAACCAACTCAAGCTGCTTTTAGGGTTGTAGCGGTTATGAAGAGAGACCAGAACATCCGCTTGGATTTCTTCCGACCATTCAGCAAAAAGGTAAATGATGATCGGTTCCTCTCCACTGAAAAGAGTATCCACAGTTGAAGGCCAATCAACAGATTCCAGTTCCAGAGAGAGGGATTTCTCACCCAAACCAACACTAAATGTCATTAATATGGAATTCACCCAATCTGCCGCTTCTGCTTCTGATACCAGGTCATCCTGGTCTTTATCCACATCAAACCAGATACTCTGAGCGATCATCGGGCCCGGAACGATCTGCCAGGTGATAAAAATGCCCTCCGGAGAGAGTCTGACCGTATGGGTGTGGTAATACATATCCGCTGGATGAGCCAGTGCTGACACAGGAAGAACCAGGAGCAGCACCAGGCAAATCAGCAGGGAAAAGGACACTTTTTTCATATTTTTCTTACAAGAATTGATAACTACTACACTCAAATCATACCAGAATGAAAGGCCCAGATAATCAGGCAAATCATCTTTAATAGGAAAACCAATTAATCAACTCCAAAGAGACTAAAACTTCAAGTTTATGGTAGTCCTATAATAAATCAATATTTCAGGATTATAATCAAAGACAATATCAGAAATAAGGATAACCCATGCCAGAATCTGAGAGCAGGGAAATGTATTTAAAATCAATTTATGAAATTGCGGACGGAGAAGAACCGGTTGCGGTATCTCTGCTCGCTAAACGCATGGGGGTTTCCCCTGTATCCGCAACAGAAATGGTTAAACGGTTGGAAACTGGCCAATTGATCGTTCACACTCCCTACAAGGGAGTCGTATTGACCGATACTGGACAACACAAAGCTTTGATAGTTATTCGGCGGCAGCGTCTATGGGGACGATTCCTGGCGGATCACCTCGAGATCCCCTGGTCCCAGGTATATGATGTCTCCTGCCGGCTGGAGCATGCCACCGATGCAGCAGTAACAGAAGCCCTGGCGGTATTTCTAGGTAATCCAACCATCTGCCCTCATGGACACCCTATCCCTGACGCTAACGGCAACGTAGAGATTCCCCCAGCTTTCCCGCTCAACGAGATCAGCTGTGAGGTGGAAGTTGAAATCATTCGGATCGATCAGCCAGAGCTGATCCTTTGTGAGTACCTGGAGGAAAGAGGGATGCTGCCGGGTACAAGATTAAAGATCGTTGACGAGGCCCCCTATAACGGCCCTTTCACCGTCGAAATAGACGGTAAAGAAATATCCTTGGGACGGGAGATATCTGGAAGAATTATGGTTCATCCAATAGCATAAGCCAGCTCATCAACAATATATCCATGTATGACCTGGCTCATTCAGGTCATCTAATACTT
>CAYORF010000126.1:0-7312 GCA_964406305.1 uncultured Anaerolineales bacterium | reverse complement strand
CCGGTACATTCTTGGTGCAATCTACTGGTACATTTTAGCCTGCAAACTGACAACATGCTCACTTCCCTAATATAAGATTATCGATCAATCTAGTTTTGCCCACAAATACTGCCATCGAGATCAGGCATGCCTGGACTTCGTTTTCAAGCTCCGCCAAGGAAGTTAGATCAGCGCAGGAGACATACTGGAGCCTGGCCAGCGGTTCATGAACAACCTCATTATTGACAATCGTCTTTAATACCTCTGCCCTTCTTTCTCCCTTCTGGAATGCATCACGCACCAGGAACAAACCTCTCGAAAGGCATCTGGCTGCCAGCCTTTCTTCTTCGTCCAAATATGTATTCCGGCTGGACATTGCAACTCCGTCAGGTTCACGCACGATCGGACAAACTACAATTTCAATTCGGAAATTCAATTCGCGGACCATCTTCTTAATAACTGCTGCCTGCTGGGCATCTTTCTGCCCGAAGTAAGCCTTATCTGGACTTACCGCATTAAAAAGCTTGGCTACCACAGTAGCAACCCCCCGGAAATGTGTTGGCCGGTATGATCCTTCCAGGATAGAAGATAAATGATCCATCTCAACCCATGTTTGGTAGCCATCCGGGTACATGGTCTCCACAGTAGGGATCCAGACCAGATCCACTCCCTCACCAGTTAATAACTCAAGATCCCGGTCGATATCTTGCGGATAGCTCGCCAGGTCTTCATCTGGCGCAAATTGAGTCGGATTTGCGAAAATACTGACAGCCACTGTGGTATTTTCTTCCCGGGCCTTGCGCACCAGAGAGAGATGGCCCTCATGAAGGTATCCCATTGTCGGCACAAAACCCAGCGTCCGATCCAACCCGTCCAGTTTTGTATTTAAGTCAGATGTTGTTTTCACGATTTTCATAGTTGGCTTTCCTTGTAAAAATCTTCTTTAGCCTGAATCATTAACATCAATATCTCATTTACTGGGGTTGGCAGATCCACCATTCTCCCTGACCGGACAACCGAACCGCAAAGGCTATCAATTTCAGTTGGGGCGTTGCGCCGGATATCCTGCAGCAAGGAGGACAGATTTTCCGCTGTAGCTGCTGCGACCCGTTCCGCTTTCCGGCCGGGATCCTTGATATTGAGCTTGATACCCATAACACTGGCAACTTCAGCCGCTTCCCTGGCTGCCAATCCCATAATCTTTGTGGCAGCAGGACTGTCGAGCAGGCTGCCATTTTTCACTCCCAAAATTCCGGTCAGGGGATTAATCGCCACGTTAATGACCAGTTTGCTCCACAATATACTGGTTATATCAGAAACTTCTTGCACCTCTAGGTCACAGTGCCGCAGTGTCTGGATAAGCGGAGCCAGTTTGGGGTGCTGCTGGACAGAGATCACACCTTCCCCGCCGGGACAAACGGTTCCCGGACCCTGCACTGTTGCACCATAGGTGGTCACCCCCTGGGCGACCTGTTCTTCTCCAAATTCGGCAGTCAATATTTCTGCATTCCCCAATCCATTCTGAAGGGTTAAAACAATCCCGTCCGGATGCAGCACCTCTGCCAGAAGCCTGGCTGCCCCCTTGGTTTGCCAGGATTTTACTAACACCAATGCCATGTGTGTAGAAGGGAATTTCCCTGGATCCGCTGAAGCCTCTGCTGGAAAATATCTTTTTCCAGCACTGCTCACCACACAAATGCCTTTTCGATTTATGGCATCGATGCCTTCCTGCCAGCTACCCAGTAAACGCACTACCTCTCCGGCGGCAGCCAAGCGGCCGCCAAAGTAGAGTGCCATTGCACCAGTCCCGATGATAGTAATTTCCGCCATTGATCAGGAAACTCCATCTTCTTCCAGGAACAGCTGCCATTCCTCATTCGGGATCGAAAAAGAGTGGTCCGGCCCAGGAAAAACGCCATCTTCAACTTCTTTCTTGTAGGCAGCCAGGGCCGCATCGACATGTTTATGGAGATCCGCGTACTTCTTGACAAATTTCGGTGTGAATTTATCAAACAAACCCAGTAGATCGTGAGTAACCAGCACCTGGCCATCACATCCCCCTCCTGCCCCAATGCCAATGGTAGGTACGGACAAACGGGTGGAGATATATTCCGCAACTCTGGCTGGAACAGATTCCAGGACAATGCCAAAACAGCCGGAATCCTCCAGAAGTATGGCATCCTCCAGCAGGCGGCGCGCCGCAGTTGCAGTGGTGCCCTGAGCTTTATAACCTCCCAGCTGGTGAACACTTTGAGGGGTCAGTCCCAGGTGACCCAGGACTGGAATCCCGGAACCAACAATTGCCTGGATAGCCTCCAGGCGCTCCCTGCCACCCTCCAGCTTTACAGCATCCATACCGGCTTCCTGGAGGAATCGTCCAGCATTCCTGACTGCTTCACGGGAGCTGACCTGATATGACATAAAAGGCATATCCCCGATCAATAGCGCCCTTGAGGCTCCCCGCGAGACTGCCCGGCAGTGATGAATCATATCCGCCATGGTGACTGGCAGTGTATTTTCATATCCCAGAATCACCATCCCCAGGGAATCACCCACCAGAATGGAATCAATCCCGGACAAGTCAACTGCCCTTGCCGTAAGATAGTCATAAGCAGTTAACATAGTGATAGGATCCCCACGCACTTTTTTAGCGCGGAATGTAGATGTGGTTACTTTCTTGGCTGAAACGGGAGATTTTGACATGGTACCCTCCTCTTTGCGGTAGGGGCCAATAACTAATCTATTGGTGAATAAAATACCTCAATAGATTAATCGCTTGTTATGGTTCACAGTTAAGGATATCACTAAGATCATCTCTCAGAAATACCAAACCAAAATTATCATCAAAAACCATAGAGCAATCTGTTATATTCTTATCCTTAGCACCGGAATATAAGTATCTCCCATTTTCGTGCGTAAATATACGGCTAGATTCAATTCGTAAGTGCAACTTTGAAGGTTGAAAGAGGTAAGCTGGTGTAGTATAAGCCTCTTGAGACCTAGCAATAATAACAAAAAAAAGGCTATTAATGCTTTAGAAAATGCATTTGAGCGATCACACATCAAACAAAGCAAAAACATTGAATATCTTCAAAATCAAATTGACTCCCAACTCCATCATTTCAACGAATTACAAAATTCTATTGAAAAGATAAAAAGATATTTTCTTGATAAGACAGTTTTTAGATCAAATGAGCTCAGAAAAATTATTAATGTAATAAAGAATTTCGATGCGAGGTTTTTACAGGAAACTGGGGAAATCTTGAACGCGCTGCAGTCGGTGGGTTTAAAAGCGTCCGTCCGTTGACGATCGCTGGTCTCGATATATTTTCTCGCAGAAACAGTTGGCTCAAGCACCAGTATGAGTACGAGAATTATCAGTGCACAGTACCCTTATATGGGCGGTGGGTGCGACGGCTTCCGATCACATCTATGATTGAGTTTTTTTTAGACTGAACTCGTTTGGTGAGACCAGATCGATCAGCAATGTGCCTTCTGGATATGGTTTCTGTATATTGAGCCTAGGAAGACCTTTTTGCTGGTCTGTTTCAAGTTCCTGGAACTTATTCCATTCAATTCCTTTTAGAAATTCGCGTTTAGACTTTGCATGATTCTCCTCTTTTAGATACTATCTTCTCTGTAATGACTGCCGCGTGATTCTCGATTTCGGCTGGCAGCAAATGTGATTACGGATGCGGCCTGGATCATATTGCGTAACCCGATCAGGTCATCGCTCAATCTTGTTTTACGGTAGAAGCTCTCGATCTCCCAGCGCAGATACCTGAGGTCACGGATGGCGCGATTGATTCGATAACTATTGCGGATCAAACCAACATAATGCCACATCAGGTTCCTGATAGTTTGCATATCGCCGTGGATCAAAGCTGGGTCGGGGTCGTATCTCATACCAGCGCTGGACCATTCCGGTATCTCTGATCGATCTCCGATTTGACTATTACCATTCTTGCTAATATCCTGAGCTGCCCTATAACCCCATACCAAACATTCCAATAGTGATGAACTTGCCAGGCGGTTTGCGCCGTGAATACCGGTACATGAAACTTCACCAATAGCAAATAAGCCATTCAAGGATGTGCGTCCATTCAGGTCTACTTGTAATCCACCGCAGAAATAATGCGCGGCTGGGACAACTGGGATCGACTCTTTTGTGATATCAACACCTTCATTTAAGCAGTGCTGGTAGATCTGCGGGAAACGCTGTCTGATCTCGTCTGGCTTTTTATATGTTGCCAGATCAAGATATGCGTGCGGGTAATCATTATTGAGCATTTCAATATAAATTGCTCGGGCAACCACATCTCTGGGGGCGAGGTCTTTCCATTTGGGAGCATAATGCTCCATGAAAGCATCCCCCTCAGGAGTCAAGAGGACCGCACCTTCACCACGGACTGCTTCACTGATTAGGAAATTGTCTGAGCCGAGTTTGCTGAAAGACGTAGGGTGGAATTGGATATATTCCGAATTTATAATCCGCACTCTAGCGCGGGATGCCATCGCAAGCCCATCTCCACGAGAACCTACTGGATTACTGGTGTTAAGGAATATCTGACCAAGCCCACCAGTAGCAAGGATGGTTGAACCGGCTGTGATCTGGAGCACTTCTTTATTTATTTGATCAAAGACATATGCCCCAAGACAAACCGGATCTTCATAAACCTTACAGGGGTCTGTTGAGTGGTGGGGGAAGGTGATTAGGTCGATTGCTGTATGTTCTGTCAGGATTTGGATATTGGGTAATTTTGCGAGCTTCTTATACATAGAATGCATGATCGCCCGACCAGTCATATCCGCTACATGCAGAATTCGGGGGTTAGAATGAGCACCTTCCAGAGCATAATTCAATTCCCCGTTTTCATCTCTATCAAAAGGAACTTGAGCGTTATCGATCAGGATCTTTTGGAGGAGAACGGGGCCTTCTTTTGCCAGTAATTCGACAGCGGGGAGATGTGAAATACCGGCTCCAGCGTTAAGGATATCTGCAATTAATTCTTCAGGGTCATTTTCGGTGGATCCCCCAATGATCCCCCCCTGCGCATAATAAGTATTTGATTCAGTTGGGGTTTTTGCTCTAGTGATAACAGTTATCTGTCGCTGGTTGTCTTCTGCCAAGGTCAGGGCTGCGACAGCGCCTGCCATCCCACAGCCAATGATCAATACATCTGTTTGCATCTTATTATCCGATCTCGATCATGCGCTGAACAGAACGCAGCGCTCTGACTCGAATCTCTTCAGGTACTTGTACTTCGAAAATTTCTTCCTGCAGGGCTTTGAGTGTGCCTTCGAGGGTGATGGTATTCATATAGAGGCAGCGGACACTACATAGGCGTAACAGGTCTTTGTCAGGATATTCAGCAGCGATGTTATCTCCCATTGAGCAATCAGTCAGGATTAGGAAATGCGGTGCGTCGTTGTTCTTGACGAATTCTATCATGCTTCTGGTGCTGCCAGAAAAATCTGATGCGGCGACAACTTCGGGGCTGGATTCCGGGTGTGTGACGATGACTACATCCGGGAATTGTGCTCGGACATCGTTAATGTCAGAGACTGTAAACTTCTCATGAACCTCGCAACGGCCCTTCCAGCCTATCATCTCAAAACCATCATTCTCAGGTACTTGGAGCTGATTATTAACCATTTCAGGAATGATGATGTGTTTGCCTGTGTCCTTGGCGACATTCTTTGCCAGATATTCATCTGGCAGGAAGATGACCGTGTCCGAGTTGAGTGATTCAACTACTGCGTTGGCATTGCCGGACGTGCAGCAGATATCTATCTCTGCTTTGACGTCAGCATAGGTGTTAATATATGCAACAATTGGAATTCCCGGGAATTTAATGCGCAGTTCGCGAACATCATCAGCGGTGATACTATCAGCCAGTGAGCACCCCGCATTGTTTGAAGGGATGAGCACCTTCTTATTTGGGTTGAGGATCTTGGCCGTTTCAGCCATGAACTCAACCCCACAGAAGACAATGATGTCTTGTTCTGCCTCGGCAGCAATGCGGCTTAATTCTAAGGAATCGCCTGTGAAATCGGGGATAGAGTGAAACAGAGCTGGTTCCATATAGTTGTGTCCAAGAATGAGGGCGTTCTTTTCTCTCTTGAGTTGAATGATCTCATAGGCCAGTTCTGCTTTGTAGCGCAGTTCGACTTCCGGGACGATGTTGTGGAGTTTCTGATGCATCTGTTCGTATAACTGATTCTTGTTCATTATTTTATCCTTGTTCTTTGATACGCATACTCAAGTCAAAGGTTGGTGCTGAATGGGTCAGTACGCCAACAGAAATATAATCTACGCCGCACTCAGCGATCTGTTTAATGATTTTGAGATTGACATTCCCGGATGCTTCCAGTGGGATCTTTCCATCTGTGATCTCAACTGCTTTTCTCATCATATCTATGCTCATGTTGTCGAGCATGATGCGATCTACATTGAGTTCGAGGGCGATCTGCAGTTCCTGCAGGTTTTTGGCTTCTACTTCGATCAGGTATTTATTTCCAAATTCTTCTCTAACCTGCTCGACAGCATGTGAAATTCCACCAGCGCCATCGATGTGATTGTCCTTGATCAGGACCATGTCGAACAGCCCCATCCGATGATTGGTTCCACGGCCCATCAGGACAGCGTACTTGTCAAATTTGCGGAGTCCAGGGATGGTTTTGCGGGTGTCGAAGAGTTTTGCTTTCGTGCCAATTACTTGATCGACGAATTGCTTTGTCAATGTGGCGACACCAGAGAGGTGACATAAGTAATTGAGGGCGGTACGCTCTGCGGCCAATAATTTGCGCCCGTTTCCGACAACGGCCAAGGCCAGCTCCCCATGTTTGACCTGACTGCCATCTATGATGCACGGGGTGATCTCTGATTGGGGATTGGTTAGCAGGAAGAAAAAGGCTGCGACAGGTAGCCCAGCTATGATCCCTTCCTGTTTGGCTCTAATCTCACCATTTAATATTAAATCAGGGGGGAGAGTTGCAAGACTGGTGACATCTCCGATCTCAATTAGATTCTCGATTGGCGTGTTTGGCGGGGCTTCTGCCAGATCTTCCGCTAGATTATTGATCAGGGTATTGATCGTGAATTTATCAAACAGGCTGATGTCAAAATCCGGGAAGATCTGTTCAATTTTGTTTTTAATTTGATTTACATTTGTCATCTTATGATGATTCTATCAAAGAATTTATTCTAAGATCAAATCTGCGCTGTGGACACGGGAGCTGAGTGGGTTGACCCCGATCTGTTCCAAAACAATATTCGGGCAACCATCCCCTCGTCTTATTGTCTTTGTGTTATAGTTCTTCCAATCTAAAG
>CAYORF010000125.1:0-7427 GCA_964406305.1 uncultured Anaerolineales bacterium | reverse complement strand
GGCCCCAGAAACAAGCCAGGAAAATTGGAATAACCTATTCTGAAGGAGCTCTATCTTATATCAAGGATCACACAAAGTTGGTACAACAGTTTGTGTTTGGGCTGCTTGATAATGCCTGGCGCCTACAGAAAGAACACGGCGGAGTGGATGTATATTTAGACACTATCGTTGGTAAACGCATCTACTTTCAGGATCTGGCATCCGGGAAGATTGAATGGACAATTCCCGATGCTATGATTGAGTTGGGTTTCTGGAGAAGGACCTGGAGAGATGGACACGTTCATGATCCAAAGATTACTTTTTCTGAAGCAAGGGTTCTTCTGGAGGTGGACCGGGCAACCAATCCTATACCGCGCCTTTCAAATAGAATGAAAAAATATGGCAGGATCTGGCGCAGCTTATCAGGGAACCCGGTTCAAGTCTGGATCATTGACGGAACTCCCTGGAGGGAAAAAGAGATCCTTGAGATGCTGGAAGATGCCGGTATCAACGGCTGGACTGTTTTGCTAGAAAGGCTGGTGTTGGAAAAAGGGGATCCCTGGTGGAACCAGCTTTCTCACAAAGAGGGAACTTTGGACTACAACAAACACGGGGGAATGGCACCGCTACGGAAGATCTGGAGAAGGGTGGGGGATTACAAGCTACACTACCTTATGGACCACGCGCCCTGGGAAAGAGAGATGTCCCAGTCAAAGCCGCCCGTAAAGGTGCTCCGGGGGTATTAGGATGAAAGTGTAACTATAGTTACACATTTAATATTCCTGGCGTATAGCATGGCGGTAGCCTCATCCCGGGATAATTTGTACTGTGCGTGGGGTTGGTTATCGAGCAGATCTCTTCTCTTACTGTTTGCCACACAGTCCCTGGGAATTATCATTTTTGCTGCTGATCAAGGCAGCACGTTCCCCGGTGATTACGCAGGAAGGGGTGAATTTTCCTTGTCAATTCATAAAGCTTTTTCATCTCCCTGGAGATCACCGCGGAAACGAGACAGCCCAAGAACAGCTAAAAATCCTGGCGAGACAAATTTTTTCTGGCAGTACTGTCGTGTACCAGGATCGAGACCTCTATCTCCTAACAAATTCGTTAGGATTTTTCAGGGTGTTTAATTTTATACTTATACTAGAGGAGTGTCTTGCTCGAAACGGGGGGGGCAGTAAATTTTCCTATCGCTGATCCGCTTTTAATCCCTGTTATCAGTATCACCCGCACTCCACTGACAGGGATGTATCTAAATGAAAATTCTCATAGTTGAAAGCGACCCTCATACCCAAAAGTTGTTCCAGTCTATCCTTTCTCGGGAAGGGCATACCGTCCTTTTTTCGCCAGCTGGCAGTGCAGGCCTTTTCTCTGTAAAACAGTATGCCCCTGATTTAATCCTGTTGGACGTCCCTTTACTAGATTCGGACGGCATGCAGTTCCTACAAAAGCTGCGTGCGGTCCCGGAAACGGAAACCGTTCCGGTGCTTATTCTCATTGCGAAACTCCAGTCAGATACAATGTTAAAGTACATACAAGCTGGCGCGAGTGCCTGTCTTGACAAACCTTTTCGCATTCATCAACTCCTCGCCCAGGTTGAGGCTCTTAGACGATAAGACTGTTTGCCGCCGTTGAGATAACAGCCCACTGGTTGGACCAGAAGAATTCTCCCTCCCAGCTCTGTTTCATTTTGGGCCAGTTGTCTTTGGGTCAATACGGTCCGTACTTCTTGTTTGTCCCACGCCCCGGGGGTATTAGAGCGAATGTGTAACTATAGTTACACATTTGAGTTCATTCTCTTTTTTTACTTTTTATTACTATTATCAAGCTATCAAAGCTAAAAAGAATACCTTCCTGTGGTGGTTTGAAAATATGCTATAAAAATGGATGGGAGGTATATATGATCAGATCTTGCAGGGAGTACCTGGTAAACGTAACCCCCATTATCCTTTCCCTTGAAGAACGGGGATTATCAGAAGAAGAAATAATGTCCTGGATTGAGGAGAATAATCCTGATAGCGCCATTAATGTGGCGCTGTATTACATAGCAAAGAAAAAGAGGCTTATAAACCCAATGACCATACTTCTTGACGAACTAAATCTCGGGGATTATGAATAACAAGAAGATACCGCCTACTAATCTGCCTTCTTGAGTTAAACAAAAAAAGTCCCCGCCGCAAGTGGATCGGGGACTTTGTATGAATGTGTAACTGTAGTTACACATTTAGCTGGTGCTCATTCCCCTGCCCTTAAACGAAGTTTCTTTGCCAGGGATTCCAGGGCATCAGCTCCCGCCAGAATCTCTTTCTTATCCAGACCGGCTGCAAAATCTGTGGCCACTTGCTCCATATCCTTGCTTGAGCTGATACCCTTGGTTGCTTTCCAAAAAGCACGAAGCCTGCTTGCCGCCTTGGCAGCAGGGGAGTCTTTAGTCTTTGTTTTCTTGCCTTTGCTGGTGCGGATCTTCTTCACTTCAGCCGCCGTGAGGTTCTGTTTTGCGATCCGCTTAATAATTTTCTCCCATTGGTCTGCAGGGTAATTAAGAACTTCCCGAAGGATGGTTTCTGGTATTTCATTGATGTCGGCCATATACTGCAATGCTTCTGGGAGTTTCAGCAGGTTCAGATGGTATGTCATATAGGTCCGTTCCATGCCTAAGACCTCACCAACTTCTTCCCACATTCCCCGGGGCATGTATTTGCTTCCAGTAAGCGCCTCCAAATCCAGGGCACTTTTGTAATACTCATAATCAGTAGGGGGGGGATCGGAGCTGCGGTCTAGTTCCGCCGGGAGATCCTCTAGTTTTTCCAGGATTAAACCGGCGATAGCCCGGGCTTTCCCAATCGCGGAAAGCGGTTTTGCCGATTCGTTTTCAATAATTTGTCGGGCCAGGCTCAATTCTCCCACTTGAATTTCCTGAACTTCCAGCTGGGGCTCCCCCTTATTTTTCTCGGCGGCTGTCAGGGCCAAGCTCCAATAACGCCGCTCTCCCGTTGAGAGTAGTAATTTAAATTCACCCGAATTGGTTTCTATCCAGGCCCCGGTGGCGGGCTCGATCTGGTTTAACTCTCCAATGCTCCTCCCCATGTCCAGTAACCCTTTAACTTGTTTAGCAATCCCGGTGTCGGTTTTGGCGAGCTCCAGCCATTGGCTGGCTGTCAATCTCCAATCAGCCTTTCCAGCGAAATAGGCGTCGCGAATTTTTTCCTGTACCGGAAGAATGGGGCGGGGCTGATAACGATCAAGTACAACCTGGCTCAAGGGCACAGCCGTTATACGGCCGGCAGCACGACGTCCTGCAGCGGTTACCTTCTTCGGCTGAGTTGTTGATCCTGTTGCTGCTGTTGCCCTTGCTCTCTTTAGAGCTTGTGCCTTATCTAGGGTTTTTTTAGCCATGGGTTTTCTCCAATATTGTTTACGGAGGACGCTTATTGATCCATTCTTTTTTTAATTTCTTCTGCCACTGCGGCATATTCCTGCGTGGCCAAGTTTGAAGAGGCAACAGCCTCTGAATCCCGGGGAGGTTTATAGCTAAATATATCCTGCCCCAGCGACTGGGCTGAATGAACATCGCCACGCAGCGCTATGGGGGGAAGGACATCATCGCCATAATCTTCCTTTACTACATTGAACCATTCTCTTTCTTCATTGTGGCGAAGGCTGCATTTTGTTAGAACAATACCTGCAAGTTTCAGCTCTGGGTTAAATCTGGGGTGGTCACTGATCTGTTTTATTTTTTCCAGTGTCAGGACAAGAGCGTCCATACTAAACGCCTGCAAATCGATAGGAACCACAACATGTGTAGCGGCGACCAGGGCGTTATCTGTCATTACGGAAAGATCCGGCGGGGTGTCGATCACTACATATTTATATTCGTTTCCAAGGGTGCTGAGTAAGTCCGCGAGCTGGAACTGACCAGTAGTGTCAGAGCTGAGAAAGTTCTCTGCTTCTTGCATTCCCTGATAAAAAGAAGGGACATAATAAAGATTCTTGCCCTTATTGTTTATTGGAAGGTGGGACTGTTTGGCAATACTGTACAGGGGCAGGGGGGTTCGGCCCATCAAACAATCACTAAGTGTTGTCAATTCATTTTCAGCTTCACTTTTTCCAGATCCAAACAAATCTTCAGAAAGTGTTTTGCTGGAATGGTGCTGCTTGTCCATGTCGACCAATAAGATTTTGCCCGGGTTATCAGGATTTTGAAAAGTTTCCATCATTGAGAAAGCTGCGGATAAATTGATCGCCAGGGTAGACTTTCCCACGCCCCCCTTCTGACAAGCTACTGCAAGAATTTTCATATATCTGCGTCCTTTTCGATTTATCAATGACAAATGCGCTGATAAATTTACATTAATTGCTGAACTTCTGTTCAACTATATTCTAATTGATTTTATCGTAAAATATTTAATATATTTTGGAATATTTTTTTCGGAATATTTCACACGACCACTGGGCTTAGTTTCAGAATATTTTGGATCTGAATTTATTGCCTTTTGGTTATAAATTCAGGGATTTCTTAAAAATGTCACTAAAATGCAAAAATGGCCAAAATATATTGTTTTAGGCCTATTGATATACACCAGAAGGCATTAAAACGGGCCGTAGAGATGATAAAAGTAATTTAAGCAGTTCAGGTATGCTTTGCGTTGCGGATCCCCCAGGTGTATGTTATTATTGGAGAGTGACCAGTATCTGTGGGTACGTTTTCAAATCGTCTTATAAGAAATTTAGGGTCAGTTTGTAATTGGTTTTGTATCATTTTACAAGTGATTCTGTGAATATTTATGATACATTTGAATCAATCAGAATAACAGGGCGTGATTGATTTGCTTAGCTAGTTAAGCTCCAGTCGCGCAGATCACTACAACTGAATAGGGGCCTCGTTCGAGGACAGTAGCTTTAAAGAAAAACTCCCCAACGGTTTGACGGCCAAGGGGGGAGGTTTCGGAAAAGCTAATTTACTTACACAAAAAATTATACACTTATTTTTGTGCCTGTCAAGTCGTACCGCACGAGCTTTCCTTTTGATGGAAATGTCGTGCGGTTTTTTTTATTGATAAGAAGGGCGATGAGCAGCAACGGACAAAACAACCACAACGAAATAATGAGCGCCCGCGCTAGCGAGGTATGGTTGTCTCTCCTGGAGGATCTAAAACAGACCCCTCTTGCGATCCCAGAAACCTGGAGCAAGGAAACCAAAGCTCATTGGGACAGCGAAGAGCTTAGCCTGGTTGTCACCGTCCCAAAAGACACAAATGAAGTCTGGCTTGACCGTCGTTTCCTTCCACTTGCAAAGATATATTTTGGAGAAAAACATAAAGAGAAACATCTGGTCCTGCAGCGGAAGGGTAGGGCTGGAATGGATGATCTTTTGGTCCGGATCCAGCGCAATGTTTATGAAGAAATTATTGAGCCACAAAAAATCGTTCCGGTTCAAATCTACCTGTTCCAGCACTGGCTTCCCGTCCTCAGCGCCTCCCCCTTCTGGGTAACAACTGCCATGAGGCAGGTATCCTTTATTTCCAAGGCAGAAGAGGATAAGGTTGTTAAGTTAATCTCATCCCGAGTGTTGGCCAAATGGACCCCTCTCCGTTACGTCCAGGTTTCTGATTGGCTTAATAAAGGTGGATACACCTGCTGGTTCTTCAAGAAAGTAAAAGAAAGCTATGAGGACGTTCCACCGGAGTATCAGGTCTGGAGTCAGATTCCCGTTGCTCCCCACCACCTAGCTTGGATCGAAAATTATTTCAAGCAGCACATGAACGAATTGTCTGCTCTAGAAATTGTCGAGTCTCTACTGGACAGAACGGGTGAGATCCGGAGAGTCAAGCCAGGAGAGATGTTAATTCCTGACTCATACATAAACCAGCGAAAGACCGTCTTGGACATAATTACTGAACTCTTCCCGGGAGGGATGGGGCAGGGCATTTCTGATCTAGTTCTCCAGCTAGAACACCAAATAACTCGCCCCAATCTGGCAGTTACCATCCCTCATTATTTCTACAAGTTCATGGATTTCTTGAATCCTAATGAGGCCGCCTTGATCTGGTACTTGCGTTCACTATATAAAGAGGATGAGGGAAACGAGGTCACATTCTCCGGCTACAGAGCGATAGAAACCGCTCTTGGCTGCGGGAACAGGACGCCGCAACGCTTGATCGACAAATGCATCCAACCTGAAGAAACAGTTGATGGTTTTAGATGGGAAGCTGTATATGATCCTGATTTATTTCTTCATAATTGGCTTTCTGCGGAGTATTTGGGAGATTACAAAAAAGGCGCTGCAAAAGAATTTACGATACGTATCCGGGTCACTGAACCCATTCACCGAGACGATGAAAGGTACTACCAGCGCCTGATTCAGAGGCAAATGGCTGAAGGAACAAGTATAAGTGATCCCAATAAAGAGGGTACGCATATCCGAACAGGGGATACGCAAAATCAAACAAGGGGCACGCAAAACAATACGGGGGATGACATCAACCAAGATGCGCAATTCCAAACAGGGGGTACGCAATTCCCAACGGGGGACACGCAAATCCGACCAGGAGAGAAGCAAAACCAAACAGGACCCCCACGCATTTCCGAACACTTAAATAACTCTACTACTAATAACTCTTTAACTGATTCTTTTAATGATTCTTTAATACCACCACTACCTGGTACCAATGATCCTGATTTATCCACAAATCTACCTGTAGTGGGTGTAAGAGAAATTTATTTAGAAAAGCTTCTAGGATTTGGAAGTTACAAACACAACGAAAAGAAAAAACTAGTTAGGTTAATTGAAAAGAACCAGGAGCAATTTTTAGCCTGGATTATACGTAATCATATTACCGCTGCAAAATTCCCAGTCCGCCTGGCCGTGAAGAATATCCAGGAAGGAAATGTAACTGAAGATCAATACCTGGAGCTGGCAAGATTAGGGTGGGGGATAGCAGCTGAAATGGCCCGTGTAAGAGAGCATGATATGGATATGTGGAAGCTAGGCATTTTTGATGATATTGAAGGACAAGAGTATTTAGCTGAGATATTCAGGGGATTATCAAAGCCGGCCATAAAAGCAATAAAGGATCTGAAAGACACAGATTTCATACAGCTGGTTGAGAATGTATTAGTGGATGAAAAAGAATAAGGATAGTCATGGGAAAAACGATTCAGGTTCTTGTTGATGGAAGAATGGTGGCCGATGAGGTTATCTATGCAGACACTCACCAACTCAAAAAGAAAGGAGTTTTGGGAAAAAAGGACCTAAAAAGTAATGAAGGAGTATTACTGGAGATGAAGGAAAGGTGGGGATTTTTTTTACTTCATTCCATCCATATGGTAGGGGTACCATTTCCGTTAGCGGCTGCTTGGATAGATAGTTCAGGAGAAATCATACATGTAAGGCTTGCCCAGCCCGGGAAGTTCTATTTCCCTCCGGGAATACTCACAAAGAGCGCCTA
>CAYORF010000124.1:0-7481 GCA_964406305.1 uncultured Anaerolineales bacterium | reverse complement strand
CCGATTGTTCTTTAATATGCTTTATGGTTTTCGCCCTGGACCAGGCTTTCCGGTATGGTCGATCCGATAACAAGGCGTCCCAAACATCAACAATAGCGAAGATTCTGGCGGCGAGAGGGATTTTCTCTCCTGCCAGTTTTTTGGGGTATCCGGTTCCATCCCACCTTTCATGATGGTAATAAGGGATATCCAATGCATTTTTTAGATATTGAATCGATGAAAGCCAATTATAAGCATTGACAGGGTGCTGCCGCATAATCGCCCATTCTTCGTCAGTGAGGGGTCCTGATTTCTGCAGGATGCTGTCCGGAACCCCCATCTTGCCGATGTCATGGAGCAGCGCTCCGCGGCGAATGTTTGCCAATTCTTTATCCCGGATATCGAAAGATTGGGCTACTTTTAAGGTCAGATCCACCACTCTCTGACAGTGCCCTTCCGTTTCCATATCCTTCAATTCCAGGGCTTTTGCCCACCCTTCCAGAGTTGAGTCATAGGCGATAAAAATCTCCAGAGAGGCTTTCTGTAAATCACCAAATAGATTGGCGCTGTCAATCGCAATGGCAGCCTGGGTCGCCAGCCTGTTGAGAAAATCAAACCACTCGGGAGCGGGATTCAGTTTTGAACGATTAAATAATTCCAAAATACCGATTAATTTCCCTTTGGCTATCAGTGGAATTCCACAGTGGGAGACAAATTTCTCGGCTTTGATCTCTTGCGACCGAGACAATGTGTCCTCTTCCTCGAATAAATTAAAACTGTATACGGCGCGTCGTTCCAGGGCTGCTGTCCCAGCCCTCCCCTCCCCCAACTTCAGCGATGTAGATTGAAACCCGTCAGTCTGAAAACCATGCCCCACCGAGTACTCCAACGTACACAGCGACTCGCGATATAGCAGTACATCCGCGGCATCTATTTCCAGCTGATCGATTACTTGTTCCAAAATCACATTCAGGACAATCGGTAAACTGACTGATCCAGAGATGGCTTGATCGATACTGCGCAGAGCCTGGAGTTGACTCAGGTGCCGCCGGGTATCTGAAAAAAGACGGGCATTTTGGATAGCCAGGGAGGCGACATTCGCCAGCGCCGAGAGCAGATCGATATCATCCTGGCTGTAGGCATCCAGGCGATAACTCTGCACCTGCATCACACCAATTGTTTCCCCTTTATCTTTCATCGGAACATATAAGACCGATTGGGACGAATCTACGTCTTCCGGGGGTGGTCCTTCCATGACAACCCCGTCTTTATCATAGGTACTTTCTTTATGTGATTTTCCTACTGTCTCACGATAATCTGGTGTATAAAAAGGTTTTCCTGAATGGATGACCTGACTTTGGGTACCCTTTCCCAGCTCTGTTAACGAGAGTGCAGGTAACTTACTGGCATCTATAACGCTGCCTTCTGATATAAGAAACTGTGCGTATATCATTTCTTCATCAGCCACATAGTGTGATATGGCAAACGCTTCGACATCCATTAAATCTTTCACATGGGTATAGATGATCTGATAGACATCTTCTAAATCATTTGATTGCCCTAAAGATAGTGAAAGTTGGTTGGCGGCGATTTGCTGCTTAAGTAGGCGTTCAATCCTTTGTTCCGCGTATTTACGATGAGTGATATCAATCAGGGTTCCTTCAAGGTATAAAACAGCTCCGCTTTCATCACGTATAGCATGCGAATTTTCCAGGCAGTAGATCACCTGGCCATCTCTGCATTTTAAGAAGATTTCCTGGTTTCGTAATTCGCCGATGGTGATCTGATCCGTAAACTTATTTCTCTCTCCAGGATCATTATACAGATCAAAAGTCGATACTTTCTGCAATTCTTCTTCTGACTCAAAGCCAAGCATTTTCACACAGGCCGGGTTTGCGGCCAGGATCTTACCAGCAAGGGTCGTTCTGTAGACTCCATCTGGAACGTTTTCGAATAGGGAGCGGTATTTTCTCTCACTATTTCTAAGAGCCAAATCAGTCCGGGCTTGTTCCTGGCGCAAGAGATTGTCTTCCAAAGCCCGTTTTACTGCCTGCCCCAAGCGCGCCGGACGATCTTTTAACACGTAGTCAGCAGCTCCTTGGTGAATGGCATCAATGGCGGCTTCTTCGCCGATACTTCCGGAAACAATAATAAAAGGAATATCCAATCCACTCTGGGTAAAATGGTGAAGGGCAGCCAATCCGCTGAATTTGGGCAGTCTCCAATCCGAAAGGATCAGATCGCAATTCTCTGACAAAGCATCTAGAAAATCGACTTCGGTATCTACGCGTTGCCAATCCACCTGGAAGCCAGCCTCGGTTAGCAGCATGACCATCAACTCACTATCGTCAGGATTATCTTCAACAATCAAAACTCGTAATATGCCTGGCATTTATTCTTCCTAAACGAAAGATTAAGGGGTCTCATTCAGCAGGAGCCAATACATCCCCACCTGTTTGACGGCATTAACAAATTGGTTGAATTCAACGGGTTTGCGCACATAACTGTTTGCACCAAGTTTATAGCTATTAATCATGTCCTCTTCCTGGCTTGAAGAGGTTAAGATCACAACATGAATTAATTTAGTCAGTGGGTTGGCACGAATACGTTCAAGCACCTCCAACCCATCCAGTTTGGGTAGTTTAAGATCAAGAAGGATGAGCTGCGGCATTTCTTGGAGGTTGCGACCGGCATATTTGCCTGCGGCAAATAGATAATCCAAGGCCTCTGCACCATCGCGGGTAACCACCACTTCATTGACAAAATTGCTATCTTTCAAAGCTATCAGTGTTAACTCTTCATCATCAGGGTTATCTTCTACTAATAGAATAGTTTTTGAATTCATTATCGTTCTCCCAGTGTAAAAAAGAAAGTTGCACCCTGCTCCACTTGCGCTTCCGGCCAGATAAGTCCTCCATGGCGGGAGATGATCCGCTGGACGATCGCCAGCCCGATCCCCGTGCCTGGAAACTCTTCCATGCCATGCAAGCGTTGGAAAGGCGAGAATAATTTATCGGCATAGTCCATATCGTAACCCACGCCATTGTCTTTAATAAAGAAGGTTCTTACGCCCCGATCACCCTTTTTATCTGATTGTTCAGAGATAAGTTCACCGACTTCAATTAATGTCTCTGCTCTAGTACTGCTGAACTTCCAGGCATTCTCTAGAAGATTATAAATAACAATCTGAAGCAAGTTTGTATCACCTTCGACAACCATGGACTCTCCGATGACGAAATCAGCCTTCCGCTCTGGATCGGCCTTTTGAAGTTCTACTGCGACAGAACGAGCCAGTGTGCCCAGGTCAACTCGTTGACGGTCCAATTCCTTACGGCTGATCCTCGACAGGTTAAGCAGGTCGTTTATCAACTGCCCCATACGGCGGGAGGCTTCTTGAATCCGCTCGAGATAATGGCGTCCCTTCTCATCGAACTGCCCGGCATATTGTGATAGCAGGGTATTACTAAAACCATCCATGGCGCGTAGTGGGGCACGCAAGTCGTGTGAAACAGAGTAGGCAAAGGCCTCTAACTCTTTATTAGCTACCTGCAATTGGGTGGTGCGCTCATCCACGCGATGCTCAAGTTCGCTGTTTAGTTTGAGTATTTCTAATTCAGCCTGTTTACGTTCACTGATATCTTCAGATAGGATGAAAACACCGTCCGGCGCAGGCTGAATGCTCAGCTCGTACCAGCTTTCCGAGCCATCTGGATCCACTAGGTGATCAATGAGTTTGTGAGAAGTGCGCTCCTGCATACAGCGCTGCAGTAGTGGATACAACTCTGTTTCTTCAATGCCCGGCTGACATTCAAAGATGGTGCGTCCAAGAAAATCTCCCTTGCTGCAATGATAACGGCTGTTGGCAGGCTGGTTTGCAAACAGTATGCGCCAATTGTAACCGATGATCTGGCAGCCCTCGACCATGTTCTCAAGCGTCTTTCGATATCGCAGCTCATTCAAGTCTGAGAGCTTACGAAAACTCTGACCATAATACATGGCGATCAATGAAATAGCCGAAAACAACAGACCAAAATAAAGAGTTTTCCTGGAGTTGGTAATTTCTTCTCTGATCAATTCATCGGTAGGAGCAAAGGTTAGATTTAATGCAGTCGATTTTTTGAGGGTGATCAACTTATCGACAGCATAAGTATCGCTTGGGTTTTTCCAGTTATCCGATGTGAAAACAGTGACACCTTCTTTCGAAAGCTGCAGCATGTAGTCATTCTTGATATCATCTATGACGAACGTCAATAAATCTGCAGCGTTAACCTTTCCCACAATATAGCCTTTAAATTCCATACCATCCTGCACGGGCACCCATATATTAATTTCAGCAGGATCCCTTTCCACTTCACTTGCAATCTGGTTCAAATATTCTGTATTTCCATCACGGGGCACGATCAAGCGAATTCGGAAATTATTATCCACCCAGGCAACATTTTTTAATCCATCAAATGCGGAGATGTGGAATATTAACTCAGATTCCCAATTTGCTTCAGTGATGTCCTCTCCGGGAACACCCATGTCTGAAGTTTTATCTAACGAGGAAACGATATTGTTGTAATCGATCTCGATTTCACCAGCATAAGTTCTGCTTTTGGAGGCTGTGGTGGTATGGACACTATCCAGGCTTCTGGCCTCCTGTGTTTTCCAAAGATATACGGAAAAAACAAGCATCATTACCCCGATGATAAGCAGAAAATAAACGCTGACCAAGATTTTAGTTGTTTGCTGTTTGATCTTTTCTTTAAGAGAAGGCATAAATCCTTTTGATCTTGAGCCCCAGTCGTCCTGAGATTCCTTTAGTAATTAATCCTACAATCACATCTGGTCCAAAAAGAAATTATGGTGGCGGGAAACTAATCCGCCATCACTTCCTATAAATAACCTGCAATTGAAGGTTATTTATTTTGCGCAGCCCAGCTTGTATTCCAGATCTCCTGCAGGGTGAGGTAACCTCTTGTCTCCAATTGGGATACATACTCCTCCCAATCATTGTCAATGTTGAGATCTCCCTTAATAAAGGCTGTGCGTGTTTCATCCACATAGGGGACCAGCTTCTCGTCAATGATGCGGATCGCTTCCAATGCATTTGGATTCAGCACGAGCAGTGGCTTCAGTTCAGCAGTTTCGTTGTTATCCAGGGATCTCTGCAGAAAAGCAACAATATCTGCTGGTTTCTTGTAATCCTCATACGCTTCGTTCTCATTAAGATCAAAGATCAAATTGAGACCATAAGTCTTTTCAATATTAATCGTCCCTTCTGGATTTTTAGAGGTCTGGATATCGGGCAGGAAAGCATATCCTGTATTTGTTTTTTCGTAGGTGATCCCTTCCACACCCCAGGAAGTCAAGGTCATGCCCTCTTCTGAATAAACAGCCCAATCCAGGAATTTGATCAGCGCTTCAAGATAAGGTTCATTGATCACCCGGGTGGGCACAACCAGGCCTTTGCGGAATGGATTTACGGCAGGTAGGAAGCGGATGCCATTAGTACTTTCCATAACTGGCAGGGGTTCCCAATTCCCTCCGGGAACACCATTGGCCGCCAGTTTATCATTCCAAGAATCCAAACCAGAGCTGATCCAAGTGACCGAGACCAAAGCTTGACCTCCCTCGATCTTGGCCTGAAATTCTTCATCAGGTTGGGTAAAAAAGGACGGATCCAGGATGCCCGCAGCATAACAGCGGTTCAAAAAACGCAGCATCTCATGATAATTTTCCATAGCTGGAGAATACTGCCAGGTATCTGTGTTGGCATTGTAGTGACTCGTGCCATTCCAGCCAGCTGGAATACCATAATTGGCACCCATCATGGCGAACAGATGAGCGCCGCCCCATATGGCAGTAATCGGGGTCGAATCCGGATAGATCCCTTTCAGGGTGACCAGGGCATCGAACAATTCATCATAAGTGGTGGGTGTTTCTAAATTATTCTGTTCAAATGCATCACGGCGGTAGATCCACTGCTGGACCTGGATCTCTCTCTGGTATCCGGGCAGGATGTAATATTTTCCATTGGCCATGCGCAGCTTATCCAATTCGGCCTGTAAATCATGGGCTTCAATATAGGCCACAAAATTTGGCATCAGATCCTCATAATCGCTGAATGGCAGCAGGACCCCACTGGCAGCGTAACTCTCAACCGTATCTGGCCAGATTTTAAGAACAATGTCGGGGATATTGCCTGATTCAAAGGTTTGGGTGATAGCCCTGCCATAATCGGAATCATCTCCAATACTGACATCGAAGATGACATTCTGCTGTTTTTGATATTCCTGCAGGATGAGCCAATCAGCATTGTAAGGGGCGGTCTCTCTTTGATTGAAAAAGATTGAGAAACTGGTGGGAGCTGGAGGCGTTTTGGGTCCACAGCCCACCAACAGAGATAGAACGATAAGGGTAAGAAAAAGTTTTTTTACCATTTCTTCATCCTTTGCGTACGCTGAAATTTTTACTGGAAGGAGATCTTATTATGTTCCCCCCTTTACACAAGTGATCCATGTAATAATCAGTAAAAAAATGATATGCCAGATCGTATTTTTTTGAATTATATCATCGCTTGTGGCTGCTCAGCCTATTAATGTGAAAAAAAGCACATAAAGCCACCCACAATTCGCTTGGAGCGGTGTTTAAAGGGGCGGTCTTAGTTTTATCGGGAATAGTAGCGGGAATATTCTTTGAAATTATCATGAAATGAGTCTATCCAGGACTCAATATATGATCGCTTTTCAAATAAAGGATAGAGATCTACAGATAAATCCCGCTTTGATATAGATTCTACTTTTTCTTCAATCGCTCTCATTGCCTCGCTGATTGTATAAGGTTGCTTTCCATCCCTGGCCAACTTCTCCTCCAGGGGCTGTTCCTTCTGCTGCATGAACCACAACAGATCGTAAAAATCACGACCTTTGATCTTTATTGCCGTGCTACCCTTCTGAAAGCTGCGCTCCAGACAAACCAGCATCTTGCCAGCCATCATGGTAACTTTGGAAAAATGAGCAGGAACAAAACTTCTGCCCTGATACATCACGGGTGTGTGAAGCACTTCCGCCACCTGGTGCTGCTGGCTGACTTCTATCTTCAGATGCATTTTCTCTTCCTGGCGCGGAGTCAATTCTAACTCAAAAAGAATAGGGGATTTTAATAGTATCCGGAGGATGCCCTGGTCGCTCTCTTGTTGGGTGAGTGATATTTCCTGATATCCTATGACATGCCAATACAAAAAATGAAGCAAGTTGATGTTTCTTGATCCAATTTATCATGATGTTCATAGCCTATGAGTTATCAAATCTTTGTTGCATAATGCTGCCCTGCTCTTCAGTAATAACTTAGGAGTCATATAGGTTTCTCAATAAGTCTAGGTGCTTATTCAAAAAGTTTGTCTTTAACCAAGCATTTGATGTTACATCATAAGACATTATGGTATCTGATAATTATTCTATTCTGATAACGGTTAAGTATTGATGTGGCGCGAAGCCGCCACATAATCAATGTTGAAC
>CAYORF010000123.1:0-7638 GCA_964406305.1 uncultured Anaerolineales bacterium | reverse complement strand
TGCGCATCGGAGATCTCTGGGTAGGCAAGTCGATGAGCTCTCAAGCGCTCTATAACCTGGTGATCAAGTATGGGAAGATGATCGGCAGGCAGCTTCAACCTCATGACCTAAGAAGAACTGGCGCTCAGATTGCCTGGAAAGCTGGCGTTCCGATAGAGCAGATCAGCCTGGCGCTGGGACACGAAAGCATAGAAACCACTTCTCTGTATTTGGGTATAGAGAGGGATTGGGAAAAGCAGCCTGCAGATTTTATTCCATATTAGGGTACTGTGTATATTCGCGCAAAAAGTTACGGTTATCGACGCTTTTTTGCTGTCAAACCGTAACTTTCTGTTCAATTGACCCCGCTAGTCCAGATACTGAGTCTATAATCGAACAAAGTAGGGTTGTATCTAATCTGGTATTGAACAACGCCCGGTCATTGTAGACGGGAGAAGCCGTCTGGGAGACTGGGAAGCAGGATACTGTGATTGGAAAGAAAAGTCCATATGCTTTAGTTACCCTGGTGGATCGGAAATCTCGTTTCACCTTAGTGAAGAAGATCAATCGCCGCACGGCTGAAGTTACCAGAAATGCAGTCGTTTCGATGCTGAAGCCAGATTGCCTGAAAACGCTGACCATTACCTGTGACAATGGTCGAGAATTCGCCGGACACAAGGAGATTGCTGGAGAACTGGATGCTGATGTGTATTTTGCTCATCCCTATTCCTCCTGGGAAAGAGGAACGAATGAAAATACCAACGGCCTTCTCTGGGTACCTCCCATTAGGGCAAGGCGGATTATCCAGACTACTTGACAATTATGGCACTAGGAAGATGGTCATAGAAAAGCGGAAGAGTGTCCTCTTTCGTTAACATATTCCCCTCCGCTCTAACCTCATTGAGCTTGCGACGCACAAATTCTCCAGGATTCTCTCGGTTAAAATTTAGCCCGGATGTGCTGAAGGTAAAACGAGTAGGAGAACTACCTGGCAAGAGAAAAGTCATTATGTGCTTCAGAGAGTCGTATCCCCAGATATTAAAACCATGGTCAGCATAAACATCAGGATTGCGGTAATCAACACCCTGGTTAGGAAACATCATACTTACATATAGATCATAATTAATCATGGTCAAGTGGGCAGCTTCCTTAACCATCTTCTCATCATTAAGCATTCCGGCAATATTCAACCAATTCAGTGAAGCGGATGGGGATCCGAAGTGCTGTGCAAAGCGCTCCACCTTCTCATAGGAAGGAATCTTCACATCAACATATACAATCTCGCCAGTATTCACATTGTATCCAGAGGCATAACGATTACTAGCAGGCTGTATTTTCATAAAATTGTATATATCAAGATAGGATTGATAATAAGTATTGACGATTTTCAACGCATTATACATATCAGAATACAGCGCTGTAGTTTCGCGTATAGTTTGCTCTTGCGCAGCGTTATAAGCTCCATCTTGATTGTTTTCAAGCGTTTTCAACCAAGAGTTAGACTGGTCCCTTACCGCTACAATTCCAAAGTTATTAACATATAAATCAAACTGGTCATAAGCCAAAAGCCCCATAGAAAAGAAAGGATCATTGATAGAAAATGTCTCAGATGGCTGTAGTTCATACCCACCATCTTCCAAAATAATTACTTTTAATTCAGAAGAAGGCAACCTTGTGGGATTTTGCTCCTGGCCCTCAAGAATAAGCTGAAGAGAATTAGTATACCCTTCCATTAGCATTGCGCCGCCAAATCTTCCATCCAAGCGTTCTTCATCCTCATACTGGACAAAAAGATCAAATAAGTTTGCACTAATGGTAAAATCCGATAATTTAAAATCCGTAACACCATCATCGCTTAACCCATTAGGAACATAATAAAGCTTATCGTCAACTCGCACAATATCACTGGCAATTATCGAATTCATGATTAGATCAATTTCGGCATCAGCTAAAAGATCGGCACGCAATAACATTGCTGACAAAATAGGTAAGGCAGGCACCTTGCGGTCAGTAGCAACCATTTTCCCCTGCTCAATATCGTAAACACCGGAAAACTGCCCATTTTCATCAACCATATTTTCAAACACAAATTCAAATATCTGGCGTCTTTGTTCATCGGTAAAGAAATCGTCCTGAAGAAAAATCATAAAGACAGAAACGAGCCCCTCCGGCACTACGGCATACTCGCCCTGCACCTCATCGGCATATTCGCCAAGGTCATACATGGAAACAGGCATACTGATGGAACCGTCAGGATTAATAACAAGACCTTCCCTCATTACATGCTGACCGCCGACAAAGCCGCGGAGATTATGATCCGATAATTCAACATCCTCCCGGGGAATCAGATCTGATGGCGCTACGTTTAAAAACGGCAAAACCACATCCTCAAACACATCACCCTCCAGATTGTTTTCAATCGGCTGAGTAATTTTGTAAAGAATGTCTGGATCTACTCCGTCCTTCACCAATACACTGGTACGAAGATCGCCGAAAGTTGTTCCGGGCAAAAACTGTAAGGTTAAATCCTTAGGCGCATTCTGAAATTCAGAATAAGGAATAACAAACTTATAATGATTGCCATCCTGCTGAAGATATTTCTGCATATCTACAGCAAGTTCAGGAAACAAAAGCATCATATCTCGATCAGTCTCACTATACATATTCGCAAACCCAACCAAATTCTCACGATTACTGTCATCAACCCAAACCGGATAGAGAGGAATAGTTTCAAAGTTATGAATACCAATAAAATATCCGCGATCATAGCCAAAATACCCACCATTCAGCGGGTCAACAGTTTCAATAAGGTCAAATTCGATAACAACAGCCCCTACTTGATTGGCCTCAGTTCCATTAAGATACCAAGTATATGTAGGCATATGAGGACGGTCAAGTTGAAGAGCGTTACCCCTGTTTGGGTCAAATTCAACATAGAACACTCCAGCCTCGGCACCAGCAGAAAGGAACTCGGCGTAATCAGATACAGTAACAGGCAGTTCTACATTGATAACCGAAGGTGCAGGGGTTTGGCTAGGATCAGGAGTTTCAGTAACCTCTTCCGTTTGAACAACATCCGTTGCGGAAGGCGCAGGTGACGCAGGTTGAGCCGTCGGAGATGCTGTTCCTGTGTTTGAGGAACAGGAGGCGAAAATCATTGTCAGCGGTAATAAATAGCACGCCAATCGTTTTTTCATTTTTCCTCATTATGGATAAATTGGATTTTGATTAGTGGATTGATTAATATTTTCATGAACCCCTAATCACCTAATCAGTATAACCTCTCTATGAATTAACTCCCGTACCCTTTAAAAACCTGATCCGTATTTTTTCCTCTATAAATACAGTAATATTAAGTCTTCGCTAGTACATCATTCTGATTTTACGAAGAAATTACATAATCTGGTTTATCCTGCGACACCTGTTTTCATCACTTTTATCGATTTTCAGCCTCTCTCGATAATCTGACCCAGAAAAAGACCTTGAAATCTTGGTGCTCCGTCATCAATTGGCTATCTTGCAGCGTAAACTCAAGCACCCACTCAAACCAACTCGCATTGAGAAAATGACTTTAACTGTTCTTGTAGGCAAACTAAAACAATTCTCGCGTAGATTGGGTACCTCCCATTTTCAGGCAGTATTTTCTCAAAGGCAGCGATTTCTCAAAAATTACTGATGAAAAGGTCCAATTAGCTGAAAAATGACTTAATACTAAACCAAGAAAATGCCTGGATCTTTGAACACCTGAGATGATGTTCTTTGAACTAAGTGATGTTGCACTTACGAGTTGAATCTAGCCAAATAAATTGATATTTCTAGATGGTTTATGTTTTCTAGAGAGGGCAGACCCCAATGTACAATTATTTATTAATCCTTACAGGGGGTTTTTGCACATCCCCTCAATAAGGTTCAATCCAGAAAGGGGGCGGCAGTCAATATTAAGCAATTATGGTTTCGTTTCCAACCTTTACCATAAACCAGAATTGAAAATTAAATCAAAAAACAAGCCCTACTAGGACAAAGGATGCTTGTTTGAAGGATCTTTTTAATGGTCCCGCTAGGATACGAACCTCAGACCTGGCCTAAGCTACCACTGGAAAAGAACAGATTTAGTAATTGTTACCCCTGCTTATTGGTTTTCTGTTGGGGTTATTTCTTTACAAGTAGTTTTACGGCTTGGTACCAGTAGTAAAAAGAAGACTTATCTGGTTGTCGCTTCAATCGGTTTAGAAAATTCCAATCCTGATCTTCGATTGTTAATTCATTTAAATCCCGACCCTCATAATAAATTATCGGTGATAAATCCTTAGTCAGTATTTTGGCGGCAAGGCAGGCAACTCGTGCGGAGGCTGGCACTGCATCATCAATTCGGAAATGTCCCGCCATAAGATATCCTGAACCAAAAGCTTTAATCCCTTTTTGTAATTCCATGAACTTACCTTTCTCGCTTTCGGATCCTCCACCACGTTTTGCAAGGATTGCACACGTGTCAATCGTGTCATGCAATACAATTTCAGGAGTTAATTCAATATCGGGATTTCCCTTATTTCTATATTCAATTTCCCGTTTAGCGAAGGCTTCAAAGCTTGAAGCTGCAAGCTCCATATTATCAATATGCTCAAACAATTTACTCAAATCGAAAAGTTGTTTGCATATCTCCATAGAGAACGATTGTTGGTCTTTTCCTTTGAAATAAGGAATACCAATGGTGTTTGGAGCAAATGCTGTAAGTTTATCCCCGGTAATGGAATTAATAGAAGGCAAAGTAACCATGGTTTCCATATCCGTTTCAATCCATTTGGTTTTAATAGGCCTTTCAACGAGTTTAGGGTAAATGGGTTTATCGAGGAGTATATCCAACAGAATCGTACCGGAACCATGCATTCTGGTATCAAAGGAAAATTTATAATGTGCTTTTGGCACACCAGGTTGATAACTTCTACGTTCATCAAGTTCCCACTCAATAAAATTGGATGAATCAATGACCTCGTTTAGAATGGCTTCCAATTCCTTCCTTTGAATATTGCATATAATGTCGATATCAATTGAAAACCGATTTCCTTCTTCAAGTAAAAGTACTAAGCTGGTACCGCCCTTAAAAACAAAATCGAGACCCGTTGACGCTAATCTTTCCAACAAATGCAGTGCGTAGATCATTTTCTCAAGAATGATCTTGTCAATTCGTTCGTGATCTTTCTGCTTTTTAAACTGATCTAACCAATCTTCTGTAAAACAATGGTCCTTAATCATCAATAACACCTTTTACTACGTGATTCATATGGTTAGAAATGAATTGCTTGATATCCTGTTCCCGTTTTCTACGCTTGGCGTAACTAAACAACTTAGTAAAGTTGATGGTGTAACTAGTAATTGCATTTTCATAAATGTGTATCAATTCTGAACCTTGCACGTAGTAGAAAAGTTTCTCTTCCGCAAACAAATCAACTAGAATCTTTTCCAATGTGGGTACATAGAACTTAATTTTTTTCTCAGTCCTTTTTAATACCGGAGATCTGGTAAGGAGATTCTTTACTATCACTGGTTGGTTGCTTTCAGCTATATAGAAATCAATTTCTTTTTCATCAGGATTCAAGAACAAATCTCTATGTACAAAATCTTTGAGCTCATAATAAAGAGATTCTTCAAAACCTTTCTCTATTTCAACAATTAGCGCAGACCTATTTATCTGGTGTTGGGCAAATTCATTTAGCCATGCAGTTTCCCAGATGGAGTGGTCTATTTCATTAAATCGTTCGGAAAGTTGTTTAGCTATTCTAAGTAAATTTGGGGAGATGACTGGTTTATATCTAGGTTTGAAAGAAATTACATAAACCCCTCTCATGAGGGTTTTGATTATATTTCTGTTTTTGAGGTCATAGATTCTCCATCCAAAAGTTCCTTCTTTCAGATCTGGCTCAAAGTAACGAAAAAAGTCGAAGAGCTCTTCTCTGGAGAAATACTCCCTATCTTTAAACTCTTCAATCAATTTGTTCTCTATAACCTTTGGCATTCCGCTCCCAATTTTCGCCAACAATATGAAAACCTGATATATTTTGCAAACCCAATATGCTCCATTATATCACTATATTGGTAAATATTAGATATCCAATATACGCCAATAATATATATTACTGGTAATATTTATAATCTGGTTGGGTTAAAAATTCTGGGTATTTCTATTTTTGCATATCCCAAAAAAAGTATATTCCAGAAGAGTGCATAATAAATCATTAGTGATTCTAGCGAAGCATTGTTAGCTGCTCGCGGATGCGTGAGATGAACTCCCCAGGTCTTAGTACAGCCACATCGGGATGGCCAGGTTGGTAATCGCGAATATTGAAAGTCACCAGCCAGGCGCACTTTTCACGAACAGCAGAAACCAGGATGGGCAAATCTTTAGGATCGGCTAATCCTTGATAAGCTGCCAGTTCTTCAAGCTCAGGGTCCGGCACCACAGTCAGGCAGCGGCTGACCAAATGGCGAAAAACAGGCAGAGCTTTAGGGATCTTAGCTTCCAGATTTCGTTCTGCTTCTGTTATCACCTGTTCTGAAACCAAAGCCCTGATCAATGTGACTTCTGAAAGAGTTAATATCATCAAGCTGGCGCTGTGTTCTGAAGGTGCTGCTGCCCCCGCAAATAATACATCAGCATCAACGAACAGGACTGGTTTGTTCGCTTCAGTCGCCACCCTATTTTCCCTGGTAGTAGCGCTCACGCTCCTTGCGCAAGCCCTGCATGAGTTCTTCCGTGCTCACTTCCGATTCCTTTCTGAACCGCTCAATCTCTCTGGCTAATTCGGGAACCATGGGCACCACCGGGGTAAGCACAAAAATTCCATCCATGTCTACCAGTTGAAATGTATCCCCTTCCTTAATACTGTATTTTTCTCTCAGTTCCGAGGGTATGGTCATCACTCCCCTCTTCCGTACCTGAATGGCGGATTCCATAACAACTCCCTGGCTGTATTTCTGCATATACTGATTTTCTGCATTGTATATCAAAACAGGTGCTTTTACAACCCCTCTTGCCCCTATAAAAGCCGTCTAATTGAATTGCTTACATAAAGGGTATTTTTTCAGAAAAGCCTTGCAAGAACAGCTATTTTTGTTATCTCAATTATTATAAACAAGAAGTCAAACTTCTAGAAGAATACCAAGTCGCCAATCCAGTTATTGATATCGTGTGCAGTTTGGGTGCAAACAGGATGGAACTTGTGGAAACAATGGACAGTATTGCCCCCTATGTAAAGGAAAGACTTCCTTTCGTCTGATAACTAATCTTATCTCAAGGGCTCATGACCTAGTGGATAAAGGTTCTAATCCAGATTGGTGAAATGGACTTCAAACGGTTAAGCCCACAGATCCACTAGAAAGAAACTATAAACTTCATATGGAATACTCCGGTAAAATTACCGCAGAAGAAATGCGCGGATTGATGGGTACTGTGAAGCGCTCCGTCAGATACTCACCGCTAATCAAATCGAAAAAATAGCACAAATCAGAGATGGGATTTGAGAAATACTGGCATTTGTTGTGATGTAATTTTGCGACATTAACCGAATACTAACTTATTTCTACCCCCCTCTTTTGCTTTGTAAAGAGCATTGTCTGCGCGCTTGACCAATGAATCAACAGTATCATCAGCTTGAAGCTCTGAAA
>CAYORF010000122.1:0-7659 GCA_964406305.1 uncultured Anaerolineales bacterium | reverse complement strand
TGATAACCCATAGAACCCGGGACGGCGCAGATCACCAGATCAACATCTTCGACCAAGGATTGGATAGTATCAGGATTTGAAAGATCAGCCTGTTGTGAAATAACACCCGGTATATCCGCGACATTTTTTAGAGCATTGGGATTGATATCCGCTGCGATTACTTCAAATTCATTATCTTTTGCCAGGTCCTTGATAATGGTGCTGCCAACTAATCCAGCACCCAGGACTAATATTTTTTTACTCACATACCCCTTCCTTATATTTGGATTTGGTCAGATTATCCCCGAATTTAATCAGACCCATAGAACTGGAGATTGTTCTTCCCTTTCTGCTTTGCCTGGTACATCGCGGCGTCAGCTCTCTGTAGCAGGATTTCAGGATCTGTTCCATCATTAGGAAAAATACTTATGCCAATGCTCAGCGTAGATTCGATTATCTCGTCATCCATCTGGAAAGGTTCTTCACTCATACGGATTATTTTTTCGGCAACAGTACGCGTATGCTCAGGATCAGAAATTGCTTCAAGAACCATAATAAATTCATCCCCAGACATTCGCGCTACAGTATCGCATTTTCGGGTTTGATCCTGAATCCTTTTAGTGAATTGCTTCAGTAGGATATCACCTGCGGCATGTCCGTAGGTATCATTCACTGCCTTAAAATTATCCAGGTCAATATATAAAACTGCCAGTTTTTCATTATTCCGCTCTGATTTTGACAGAGAATGAGTCAGGCGATCGTTCAATAAGGTCCTGTTTGGTAGATCAGTGAGGGAATCATGGGTCGATGAATGTTGTAAATGCTGCTCAAATTTCTTTTGTTCACTAATGTCTCTGATGATCGCTCCGTAGAGATTGCCACTGCTGGTTATAATTGGAAAGGATGAGATCTGGACGATTTTCCGTGCACCTTCCTTTGTCTGGATCTCTATATCCCTGGAGATTTCCTCCTCGACAAAGGTGCCATCGTCTATGATCTGGCCTGGCCGCTTTTTTAAGTGGTCCAGGAATCCAGGGGGGCGATGTTCTTCAGGCACGATGTCATACTGAAATTGCCAGATAGGCTTATCCAGCATTTCTTCTCTTGAATAACCGAAGATCTCTGTCTGGCTAGAACTCCATTCAATGATCTTTAAATCTTTATCAGCTACCAGGATACCATCAGCCGATTGGCTGATGGTTGATCGGAATCGTTCTTCGCTTTCCAGAAGTAATTCTTCTGTTTTTTTCCTTTCGGTGACATCTCTGGAAAAGATACCAACCATATATCCGGAGTTAGTTTTGATTGGATATTTGCGGATTTGAATATGGAATCGCGTGCCATCTTTCTGCTGAATCTCACGTTCAGTGAGTTGATTTAACCAATATCCATCCCCGGTTTGGAGAGCTTCCAACACCTGAGATCTAAATTTATCCTTTTCAGATGGAACTTTTTGTGTATCCGGTTGAAGACTAAAGTAGATCTCCCAGATGTATTTTCCACAGACATCCTTTTGTCTATACCCCGTGATCTCTTCCTGGCCGTGGTTCCATTCTATGATCTTTCCCTCTTCATCCACAAGAACAATACCATCGATCGAACTTTGCACGATGCTGCGATATTTGTTACTGGTTCTTTCCTTCTCTTCTAATTCTTTTTTTAGTTTTCTCCGAAGATCGTTCACCCGCCCGATAACAATGCCGCCAAGTAGTAATAAGAAAAATCCAAAATAACTGCTCTGGATGATGTCAAACCAATCATGATTGCCATTCAAGTACATTAATAACCAGTTAATTCCAGTGACTATTACCGCGGAGCTTAGACCCCCTGGAACTCCGGAGTGCCAGGCAGTAAATAACACAGGAAAGCCAGAGAATGAAAGTGCAATTGCCCCCATACGTTGATATAACATGGGGAATGCGAGAATGTAGCCCAGCCAGGTTGCCAAAACCAAAAACCAACGGACCCGGTTCATAGCAGAAGATGATTCCCCGTGGAGCAATTTTGTAAATGACTCTTGAATTCGATTCATCATAGTTATCTGAGTCCCGCTTATTATGAGTGAATAGAATGATGATACTTGTTCAATTTGGCGAACTTACAGGTTCCGGTTTTCTCTGCCATTGTATTATAAAGGGTTAAAATATCTGGCGAGTATATCTGGAATATGAGCGATGACCTGTTTATATATCTAATTGTGTGTTCAGAAAAGACTCCAGTTGGGAATAGAAATCTTCCAGGGTGGATATTTGTTTAAAACTATGGCCTTCTTCCGGATAGAGGCGATAGAGATAGGGCACCTGATTCTCTTCAAGCGCTGAAACAATCTGTTCTGCCTGATCCTGAGGAACGATACGATCTTTGCCCCCCTGGAAAACTGCTACAGGATCCTGAATGTTGTCCGCGAAAAAGATAGGCGAACGTTGATGATATAGCTCTTCTGCTTCAGGATAGGGTCCGATCAGCCAATCGGAATAATGGCGTTCAAATTTAGGAGGGTTTTGGAGCAAGGAAAGGTGATTGACAATTCCGTAGAGAGAAACGCCAGCCCGGAATATGCCAGGGTATTTGACCAGGATTTGGTATACGGTCATTCCGCCAGAACTGCTGCCCATCACAACCATTTTTTCCCGATCAACCAGCCCTTTTTCCGCAAGGTGGATCGCTCCACTCAGGCAATCATCTACATCCGCAACTCCCCAATTCCCCTTCAAGGCTTGCCGGTATTCCCTACCGTATCCCGTACTGCCGCGGTAATTGACCTCCAAGACTGCATACCCCCGGCTGGTAAAGTATTGTGTCCGGGTCTGAAAACCCACCCATTTTTGTCGGGTTGGACCGCTGTGAATGATCAATATCAAGGGCGGTTTCCCTTCACCTTTATATTGAGGGTTTTGAGGAGAATAAAAAAGGCCGTGGGCTTCCTCCCCTTCCTGACCTTTCCAGGAAATGGGTTCTGGAATTGAAAAGGTTTCTGTTGGTAAAAGGACCGGCGCAGAATGGCGGACAATCTTGGTTCTCCCTTCCAAGTTTACCGTGATGAGACAGACAGGGAGATCTGCACCGGATGCGATTAAGGCAAGCCGGTCTCCGTCGGGTGAGATAGTAATATCCTCCAGCCAGGTGTAATTTTCATCGAGCTGGATCATTTTTTCCTTATTTGAGTCCAGGTCAAAGGTCCATAAAGTGCGGATACCTTCCTTGTTGCGAAGGAAATAAATCAGACTGCTGTCAGGGTTGAATTGGAAAGACTGCTGATCCTGCAGCCAGGCAGGTAAGCCGTGTTCAGCATTATCGTTGGTTAGTTGTTGTTTTTCCCCGGTCTGTAAATCCAAGAGGAATATTTGCCACCAGCCATCTTGTTCGGAGATATAAGCCAAATTTCGGCCGTCTGGGGAGAATTCAGGTTGCAGAACGGAGATTCCGTCGCCACCGGCTACAAGTGTCTTTGATACCAGGTCAGGTCTAATCTCAGTTGAACTATCCAGGTCAGCGAGCCATAAATAACTTTCAACCCAGGGCATATGGGGATGATCCCAGCTGATCCAAGCAATTTGTTTATTTGCTGGATGCCAGCGGGGGTAGTTGTAGAAGTCTGATCCGGAGACTAGAGGTCGGGCTGGTAATGAGTCAAACAACCCCTTGATATAAATAGCGTCAATATCTCCGTCAGAGTGCACGAATAAAACGTATTTCCCATCCGGGGACAATCTGGGGGAGGCAGCGCTTAGCAGGGACGATGTCAATTGATCGGCTGTAGGTTTTTCTGGATTAATTCGATGCAACTGGTGAGTTGTCTTATCAACTACGATTAATGAATTCTCTTGGGTTGAGTATCCACCGCCACCGTACAATAGCTCCCCGCCGACATTCAAATCTCCACTTATCGTTTGAATTTCCTCAGATCCTGGAGCAATCATTTGGATCTTTGTCAGAGATGAGGATCGCTCCCGCCAGTATAATGGGCCGTTCTCGCCCCAGGCAGGCTCACTGATTTTAAGCAGGTTAGCGAAGATCGAGGGAGTTATTTCTGATGGCCACTGGCCGTAGGGTTTAATCTTTTTCTCAGTCATAGATTCTTTTAATATCATACTATGAGGAGATCAATCAGATCGCATCGGTGCAAAGCTCATTCGGTGCAGGGGAGAAGGTCCAAATTTTTGGATTGCTTCTCTGTGTACGGCGGTTCCATATCCCTTATTGGTTCCCAGATCATAGGCAGGATATTTTTCCGCCAGGGTGATCATCAATGCGTCCCGGTGGGTTTTGGCCAGAATGGAAGCGGCCGCAATTGAAAGGGATCTGGCATCTCCCTTCACGAGTCTGGTTTGGGGCAGAGGATTATTGGGCAATACAATGTAGTCAACCAATAAATGTTGGGGTTGACTCTTTATCTCTACAAGGGCTCGACTTACAGCCAATCGGGTCGCAGGAACAATCCCATATCGATCGATCTCAAGATTGGAAGCATAGCCGACTCCCCAGTCCAGGCTGTTATCTTCAATTTTCTTTTGCTCCCATTCCCTCGCCTCTCTTGAGAGCTGCTTGGAATCCCGGACAGCGGAAAAAAGGCCTGGAACTTCTTCCATCTGGTGTAGGATCACTGCGGCAGCAGTGACAGGGCCGGCCAGGCAACCTCTGCCAGCTTCGTCTATGCCTGCAATATATAATAATCCCTCTTTCCAGAGGGCGTGTTCAAAACTGAGATCGGGAGCTTCAGGTATTAAAGAAGGGTCAATTCTCCGGGTCATAAATACCCTGGTTGGCGTTGCGGCGAATGGTTTGGATATCCAATAGGATCTGCAGCGCGTCGCGGACAGCATTAACTTTGCTTTCTTGGTGGTAGTACCAGGGAATGGGTATTTCTTGGATTTTATATCCCCGCTGTCGAGCTATGTATATAAGTTCTATATCAAATGACCATCCCGGGAGAGTCTGGTGGTTAAAAAGGTCTTTCGCTGCTTCTTTGGAAAAACATTTAAAACCGCATTGGGTGTCATTCAATCCCGGCAAAATGAATAGCTGGATGAGCCAGTTCATCATCCTACCGCCAAAATGACGAAAATGAGGTTCGTGATAGCGAATTGAACCGGGGGCTTCCCTGGATGCGATTGATATATCAATACCTTCCAGTTTGGGAGGGAGGAAATTCACCAACTCTTCAATGGGCATGGAAAGATCAGCATCGCACATAAATACAAACTCGCCCTGGGCCTGCAACATGCCGCAGCGAACAGCGGCTCCTTTGCCCGGTTCTTCTTCAAATAACCCCTGCATATCAGGGTAACGGGAGCAGTAGTCCTTGATGATCTCTTCCGTTCTATCCGTGCTATTGTTATTTACTATTAAGACTTCATGTGAATAGGATTGTGTACCAAGAAATGAGCCTACCTTGTTAAGAGTATCAGGGAGGCGGGTTTCTTCATTGTAGGCGGGTATGATGATGGAAAGAAACACAAAGATCCGTCTTTTTGTTAGAAAGTGAAAATGACCAGCATGATTAGGGCAATAAGTACGATAATCACACCGACAACTAGCAGAGCAACAACTACCCATTCTCGGCGAGAGAAGTTGATCTTGCGGGTAACTTTTCCTATGCTTTCATCCACCTTTGTCAGAGTTTCGTCCATTTCTGATTCCGGCTCCAGAAATTCGGGATCGACTATTATCTTCTTGGTCTTATCGGGTAGGCGGGGTTCGGTTAATAATTTCACCACAGTTCGGAAATCCATATCGCTGAAAACGGGTTTTGATATGGCCAGTTCCCTGGCAAAATTTCGGATGCCGTCTGCCTGGATAACACGGACCCGAGGCCGGATGGACTCAACGACTGTTTCTGGAGAAACAAATATCATTACACCGCGATCCATTGGTGCGGAAAAACTATGCTGTTTGAGATAACCTTCGACAGTTTTTTGGTACAGCCAGGTTTCACGAATGAGGTTATCCTGCGCCAGACGATATTCATCATCCCGGCCCAGTTCTTCCCATCGTTTTCCTTCGGCTCTGAAAAAGCCCTGCTGCGATTTTGGGTTGATAACCAGCAACGTGGCAGGAGTGACCAAAACGATAGGGATTGGCCTATTAACTTTTGGAATATTGACATCCATGAGAAGAACACAATCATTCTCAAGCACTGTCTCCAGAATCTCGGCTAACTCCTCCTGACTTTTGCGGTTCTGCTGCCAGGACCAGCCATAGGATAAAAGACCCTGGATGGTTTTTATGATGTTCGATGTACCTGATTCATCTTGGAATTTAGAAAGATCTATTGTCCTCATAGAGATTTACCATGTGACTGTTTTCTTTGATTATACCAGTCTCTTTCCCTCTGAAATTGAACTTAATAAATTGATAATTCCCTTTGATTTGAGAGTAATAATCGCCTTGCCCACCTTTAAATATAAAGTCGGGGTGGACGGACTTGAACCGTCGACCTCCGCGTCCCAAACGCGGCGCGCTCCCAACTGCGCCACACCCCGATATACTATTTATTAAGCTCAAAGCAGTATAATCTTTATACAGACGATAGTCAAGGACTCCCAGCTTACGATGATCAATCTATGAATAAAACCGATCTGATTAGAATCCACCATGCTGATTACCTGGAGGACATTCCTTTCTGGATTTCCTGGACTGAAGGCAAAGGAACGGTCCTGGAACTGGGATGCGGCCATGGACGGGTTGCTCTTCCACTTTTGGCAGCGGGACGAGAAGTTGTCGGTGTAGATATTGACCTACCTGCGCTTCAATTTTTTCGAGAGGAACTGGAGGGAAAAGAACTAGAAATACAGAAAAGAGCCCAGGTTGTTCACGAGGATTTCATCAACTTCCAGTCCGAAGGTTCATTTGGGACAGTGATCATCCCCTGTAACACATACAGCACTTTTACTTTCGAAGAACGCCAGATGATCATATCCAAGGCCTACAAACTCCTCAGTCCAGGGGGAATATTTGTGGCCTCTTTACCAAATCCTGTTCAATTGAGGTCATTGTACGACGAATTATTGGAGAATCCGGATCAAGCCGAATCAGATCTGGAAACATCCTTTCCTCATCCAGAAACAGGTAACCCAGTTCAGGTCAGCAGCAGCATGATCGCCAAGGAAATGAGTCTAGTCTGGGATTGGATCTACGATCACCTTCACCCTGATGGACAGGTTGATCGTTATATTCGATCTACAGAGCATTATCTAACCACTCTGGAAACCTACCAACAAGAGCTTATTAAGGTAGGGTTCAATGGGATCCGTTCTATGGGGGATTTTGATAACAGTGAATATACTGAAGACTCTCCTTACCTGATCCTGGGTGGAAAAAAACCAAATTTCTGATCGTTCGATTTCTAACTTCGTTAGAACCCAATGCTGTTAATAAACCACTAATAAAGCATTTGTTTTTCTCTAATAGTTTGCTTGTGTTTTTCTTATATTGGACATGTATCATCTTGTATATATAATACAATAATTTACTTTCCGTTTCTAGAAGGAGTGAAAAATGTCCATGTATATTAAACCTCACACCCACAACCACAGACGTCCGGTATATCGATGGAAGCCAGTAGAAAGTGAAATTCATCTTCCCCTGGATGTGACCGTTGATGATAATTCTTATGTGATCGATATGATGTCAATTAGCACACGTAAATGTACCATCTAATTTCGGCAAGAATGTACCACC
>CAYORF010000121.1:0-7842 GCA_964406305.1 uncultured Anaerolineales bacterium | reverse complement strand
TCCGAGATATCCAGACCAACTCGATCCTATTTATGGGCAGAGTTGTGGAGCCGTAAATCGAATTTCATTTGGATGTTTTCTATAAAGATCTAAATAATAAGAAAAATCCCTCGAGAGAGGGATTTTTCTTATTCCATATTTATAGTCAATGCGACTAACTTCCATCCTTAGACGATTCAATATTGTTCATCGGTCTCCCGTCCTCTATCCCCGGTCTATTCTTCTTATGGAAGAAAAGTAAGCTCAACTGTCATTCCCCAGCGCAAAGCTACATTGCTCTCATCCAAACTGATAGTGACAGTATAAATAATATCGCCTGCCTGGGTTTTGAAAGACTGACCGATCTGTTCCACTTTTCCGGTCAAGAGGGTATCCGGCAATGAGTCGGGCACGATGTCTACCGTTTGATCCAGGCTGATTTTGACCACTTCTAGCTCGGTCAAATCGCTGGTTTCGATGATAAATTCACTCAGGTCAGCCAGTTGGGCTGCTCTGGCTTCGGGGCCAATAAACTGACCTTCTTCCAGGTAGATGTCCGTAACTGTTCCAGCGAAAGGAGCAGTTAATGTATAGTTATCAAGCATATCCCTGGCAGCGATCACACTGGCTTCCGTGGCTGCGAGGTGGGATTCCAACAAGGTTTGTTGATCGAGGTCAACACCCTCTTCCAGCCACATCTCATACTCCCTTTTAGCTTCGGCTTCCGAAGCCAGGGCGGCATCGAGGTCAGCCTGGGGGCGGTCGATCTCTCGCCTGGCTTTTTCCAGATCGCGTTGGGCTTCATTGAAGTATTCCTGAGCCTCCTCAAGATCATCTGCGGCTGCCTGCCTGGTATAGTTATCCTCATCGACATCCTCGTATTTTTCCCAATCTTCCTGGGCTTCCTCTAATTCAGATTCATAGTCCCGAACTTCAATTAGGGCATCGTCAATTCGATCTTCCAGGTAATCATGGTCGAGATCTTCCCATTCGCGTTCGGCGTCCCCCCGCTGTGTCTGGATATCCAGATAGGTCTGCCAGGCGTTTGCGGCTGCCAATTCTGATGTTCGGATGAAATCATCATAGTCCTGTTGAGCCTGGATTAATTCAAGTTCAGTTGCTTGCAGGGAAGCTTCCGCTTTTTCGCTGTCAGCCAGGATCATGAGAGGTTGACCTTTTCTGACCTTTTCGCCTTCGTTGATCAGGATCTCAGCGACCCTGCCCTGAGCAGAGAAGTTAAGCCAGCTATCGCGGACAGGTAGTATATGTCCTTCAGCGATGACATGATCCAGACTGATACTTTCCATTGGCGTGGGATTGGGGGTCTCACTCCCCCCGCAAGCACTTAACGCGAAGAGGAGGACCAGGCTCAGGAATAGGACAATTTTAGTTTTATGAGTTTTCATATTCATATCCTTTCTTATTGGTAGTTAAATATCAACCAACTTATTTATTCGTATGCTAAAACCTCGCGAATCGTCAATCTGGCCGCATTGCGAGCGGGCAGGACGCTGGCCAAGGATGAGAGAATTATCACCAACCCCAACCAGATTAAATAACCCACCGGGGTGAAGACTACGGCGATGGGTGTGGCGAATACAGCATCACTGACAATATTGGAGAGTAAATAGGTAAATGGGATCGCAAGTATTATCCCTAATCCAAAAGATATCATGCCAATTAAGATACCCTCCACGATCACCATGCGGATGATCTCCAGGTCGGTGGCTCCAATAGCCCGCATGATGCCGATTTCCCGGGTTCGTTCTAAAACATTCATGCTCATCGTGCCAGCCAATCCCATAGAGCCGACCATGGCTGTCAGCAAAGCCATGATCAATAGGAAAGTTATCAGAATATCCAAGCTTTCCGAGGCCCTGTCTAGTGATGATAGTCCAGGGATAGCTTCCGTCACTTGAAAACCCTGGGCTCTGAAATAAGCGTCCATGTCTTTAGCCATCACCTGCTGAGAGGTTCGATCGTGATCCTGGATCTGGATTCGGTAGGAAAAAGAACGGTTGGCCAGATTTTGTTCCCGGGATATATATTCATATGGCGCATAACCGATTACGCCTTCAAGTCCGATGAATTTAAACACACCCACTACCCCCCAATTTTCTTCTTTCCCATTGATCTTTAGAGGGATGGTATCTCCAACTTTCAAGTTGGGATAAAAATCGTAAACTCCCTCACTGATGGCGAGTTTTTTCTCATCACTTGCTTGGATCCAGCGCCCTTCAACCATCATAGGAAAAACTAGCCCGCTTTCTGCGGGTGGTGCCAGAATGGTGATATTGTCGGCTGTAAGACCATCTGTAAATAGGATATCTGCGCTGGCAAATGCCCAGCCTTCCACGTGGGTCACCCGCGGATCCTGATAGGCGTATTGTTTGATCTCATTTATACGGTAGGGTTTTTCAAATCCAATCGTGACATCCGCCAGGAAATAATTGCCGATATTTCCCACGTATTCATCCAGGGTATCACGGACATTAAAGACCGAGATAAAAACAGCTCCACCCATGGTGAGAGTGAAAAGAGTCAGCATTAAACGTCCCCGCTGCCGGAAAGTGTTGCGGATGGAAATAAGTAATTGGCGGGGAACCCGAATGCCGCGGTCAGCCAGGGTTCTGGCAGAATTTACCTGGAATTGATCGAACCGTGATCCTTTTTCCAGCTCAACCGGATCTGAACTGCCAGAGCTGCGCTCTCGGTCTCCATCGAGGGCTTTCTGGACCGTCACCCTTGATCCATTAATTACAGGTATGAATCCAGCAACTAAAGGAACAAGGATGCCAACTGCCACTTGAATGATGAATGAGATCGGTACAATGCGATATCCCAGCAGCGAGAATCCCATCTCATCACCGACAAATTGAGCTAGGGCATAGGCTCCTTGGCCTCCAGCCGGAATGGCAATTAAAAGGGCTAAAAGCCCAAAGACCAAAAGCAATACCAGGTACATCCTGAAAATGATTTGATTCCGCCCCCCGATCAATTTCATGACACCGATATGGCGCAGATGCTGATTGAGCAGAGAGCTAAGGGTATTGGCGATCAGCGAGCTGGAAAGAAATACGATCAGGATTCCCAAGGCTAATAAGATCCCTAGGACGGCATTGATGGTAGGCTCCAGGGGATGTTGATGTGTTTGGGAGCGGAATGTGCGTCCAACGTAATATCCGTTTTTTTCGATCTTCTCTTTTAGATCTGCGAGTACAGATCTAATATGCTCGTCATCATCCTGGCCGATCTCAACAGTCGCAAACAGGCGGTTGAAATCATCGGGCTGATTGTAGAATCTTAAGGTATCTGTAGTTATAAAAGCTAGTGGTGATGAGAGAAAATCGATCGCTCCTGTAGAAGAGTCCCGCACAATACCGGCTACCGTGATCTCTTTGATGGTTTCATCGCGCAGTTGGATTTCCAGGACATCACCGGGAGTTACGTCAAACTCTTCCAGAACATCCCGCTCTAGAAGAATCTGTTCATCTCCTGCTGTTGTGGCTCCACTGACAGATTGGAGAAGATTGACACCGTTACCTTCAAAATCTTCCATAGCCACAACGTCAACAGTGGTCCACTTGTTTTCCCCTGGGAGGCGCAGCCGGAGATTGAATACGCGGCGGGCTTCGACGTCTTTGATTCCCTCAAAATTCCGGACAGTGCTTAATAGGTCCTGGTTAAAATCTGTCATCCGGATCTCAATATTGGAAGGATTATTGGCCGCATAAGTTACACCCAGATCCTCCGAGATGATCACATAGGCTCCAGCTATGACACCGATCGCAAACACACCCACGGCGATTGAGAAGACCACCAGGATGGTGCGGGCTTTATTATCGATCAGATCAGAGATCACTTTTCGCCAACGGGGGCGCATTCAATTCTCCTGTTCGCCGGACTATTTTCTGGACTTTATTTTTCTTTTGAGATCAGAAGCTTTACTATTAGTAAGTTTTTCCTGAATCATCCTGGAAATCGCTTGTTCTGTTAATGGGGATTCATCCATCAACCACTTGAAATCCCTTCGCGAAAGGGCTAAAAGATCCACTGGGCCAGCATTTGATGCTCTAACACTGGCAATTGATCTGCCACCCTGGACCAGCTCGATTTCTCCGAAGATATCGTTTTTTCCCAGAGTGGAGATCACCACTTCATTACTGAAGCGTTCTTTGAGGATGACATCTACCTGGCCATTTTGGATCATATAAAATTGATCCACTCGTTTTTTACTCTCAAGGATGGTTGCTCCGGCTTGAAATTGGAGGGGTTTTACTCGCTGACCCATTTCCTTCATTAAAGGATGGGTGAGGGTTGGTAGGGCCTGGGCGATGGTCTCGTTTACTAGTTCTCCATCGGAAATAAACACCGTTCTTGAAGTCCTTTTGGTCATGGATGAGTCATGGGTGACCATGACAATGGTTTTACCCTGTTCGGAAAGCTGCTCAAAAAGATCGATGATTTTGTTAGCGGACCTGGAGTCCAGATTACCAGTGGGCTCATCGGCAACCAGGATGGGGGCATCGTTAGCTAAAGCGCGGGCAATGGCCGCGCTCTGCTGCTGCCCTCGGGAGACAGCCCGGGGTAATTGCTGAGCCTGGTCAGCCAAACCGACCATGTTTAGTAATTCCATGGCTCTTTTGGGCCGCTGATCAATGTCGTACATATCTACATAATCCATGGGCAGCATGACGTTTTCTAGTAAATTGAGCATGGGCAGAAGCTGGAAAAATTGAAAGACAATGCCCAGGTTGCGTCCCCGCCATAAGGAGCGTTTGCTTTCGCTCATGACGTGTAAATCCACACCATCCACCAGGATCTGGCCGCTGGTGGGGTGGTCGATGCCGGTTAGCATGTTGAGCAGGGTCGATTTTCCGCTGCCGGATTTGCCAATCACGGCAGCGAATTCACCTTGCTTGAGGTTGAGATCAATGCCCCGGAGGGCAGTGAATTCACCGGCAGTGGTGGAAAAAGTCTTAACCACGTTCTGCATCTTAATCAGGGTGGATGAGTTCCCAGAATCGGTTTGGGCATGATCAGTCACGGCTGCCCCCTTCATCCACCAGCTCTCCATCTACGATGCTAACAAAACGTGAGAACCTTGGTTTTAATCCCTGGTCGTGAGTCACCATAACTATCGTGCGGTCAGAGCCAAGTAAACGTTGAAAAAGGGTAAATATATGGTCCGCTGTGACCGAATCCAGGCTGCCGGTAGGTTCATCGGCCACGATCAGGGGAGGGTCGTTGACCAGTGCCCGGGCGATTGCTACTCGTTGCTGTTCGCCGCCGGAGATCTGGGTAGGATATTTATAGGCGTGATCAAGCAGTTCGACCATATCCAGCAGTTTCAGAGCCCGTTCCTTACTTTTGCGGGGCTGGTAAAGGCCGCTCATATCCATGGGCATCATGACGTTCTGGACCAGGTTGAGCATGGGTAAAAGCTGGAAGCTTTGGTAGATTACACCCATCGTCCGCCCCCGCCAGAGGGTAAGTTCATTTTCACTTAGTTCGGTGAGATTGATTGTCTCGCCGTTGGTCCGCATGCGGACCTCGCCAGAAGAGAGCTGATCTACGCCAGTGATCATATTGAGCAGGGTTGATTTACCGGCGCCTGATTTTCCAACCACACCCAGAAATTCGCCGGGGTAAATATCCAGATCGATGCCTTTTAAGGCAGGGAAAGCCCCGGCTTTGGTGTGATAATTTTTGGTCACACCAACCAGTTCGATCAAGGGGGAATTTGATTCAGCCATCAGTAATATATATCCAGAGGGTTAAGATTTTTGGGTCATTACCAACCAGGTGGGCTTGACGACCAGGTCAGTAAAAATGACTCCCATTTCCTGGGAAGAAGGCTGATTGTCATTTTCCAGCCACCAGCGAATGAGTGAAAAAACTGATGAAACGATATGGTGGGCAGCCAGGTTGGGAGGAATATTCACATGTGGCAGGTTGGATAAAAAGGCTTCAAGTTTCTCAGTGGACCTGCTCATGACTGGCTCGAAAACGAAACGCATGCTGTCATCTAAAAGCAAAAAGCGAATATTTACCTGGTTGTTTTCAATATGCAAGAAGATCTTCTGTCCGATCTCCTGAAAATACTCCACTGGATTTCCGGTCAGATCCCCCAGTTGGGGCAGGTCAAGGATTTCATAAATTTGATCCAGTCTGTCCTGGGCGATACTGATCAGCAGTTCATCCAAACCGGTGTAATGGCGGAAATAAGTGCGGTAGCCGACATCGGCCCGGTTGGTGACATCCTGGATGGTGATATTTTTGTAGCCCTTTTCGCGGATCTCGGCGATCAAGGCCTCGCCTAGTAGTTTTCGGGTCCTGCGAACCCGGCGATCCTCGCTCATAGTTGTGACACCTCGCATGCGTTATGGCATATAATGGGTCACAAATATACCATTCGAATATTACTGTGTCAAGGAACTGAAAATCCTTGGAGGGGAGGAATAATTTTCGCTACGGAGTCGCTAACACTTTACATTATGTAAAGTGTACTTGACATCTAGGATGAATCAATGTAGAATATCAGTGTCAAGCACGCTTTACATAAGGAGAAATTGAATTATGAAGATCGAAGAACGACGATCTCTTGGAAACGATGAGACCAAGACAATTATCATGACCGCTGTCACCGGGGGTGCATTTGGACTTTTATATGGTTACGGTTTTGAAATCAGCCTTTGGTTAGGCGTTTTGATAGGTGTGCTTTTTGGGATTGCGATAGGCTTCCGGATCAGTAAAAGGCCGCCCAGAATGGAATATCCCATGGCGATGTTCCGCAGGATTATGCTGGCTGCGACCTTCTTGCTATTGACCAGTTTTGGATACAGCTATTTGCTAGATCAGAATCTAAGCCAGACCCAACAGTACTGGGTAGCTGCTCTCCCCCTGCTGGGTTGGTTGCTTTTTGTTGTCAGTATAGGCCTGGCGATTGCCAGTCTGGATGAATTACAGCGCCGGATCCAAACTGAAGCGATTGCGATAGGGTTTGCGGGAACGGCCATATTTGTGGGAGGATATGCCCTCTTCCAGTTTGCTGGGTTAAGCGATGTGAATGTCGGTCTGGTTTTGTTAGCCATGTCAGTATTCTGGTTGGCGGGTAAATTGTGGACGTTGTGGAGATACCGATGAAAAGTAGATTGAAAATATTAAGGGCAGAACGGGATTGGTCCCAGGCCCAATTGGCTGAGGCCCTGGGTGTTTCCCGGCAAACCATTAACGCCATTGAGACTGGGAAGTATGATCCCAGTTTACCCCTGGCGTTCAAGATGGCAAAACTTTTCGAGAGTTCAATAGAGGATATATTTATACCGGATGATGGATAAAAGGGATTGACCCATACAGGGTGCTTCGCAAAATCTCGATAGGGGACATCCAGCAAAAGCCGCTGGATTTTCAAACATCGACCGCGATCGTCAAGGAACTGCCTAATGCACTATGACTAAAATGGTACCTTCATTGCGAGGACCCCGAGCACTTCGCTGTGCTCAGCATACACTCCGGCGAGGGGGACGAAGCAATCTCAACAATGTTAATCTAGATTTTTTATATGAGAAAAATTCTTGTAGGACAGAAAAATCCTGCTCGTTGGTTAATCAGTAAGCAGTTTCTAGTTCCAGTATAAATTATATATAGATTGCTTCGGATGCTGTGCATCCTCGCAATGTCAGTCTGGGGATAACAAAAACGTCCCCGCAAGGGGACGTTTGGTCTGAGCATAGTCGAAGACTCCTCTCAGGACTTCAGTCCTTATTTACCCCAATCTCTCCAGTTCCTGCTCCGCAACTTCGGGCTCAAGTTTCTTGAAGAGAGGTTTGGGTTTATTGTAAGGCCGTCCTGCCTGGATAT
>CAYORF010000120.1:0-7874 GCA_964406305.1 uncultured Anaerolineales bacterium | reverse complement strand
TATATTGTACGAGAGGTGTCTTTATTATTGTGTCCTGTTTTTAGGGTTCAGTTCAGAAAGACTGCTCCTTTTTATATGATTTTTAGTTTACAGGACAGATACAGAAATTTTTATCCGAGTCCCAGGTCCCGCCTGACCGTTTGCAATCTTCCGGGCCCAGCGAATAATCACAGGTGATCGGCCTTGGTGTCGGTGTGGGTGTGGGTATGGGTATGGGGGTCGGTGTCGGAGGTGCGATCCTAGTGGGCAGGATCTCTGGATCGAAATCCAATTCAACGACCGAGAATGATACCCAGCAACGGATCTTCCAGATAAGATCCTCGATCCAATACCAGCGGGGTAAATGATCCTCGGAACGGGCAAGAGCGAGGAATTCAACATCTTTTGTGTGTGCGGTCGAAGTGCCATAAACTGTACCGGGACCAACGCGGCAGAAGGCATTTTTGGAGAACCTGCCAGATTTTTCCTCTGGATCAGGAACAGGAGCTGGATCGGGCAGGAACTGATAGTCCCAACCGAAATTGATATCAGCTGCGTCATCACTAGCTCCCAGCACAACTTCAAACTCCGCCGGATCCGCATCACGAACTGGATATGTCCAATTGCCAGGAATAAGGATTGTATCATTGGGTGTTTCAAGGGCATTTACAACCACACACCTGATACCTGACCCCAAGACAGGGACTGAAAATTGACCGTCAGCGTTCGTGTAAACTTCAGCTACCGGTGCACCAGGAAGTGCCGGGCAGGCGCCACTGAAGATCCTTACTTTGACACCCTCAATCCCCGGTTCGGCTGGGTCATAAACCCCATCTGCGCCAAGACCGCCGCTTGGAAGCCAGATGCAGCCAGGAGGAGCTGACGCAGGTGTGGCATTTGGAACTGCGCAGAAATCATGCCAGACCCGGCCGTTGATCGATGAATCACCCATCGGAGATAGCAGGTAACGGAAGTTTACCTCGGTCAGGGCATCCTCGGCACTGAGGCTGACTCCGATATCATCCGGATATAGAGTTTGCTGCAATGGAGAAGTTTCCAGGCAGTAATCGCCGGCTGTCAAAGAGGGGAAGTCATAGAAACCATCCCCGTTAGATTCAGCTACCTCGAGGATTGGGCCCGCCGGTGGGCAAGCCCCTTCGTGGATGTCCACCCACACGCCGGTCATATATCCGTCCGTGGGATCAAACACATCGTTTCGGTTTGCGTCAATATAGGTTCAGCCGCTGATTGAGCCGCCAGAACTTGATGAGCTTACGACTTCAAACGCTCCCCTGTCGCACAAAGTACCTTGGGGCCGGGAGGTGTAATTCTGGTCATTGGCAATACACAGATCTGGTACACCGCTATCAATCGCAGGACTTCCGACTCCCAGGGGATGGCTGGGAGCGCTGCTGCCGTGAAATCCTAGTGGTTCAAGGAGAGGATCAGTGGATGTGAGGTCATGGGGGCCTGATAAGATGCAGCTGGCATCACTCGAGAGGTTATAATCCAGTGAATCTGGGGCGAACCCGCCGCAGTTTCCACCCGGGTTATCTACAAGAATTGAGCTGCGGATCTTAATTTCCACTCCGGTGTCAATTCTCAGCCCTTCTGGATCGTTGCCGGATACAGTGATGAATCGAAAGTCAAAATTGCCTGTGTTATAGATCCCGGCTCCGCCAACTCCGCCCAGGGCAGTATTATTGCTGACTGTTACGTTTTTGAGTAATAATCCGCCGGTAGGCACTGGACCGTTATTATAAATTCCCCCACCTACTGGACCGGTTGCGGTATTGTTGGTAATCCCGCTCTCATAGAAATGGACCATACCGTTATTATTGTGTAATCCACCTCCCCAATTTGCGGAATTTCCTGTCAACCAGCTGTTGTTGAACTGAGTGAATGTGTCCATCCGGACATAAATAGCACCACCTCTCTCGATAGCTTGATTATCTTCAAAGATCAACCCATCTCCATAAAAATCTCCATTGTTCCAAACACCTCCACCATCCGCGCCGGCTTCGTTCATCTCAAGTGTACTGTTATTTACGGAAAACTCTGCATCCAACCCATTCCAAAGGGCGCCACCATTGAATTCGGCTTCATTTCCAGTAAAGCTGCTGCTCTCTATAAGAGTGGAAGCGTTATCCAAGTTGTAGATAGCACCACCATAGCCAGCTGTGTTGGCCAGGAAGTGGCCCTTGTAGATATTAACCACTTCAATATTGAAGATGCAACCTCCCATGGCATCTCCCATTCCTCCTGGCGGGATCGAGACATGATTGTTGTTGCATGTGAAATTATCCAAGGTGAGGTCACCCTCATTGACCAATCCTCCCCCATAGATCGCGTCACCATCGGTCAGCCAGATGCCATTAAAAGTGGCTGTGACACCGTTGTGAACATGAAATGCGCGTTCAATGTTGCCGTTAATTGAAGGCGCTCCAGTCCCAACGATATTGAGGTCATCTCTGACATCCAGGTCACCTGTTTCATTGAAATCTTCATTATCCCCGTCAATTGTCAGGGTGTAACCGTCAGCCGGGAGGTTAATGATCTGGGGCCCAGCGCAGACGTTGGCATTGGCCACTGCCTCCCGGAGGGAGCAATCTCCTGGGGAACAGACGCCGTCATTTGTGTCATTCGCTTTGGTGACATTATAAACAACGTCACAGTTGGGGGTTGGAGTGCATGCTGTAAAAAGAAATAAGAGGCAGCTGAAGATCAGCAGGACGATCCACTTTGTTTGAGATTTCATCTTAGAGCCTCCTTAGGCATTTGAAGATTAAATTCTAAACTCGGGGTTCTGAGAAACTTTTATTAGATTTAAACGTATAAATTAGTGAAAAGAGATAACTGCCTGTATTTTTATTCTACCAAACAGCTTGGTCTGAATAATGGTTTTGTATTATCTATTAACAGGAAAGACCCTCTTTTCTGCTTGAGCTGGATTTCTAGCTCGTTAACACATAAACGGAATTAGCTATCATTTTGTTACAAAGGAGAGTTGTGATGGATAAGGGAAAACGAACTAGTATAGTTGGCGGTGCCATTTTGATCCTGGTCGGAGCTGTTTTATTTGCTGCCCAGGTTCTACCAGACTTTATGCCTGATTTCTGGGAAATCTTTTCCTGGCCCTGGATCGTGATCGGGATCGGGTTGGTCTTATTTGTCCTTGGCGCAGCCGTGGGGGAACCAGGTATGGCAGTTCCTGCTACCATTATGACCGGCCTGGGAGGAATCTTGGCCTACCAGTGGTATACAGGTGATTGGCAGAGTTGGTCCTACATTTGGACCCTGATCCCGGGTTTTGTAGGGATTGGCATTATATTGATGAGTTTGTTGGGCGGCAATGCCTCCCTGAAAGATGGCACCACGTTGATGTTTATCAGCTTCATCATGTTGGCGGTCTTTGGTTCTTTCTTTGGCGCCGTTGGCATGGCTGGAAGATATTGGCCAGTGCTGTTGATCTTGCTGGGTGTGGTCTTGATGGTCCGCACATTCTTTACTAAAAAAGAATCCTAATTGGATCATTGGTTAGGTAGGAGGGTTTAATTATGCGTTCAAGTAGATTGTTTTGGGCGTTTATGTTAGTAGGGTTCGGTTTTGCCTTGCTGGCCAACAACCTGGGAATAATTTCCGTCAATATCTGGCGATTCTTCTGGCCAGTTTTTCTGATCGGTCTGGGAGTCTGGTTCCTGATCGGAACTGCCACCGGGACTGGTGATGTGGAGATGGTTGAAGGATCTGTAGACCTGGATGATTCTGAAAGTGCTTCAATTGTTGTGAAACATGGTGCTGGGAAATTGGAATTGACTGGGATCGCAGAACCTGGAAAACTAGTTTCTGGTAATTTCGCTTCTGGCCTCGATGCCAGGGTCTCAAAAACGGGGAATAAACTAAATGTGGTTTTGCAACCCCAACACTATTCTTTTCCTGATGTTTTCTTCCCGGGAAATTGGATAGGCGGCAAGGGACTCTCATGGGTATTCGGTTTATCTAATGAACTACCTCTGGATCTGGTCTTTGAGGTCGGAGCTGTGGATGCCCATCTGGATTTAACTGCCTTGCTAGTCAAAAATATATCTTTACAGACCGGGGCAAGTTCAACAAATCTAAAATTGCCGGCAGCGGCTGGTACGACCTATCTAAAAGTTGAAGCGGGAGCAGCATCTATAGATATTCAGGTTCCAGAAGGTGTAGCTGCCAGAGTTGAAACGTCGGCAGGCTTGGCTTCTATAAATGTGGATCAAACCAGGTTCCCCAAACAAGGTGGAGTGTACCAATCTGTAGACTATGAAAAAGCTGAAAACAAAGTTGATATCCGGATCGAAACCGGAGTATCATCGATTGAAATCCACTGATAATACATGCGGACCGCTACTGGTCTCTCAGCAGATGAAGATTCAAGAGGAAAAACATGCTTAATGAAAAAAGTCAGTATATCAATCTCACGTCTGGATCTACTGCGATTACTGACAACGCTGAGAGAAAATACATCCCTGAAACCCGGACAGTATATCTGTCCGGGAAGCTCAGGAGATTATTTGAGGATCGCACCAAAGGGATTCCTATCCTTGAAAGCGGAGGACAACAACGAACTCCTATCCTGGATCTCAAGCGGTTCCTGAAATACCTGTTGTACGGATTGGGTATTGGATTGGTCGTGACCGGTGGCGTTTTCTTGTTAGATAAAAGAGATGGAGAATAACATGATCGATATGATTGAAGAACCGAAGTGCGCAACCTGTCCGATGCGTTTGAAAGCGGAAGAAAATCCTAAATCCTTGATGGCTCGTTTCTGGCGTTGGCACACCACCTGGTGTCCGGGTTGGAAAGCCTATCAGGAGTACCTTGAAAAACAGGGGTAACCTACCACAATCAGCTCCCGGAGCTTCAGAAAGCTCCGGGAGTCTTTTATTTAAGGATTGATATCCCTGCTCCTGGCTGTCGCCGATCGTCTCCCACAGGGGAAGATTAATCTATTTGTTGTATTAGCCCTTCGACTCCGACCTCTGGCCTCCGCTCTGGGATCTGGACTGTCATTCTGAACCTGACCGCAGGGAAGGGGAAGAATTAATCCTCAAAAGGTTGACGAATGAGTGTTGTCTTTCCAGGGTGATGCATCGGGTAATTCACGTGAATGTGGATCTTTCTCCTTTACGGAGTTTATGCTGAGCGGAGCTTTTTGGCGGTCTGAATATTGCACTATTGAGAGTGACACGGCGGTGAATCATCTCGATCATGTTTGGGTTGATTCATACATTTAGTTAACGACATCTTGTTATAATAATTCGTGATAAGTGGTTTATCGTTGACTTACAAAATACATATCACCCATTGAAGGAAGGATGGTGTTTATATGATGCGATTTGACCGTTTTACGGAGCGGGCACAGGAAGCTGCCCAGCGGGCTGCGGAAATAATCCAGCGCTACGGGCATAATCAGATTGACACGGAACACATGCTGCTGGCGTTGATCGAACAGCCAGAGGGTGCGATTTCGCAGGTTTTACAGAATCTCAACATCCAGGGGATCGACCTTAGCGATCGTTTGGATCACGTCTTGAAAAACACCCAGAAAGCAAGTATTTTTGGCAGCCGCGGGGCGGGACAAGTGTTTATCACTCCCAGAGTGAAGCGCATTGTGGATGTTGCCAATCAAGAAGCTAACCGTCTGAAGGACGAGTTTATTTCCACAGAACATCTATTTTTAGCGATCCTGGATGAAAAGAACACTCCGGCAGCACGTTTGCTAGAAGCAGAAGGGCTTACTAAAGATCGAGTTTATGGGGCGATTGATCAGGTCCGCGGAGGACAGCGGGTGACAGATACAAAATCGGAAAATCGCTATAAAGCCCTGGAAAAATATTCCCGCGACTTGACAAAATTAGCCCGGGAAGGGAAATTGGATCCCGTGATCGGCAGAGATGCAGAGATTCTGCGGGTGATCCAGATCCTTTCGCGCAGAACCAAAAATAATCCGGTTATGATCGGTGAGGCTGGTGTGGGGAAAACAGCCATCGTTGAAGGATTGGCACAGAAGATTGCCACCAACGATGTGCCTGAGATCCTCTCTGGGAAACGAGTAGTATCCCTAGATCTGGGCAGCATGATCGCAGGATCACGATTCCGGGGTGAATTCGAAGAACGTCTCAAAGCGGCCATCGATGATGTTAAACAGGCTGAAGGGGAAATAATCCTCTTTATCGATGAGCTGCATACCGTGGTGGGTGCTGGTGCCGCACAGGGCGCGATGGATGCTTCCAATATGCTTAAACCAGCCCTGGCGCGCGGTGAACTGCAGTGTGTTGGCGCAACTACTCTGGATGAGTATCATAGGTATATAGAAAAAGACAGCGCTTTAGAACGACGTTTTGCGCCGGTCTTTATCGAAGAACCTTCCGTGGAAGAGAGTATTCAAATGCTGGAAGGGCTCAGGGATCGCTATGAAGCCCATCATAAAGTCCGTTTTTCTGATGAAGCTCTGGTAGCCGCTGCGACCCTGGCTAACCGCTACGTGACAGACCGGCATTTACCGGACAGCGCCATCGATCTGATGGATGAAGCCGCGGCCAAATTAAGGGTGGCTTTATATTCCCTACCGCCGGAACTGAAAGAAAAACAGACCGAAATTGAACATCTGAAAAATGAAGAAGAGGTTGCCGGCCATGAACGGGATTATGAACGGGCGGCTACCATGCAAACCCAGCGTGTCCGCCTGGAAGAGGAATTTCACAAAGCACGGGATGCCTGGGAATCTGAACACCAGCTGGATGAAGTTGTTGATGAAAATGATGTGGCAGAGGTCGTTTCACAGTGGACAGGAATTCCTATGACATCCATGCTGGAAGCCGAAGCGGAAAAACTACTGCGCATGGAAGAACGGATACATGAGCGAATTATTGGCCAGGATGAAGCCATTACGGTCATATCCGATGCCATCCGGCGGGCCCGGTCCGGCTTGAAAGATCCGACCCGGCCGATAGGCTCCTTTATCTTTATTGGACCTTCCGGTGTAGGTAAAACCGAATTGGCCAAAGCCCTGGCAGAATTCCTGTTTGATGATGAGGATGCCCTTCTACGGCTGGATATGAGTGAGTACCGCGAGCAGCATACGGCGTCGCGTTTATTCGGCGCCCCTCCAGGATACGTAGGTTTTGAGGAAGGCGGCCAGCTGACCGAAGCGGTCCGCAGGCGCCCCTACCGGGTGATCCTATTTGATGAGATCGAAAAAGCCCATCCTGAGGTTTGGAATACTCTGCTTCAGATCCTGGATAACGGCCGCTTGACTGATGGCCAGGGCCGCCAGGTGGACTTCCGTAACTGTGTTTTGATCATGACCAGCAACCTGGGAACCGAATATGTCAGCCGCTCAGGCAGCCTGGGATTCCTGGACAGCACTGCCAGTGATACTGATATCGAGGCTAGAGATAAGATAAATAAGGCTTTGAAAGACGCCTTCCGCCCCGAATTCCTGAATCGGATCGATGAGATCATCACCTTCTCACCTCTCTTCGAGAAAGATATGGTCAAGATCGTCAATCTGAAACTGAAGGAAGTAACCCAGAGGCTGATTGATAATGGATTGAATGTTTCGCTGACTAAAAAAGCCCATCTATGGCTTGCCAAAAATGGTTACACAGCCGACTTCGGCGCCCGCCCCCTGATTCGGGCTTTGCAGAAATTCATTGAAAGCCCGCTTTCCAAGAAGCTCCTGGAAGGGGAATTCAAGACCGGCGACACAGTGGTCGCAGATCTGGATCCGGAGACTGAAGATAAATTGGTGTTTACGAAGAAATAGCTGATTTTACTAGAAAATGAAAAGCCCCGGCAGAGTTTGGACTGAACCCCATAAACAGGACACGAAATAAAAACACCTCTCGTATAATAAA
>CAYORF010000119.1:0-7939 GCA_964406305.1 uncultured Anaerolineales bacterium | reverse complement strand
GAAATAGCCTCAATCCCAGATCTAGAAGGATATTTTCAGGCCGGCGCTCTGCTGTTTGATAGGTGTTTACATCACCGTCGGCCGTGATCTCAACGGAGTTGGCAATATTGAGGATGATCAGTTCACCACCCCAGAGCATAGATCCAGGATCAGGCGTGATTCGTTCATCCTCTGTAAGATGAAGATCCTGGCTCTTTAACATGCTTTTCACAGTCAGGGCATAAGTGCTAATCTCTTCTGTCTTCCCGTTCACAACCAAAAAAACTATCTTATGAAGACTGAGAATGATCAACACAATCCCTAAGACAGCAGCTAGTCCAGCTACGATCCATTGGAAGAGAGGTTTTTTGATTAGATCAGGGATATTCATGGTTTGTAAGTAGAGGAAAAGCCTCGGGTAGGCAGACCGGCGGCACCCAGAGGATCCTCCTTAGTGCTGCTTCCTTTCGGATCTGACACGGTTCAAAGGGCTCTGCCGCGCCGGACCCACCCGAAGCTCGGGGGCATGATACCAAAGCCGGGGATGGGTGTCAATCAATTGAACAGGTAACCTCTGAGGAGCAAAGGAGTCCATAAAATGACCAATAATTTACAGGAGAAAATGATTATTCAGGAATTTCCTGGGTATTTTTTTGAATTACCCGTTGGATCAAAACACCAGAGACGATAATGAGAAGAATGATCGCCGCTCCCAGCATCAAGCCCCCGGTTTCACCTGCCTTTACGGGTTCATTGCCTGACAGAAATGCGGGTGTGACAGTGGGATCCGGGGTCGATTGCAATGCGCCGACCTGTCTAGGGAGGCTTAATCCTGTCAGAACAATAAATGTAAACAGGATTGCAATGTAAAAAAGTTGACGGGTCTTTTTAGATAAGGGTTTCATTCAAGGTTTCTCGTTGAATACCAGGGTATTATACCAAAATCTTCAGTTTAGCAGTGTGCCCAGTCTTTTGAGTCAGTTGTCAAGAAAAAACGCCCAGTTTTCTCTGGGCGATTTGGAGGCGGAGGGGGTGGGATTCGAACCCACGATTCCGTGAGGAATACGCGCTCTCCAAGCGCGCGCACTAGGCCGGACTATGCGACCCCTCCAGATTTTATTATGCTGTGCGATTATACCAAAACGAGAGTTAACTGGCAACAGGGTAGGACGCTCTTATTTGGAAGACCTATCTTAAACCACTGAATGAATCAGGTGTGTTATCCTTAAGCAAAGGTAGGATTTACCCTTATTTTGTTATGAAAGAAAATCAACCAGAACGAATTTACTTATCATTGGGAACAAATCTGGGAAATCGGGAATTGAACCTGGATGCGGTTAGAGATGACCTTCCCCCGCAAGTGAAAATCCTGGATCGCTCTCCCGTTTACCAGACTGAACCTTGGGGATATCTTGATCAGCCAGATTTCCTTAACCAAGTTCTTGCGGTTGAAACATCTCTTTCACCACGTGAGCTGCTTGAGTACATTAAGGGTATTGAGAAGAAAATTGGCAGGGAACCTAGTTTTCGTTTTGGACCTCGGATTGTGGATATTGATATTCTTTTTTATGGGGATCAGATCATACAGGAAGAAGACCTGGTTATCCCTCATCCACGCATAAAAGATCGGGCTTTTGTGTTGATCCCGCTGGCAGATATTGATCCTGATCTGAATTATCCGGGAACAGATTCTTCCATTTCTGACCTGCTGGTGTTTGTCGATCAAACAGGCGTAGATCTATACCAGGAATAACCCCTTGAGTCTCTTTCCTTTTTTCAGTGCTTTGTTCTTAATCATAAATCCGGTCCTGTTGGGGTTATTCAATAGGTTCGATCAAAACCTGCAAAAACTGCAGTTCTGGGTGATGCTCACAACTGGTATGGCCTGGCTGATTTCCCTTGTCTTTTTCTTTTTCACTCCGGATCATCACCTGAACCCGATCTGGAACGCGGGTGAAACACTGCTCCCCAGCCTGGCTTTCTCTCTGGATTGGGTCTCCAGCTCCTATATTTTAGCTGTAACAACACTGATCTTCTTTGGAATCCTTGTTGAAGGGCATTCACCCCAAACCAATGCCTGGATCACGGGTTTAGGCGGTATATGTGTGATCGGTACTTTGGTGGATTCAGCTTACACACTGGCATTGGTCTGGACTGTGATAGAGGCTTTGTCGCTCTATAGTTTTCTCAAGAATCAAGGGGAAATGACAACCAATCATCGCTATATCTTTAGCATTTTAGCCCGTTTGACCGGACCTTTGCTGGTCATTTATATTTCCTTGGTTAATTCATCAACCGGGATAGCACCATTCCTGACGGAATTACCCCCATCCGCAGCACCAATTCTATTGGCTGCGGGAGTAATTGGTTTTGGAGGATGGTTCCTTACCCCTAAAATTTTTAAGGAAGAGAGTTCTGTCATTCGGCCTGGTAATTATCTGTCTTGGACTCCCGCAGTCCTGGGTTTGGTACTGATCACAAGGTCTGCGCAGATCTTTGCAATGGATGAGGTGTCACCCGTTTTAATTTTGGTTGGGACGATCCTGATCTTCCTATTATTTTTATTAAGTGTTCTTTTCAATCAGCCAGGCAGGGTTTGGAAAGTTGGTGGCCTGGCCCTGATAATTTCAGGTTTCGCATTCGCTGCACCAGAAGCCGTCCTGACCTGGGGCATGGTATTTCTGATGCCTGGCCTTATATTGTTCAGGAATTTTGGATCAAAAAGAACAGCTAGTTTGGCATTGATAGTGAGCGGAATAGGGATCCTTCCGCTGCCATTTTTCCCTTCCTGGGTGGGATTGGTTTCTTTGATCGGGATACCAGGCTTATTTTTCTCCGCATTGGCTGGAATATTCCTGGGGAGAATATTCAATCACCGGATCCAGGATTGGCGGGAGATTGAAATACCAACCGAACAGATCTCTCCCCTCACCATATCTGGATATGCTGTGATCTTGATCTCTCAGTATTCCATATCATTCCAGGCGGGCTTGATAAAGAAAAGTCTGGCTTTTTCTTCTATTCCTGTAGGTGCCTGGATCGCTGCTTTATTATTCGGCGTTGCAGTCCTATTGTGGGACAGGATCCCTGTGATAAATACATCCCGATTGGATCGGTTCAAAGGAAAAACCAGGTCACTAATTATTGCTGGCGTAAGTTCATTTCCCCGATTGGCTGATGAGGCAGTAAACCTATTTACTCGTTTATTTGAAGGTGATGGAGGATTGATCTGGACCCTATTATTGGGTTTCCTGATCATAGCCTTGATCAGTGTGAGAGGTGGATAACATAGATGTCTGATTTTTTACAATCTCTTCTGGTTGGGCTCTTATTCATCAGCGGTGCTGGGATTCTGATCGTACCCAGTCGACGATTGATGACAGGATTGCTGGCTTTGCAGTATATCGGGGTCTTCCTGTTAGTCAGTGTTAGCTGGCCGTTGGAAATCGCTGTAGTGAAACTAGTCGCCGGTTGGATGGCTTCAGCCGTGCTGTTCCTAACTTACCAGAATTTGCCTGGACCGACTATCGAAGACCGAATGGATGCAATTCTTCCAGTGACTTCTTTTAGGGGATTTACGGCCTTATTGATCGGCATCTCTGTCTATTCCCTGGTTCCGACCGCTCTACGTTGGTTCCTGGGCGCGACTCACCAGCAAGTATTGGGAGGATTATGGCTCCTTGGGTTAGGGCTGCTGCAGCTGTTATTAACCCGGGATAGCCTTCGGATCATTATCGGTTTATTGACTGTGATCTCAGGATTTGAGATCCTGTACGCAACACTGGAAGCATCTGTGTTGATGACCGGGCTGCTGGCTATCCTGAATATCGGTTTTGCATTCTTAGGATCCTATTTATTATTGGCATCCAACCTGGAGGAAAGCCCGTGAGCACGCCGATTTTATGGATCCTTCTGCCTCTTCTGGCAGCAGGATCAGCGATGTTTTTCTTTCGATATAAAAATCTCCTGAGATGGAGTGGATTGGGTTTCGGCGTTGTATTGGTTACCTCAGCGATTGCCTTGCCTATTAATGAAGCATTTAAATTCCTGTTCTGGGAGGTGAAACTTTCCGATCAGCTGTTAATTTTCGGCAGGCGTTTTATCCTCTCAGTGGCAGATCGCCCGATAGTAATTCTGTTATTTTCCCTGTGGTTGTTCTGGATACTGATCATGGATCCCAAGCTGGTCCCGGCGCAGTTCATTCCCCTCAGCCTGGCCGGAATATGTTTTATTCTCACTGCTTACTCAGTTGAGCCAATCTTCTATGGAGCCCTGTTTTTCGCTTTCCTAGCTTTGATCTATGTGGTCTTGTTGTCTCCTCCTGGGAAAGAACCCACGCCTGGAGTATTGCGATTTTTAATATTCCAGATCCTAGGGATGTTATTCATTCTTTTCGCGGCCTGGCTCGCCAGCTGGATAGATCTAAACAGCGGAAATCAAGTGATGTTAGCCCGATCACTGTTGATACTGGCCCTGGGTTTTTCCTTTTTGTTATCTATTTTTCCATTCATCAGTTGGATATCGATGGTAGGGGAGAGGAACCATCCATTTTTATCAGGTTTCATCTTTAATTCATACTTTCTTGGGGTGTTCCTATTTGGTACACGGTTTATCCTGGAGGGTGGTTGGATCGGGCAAGGGGTTAATATCCAGGTGCCCCTCCAGCTTGCCGGTGTGATCATGCTGGGATTTGGTGGATTTATGGCCATATTCTCTAACCACCTGGGAAGATTAATGGGAGCGGTGATCATTGCGGAAATTGGCAGATCCTTACTGGCTATCAGCCTCTTCCAGGCTGGCTTTCCAATCTATTTTGGGATGGTGATCCTCCAGAGTATTTCCCTGGGAGTATGGTCAATTTCCCTGACCCAATTACAGCAAGGTATCTATGACCTTGATTTTCAATCAGTCTCTGGAGCTGCCAGATTATGGCCAGTGATTTCATCAGGACTGCTGCTGGGGTATTTTGCGCTGGCAGGAGTGCCATTACTGGGCGGATTCCCCATCTATTGGGATTTGGGTTCGGGCCTCAGCTTTTATCCTCTCTGGATCAATATTATATTTGTACTCAGCACACTGGGATTGGTATTCGGCGGGCTGCGTTTGCTGGGAGTATTAACAAAAAATACTGGCGAGGAATCGATCTTGATCCTGGGAGAGCCTTTTTACCGGTACTTGATCCTGGGTTTAAATTTCATTTTGATATTGATCGGATTCTTTCCCCAGTGGTTATTCAGCTTGACGCGTTCTATCTCTGATCTGCTGCTGGGATCCTGAGGGAACAAGCCCTCTACCTCCGGATTTCCAATAAAAATTCAAAGGTCTAGCATGCTATAATCTCAATGCCTTAAATATTCCGTCTTGAGGAGAATCATTCATGGATAATGAACAGTTGGAAAAGCGCATCAAATGGCTGGATGATGAAAGAAGAAAAGATAAAACGATCATCTCGGAACTGGAAAATCGGCTCCTGAAACTTGAAGACAAACTGAACGCTGTTGACATGAAAACCCGGGAATATGACAGTGATCTAACCCGGTTGAGGACCTCCGTTACCCGTGCGGATGACTTTGAGGCTGATCTGGGTGTATTCAGGGTCGACAGGAAAAAAGATATTAAAGAACAGGAAAAATTGGCAAAGTCATGGATTGCTGACGCTAAGAAAGATCTCAGAGCCCAATTGCGGGGACTTGAAACCCAGCAAAAGAAGCTGCTGGAAGAAACAAAAAGGATCAAAATCCTTGAAAAAGATATGAAAACCCGGGTAGATGAAGAGAACCGGTTTAATGCTTCCTTGCGTGAAATGGAAAACTCTTTTGATGATATCCACAAGGATTATCAGGATTATCAACGGGATTCCAAAATTTTTAAGCAGGATCGCCAAAAGGAAATCAAACGAGTCGCTGACATTCAAGCAGAACAGTCAGCCTTGCGAAAGCGCGTTGATGAAGTCCGGGGTTTAATGGATCTGGTAAACAGTGATTATCAGAAGATCAAGAGTCGGATCCAAGAGTTGGAATCTACCCGTCGGGATCTTAAGAAAGAACAGGAAAAATTCCTTGAGGGTGCAAATTTGAAGCTGACCGAAAGGGAAACGACCTGGAAAAACTGGATGACCAGATTTGAGGGTATAGAAATACAAGCCCAGGATCTGGATGAGCAGATGACAAAATTGGATACCACTCACCGGGGAATTAAACGGATGCAAGATGAGTTGAAGGATCTATCCTCCCTGCTGGATCGAAGAGTGAATGAAATTACGGAAATGCAGCGCCTGGCGGATGAGAAGTTCCGGGCGGAATGGACTACTTTCACGGCTGATGACCAGAAACGCTGGACAAATTACACGCTTTCTCAAAAAGAACAAACCAAGCTTCTTGACCGCCAGTATAAAGAAGGGGAAGACCGTATTTCGGTTTTGGAAGACGGCTTGCAGGATATAGAAGATCAAATGGTCCAGGTCAGTAAATACACCGAAACCCAGCTCCAGGGCCTGTTGGGCCTTATGAGGGAATGGGCAGGCGATTTCGAGCAGATCATGGATGGTTTTAGTTAAGTTTTATTTTAATAGGGATTAAGTCCATTCAAAGGACTCAGTCCCTGAGATTAATATGTACATTATTGGCACAGCAGGTCATGTAGACCACGGAAAATCCACCCTGATAGAAGCCATCACAGGGACTCATCCTGACCGCCTGAAGGAAGAGCGCGAGCGGGAGATGAGCATCGTTCTGGGCTTCGATAGTTTCCAACTGCCGGATGGCAAGGGCATCAGTGTTGTGGATGTTCCCGGCCACCGGGATTTCATTGAAAATATGTTATCCGGGATCGGCAGTATTGATGCTTGTATGCTGGTGATCGCGGCTGATGAAGGCGTGATGCCCCAGACCAGGGAACATCTGGATATCCTGGATCTGCTGGAAGTAGATAAGGGATTGGTTGCCCTCACAAAAATCGACCTGGTTGATGATCCCGATTGGCTTGATCTGGTTGAAGTGGAGATCAAAGATTTGATTTCCACCACGGCGCTGAAAGATGCTCCTATTGTGCGGGTTTCGGCCAAAACCAAGTCTGGTATTGATGATCTGTTAAATACACTAAGTACCGTATTGGAAGATCAGCCGGAACGCCCGGATTTAGGCCGGCCCCGTTTATCTGTCGATCGAGTCTTTTTAATGTCAGGGTTCGGATCGATTGTAACAGGAACTCTGCTGGACGGATCCCTCCAGGTTGGAGATGAAATAGAATTGCTGCCGGAGGAAAAATCTGGCCGAATCAGGGGGCTGCAGAACCACAGCCAGGAAGTAAAGAAGATCGGCCCCGGAAACCGGGTTGCAGTGAATATCTCTGGTATCGAAAATAAAGAGATCAAAAGAGGGGATACCCTCACTCATCCAGGGGATTATCAGCAAACCCGCCGCTTGGATGTCAGTTTTAAGTTCCTACCGGGCATTGATAAGCCTCTCAGGCATGATCTGGAAACTAAACTTTTTCTGGGCGCGGATGAGACCCAGGCTAGGGTGAGGCTGTTAGGTGTAGAGCAGTTAAAACCTGGCGAAAATGCGCTGCTGCAGCTTGAAGTCGATGATCCGGTGGTCGCAGTCAGGGGTGACAGGTATATCCTGAGAAGACCTTCGCCATCAGAGACCCTGGGAGGGGGAGTTGTGATCGACTCCCATCCTCCCTATCGGCATAAACGTTTTGATAAGGAAACACTCACCAGACTGGAATCCATCTTAGATGGGGATCCGGCGGATGTGCTGATACAGGCCCTCGCGAGAGATAGGTTTGCTCCCTGGAAGGAGATCCTGGAGATATCCGGATTAGAAGATGGTGCGGCCAGGGAGATCCTGGATCAGCTGATCGGGGATAGCATTGCTCTGGAATTAGGAAAGAAAAGCAAAAAATTCCTTACTCTCAAAAGTACCTGGGAAAGCACCCTGTCAGGATTGGATTCTCG
>CAYORF010000118.1:0-7995 GCA_964406305.1 uncultured Anaerolineales bacterium | reverse complement strand
AGCTGCTTCGACGGTCTCTAGTTTTTTGAGGATTTGTGCATTACCGACAAAGAATTCTTCGGCGGCGACGTTAACAGTCTTGATGGCATCTCCATCAGCGTCCGCTTTTAGTCGAATGGCAGCTGCGATACCTTCTGCTTTTTTGATTTCAGCTCGCCTTTCTCCATCAGCTTTGGTTTCAATCGCTGTTGCAAGGTCAAGAGCAGCTATTTTTTCATTTTCAGCTTTAACAACCTGGTTCATGGCATCCTGAACATCATCCGGAGGTTCGATCCGCTGCAGCTCAACCCGGACAACATCAATTCCCCATTTAGAGACTTCCTTGGATAATATTTTTTCAACTTCTAAGTTAATCTGGTCTCTATTCTCGTTTGCCTCTGTGAGGGTCATCTTTCCGATCACGGCCCTTAGGGTCGTTTTTGCCAGGGAGGGTACGGAGGTAACAAAACTGTTTACGTTATAAATTGCTTTTTGAGCTTCCTCCACCCTGTAATAGACCACGCCATCAACTACTGCATTTAATTTATCTTTGGTAATGATTGATTGTGGATCAATATCCACTCTCCGTTCTGTGATGTTAATGCGATACATTTTTGATAGGAAAGGCACAATCCAGTTAAAACCTGCACTAGCAGTTTTTCTATACCGGCCCATGAATTCGACGATTCCCACTTCTACAGGTCGGAGGATTTTTATACCCAAGAAGAAAAGAATTACCCCAAGTAATATTATCAATGAATAGATGTTCATTTTTTTGCTCCTTCTAGTTTATTTTCATTCTACACGCGATTTGATCTTGGTGTATTGGAAGCATATATATAATTCCGGCCGAATGGCTTATATGGAAATCTCTGATCGTTTTATTTGTTATTCAGGCATCTTAATAAAAAAGATCCTCCTGAAGGAAGACTGGGTATGGGGTAGCTGGAGGTGTTTTGTGCCTGAAGGGAGACGGGTCTAGACCAACCTTAATATTTTATTGTCCGGTTCTCGGCCTTCCGTCCTGAGTGCAGCAAAACCCTGTTATGTCATTCTGACCCAAACTCCGAACGGAGTTGAGGAGGAAGGGGAAGAATCCATCAAACGTCCTCAAAGGAAAGGCGAAAACTTGTTCAAAATGATCTGACTATGGATCCTTCCTTTTCGCTGTGCTCAAAGCCAGGATGACACATCCGGACAGAATAGTGTCAGGGTAATTGTTAATGCTGGATGTCCCCTCTTTGAAATTTACTTCCTACTTAATATGCCGTATACTTATCCGATTTTCCTTTCACCTTCTCGATAGGGTACTTCTTTCCATTTAATATCATTTTGTCCTTGGCAGCCTGTACGATATCGATCTCAAATTTATCCGCCAGTTCCAGCAGATAGACCAGCACATCCCCGATCTCCTGGCGCAGGTGTTCCTGTTCGACCGGGCTGAGAGGGTCACCAGCTTTTTTCCACTGAAAGATCTCTACGATCTCAGCCGCCTCGACACTAAGCGCCATGGCCAGGTTTTTTGGCGCGTGATACTGCTCCCAATCACGGGCGCGGATGAATTCTTGAATAATAGATTTCAGTTCTTCCATGATTACTCCGTTTATATAGGGATATTGTATGATAAAAGGACGGGGGACGGGGGACCGGAGGGGAGGGATGCTGCGTAATCGGACCGAAAACGGAGGACGGATAGAACATTACTCGTACTGACTGTCATTGCGAAGATGTGAGTAAAGCGAGCGACGAAGCAATCTTAGTTAACTCATACTGAATTCAATGATTGAAGGTGAATAATTGATTGAAGTGATGATGAAAGCTGTGTTATAGAACAATTTGTTTAATATAATACAGATTGCTTTGTCGTCTTCCAGACTCCTCGCAATGACAATCTCGAAGGAGATCGCCCTAACTAAATTCTGGTCACTTCAATCGATTTACTCTCTATATTGTGGTCATACTTTCTTAGCCCCCCATATCTGGTCATTCTTTTTTATGTCTTGTTTTTTATTCCCCATCATCTCTTTAATTAGGTGAAATTTATGCTAGAATGAAGCTTACCCTATTTTGCCAAAAGTTGATCACAGAAGGTCCTTGCCCCCGGGGCAGGGTATAAAGACCTCTATGGATATCAACGAAAAAGCGCTGCTGTACAGGGCTCAAACGGGGGATCGAAGAGCGGCTGAGACCCTTTACGAGTGCTACTATCTGGATATATATACCTATCTCTATTATCGCGTGAGTGACAAATCCACCGCCGAGCAGTTCAGCGCGGAAGTTTTTGTGCGCATGATCCGCAGGCTCCCTCAATTTACAGATAATAAAATCTCCTTTATGTCGTGGCTGTATGACATCGCCCGGGATATGGTTGATGAAAAACAGCAAACCTACCAACCGGAGTTGTTCAGCGAGGCCATGATGGGATCCGATCAGGACTCAGAGGATAAAACCGCAAATCGCTGTTTTGAGTTGGCCATCAGCCACCTCAATGATCAGAAAAAAAGCATAGTAGTCCACCGTTTTGTGGAAGGCCGTTCGGTCAAGGATCTTGTGAAGATCACCAACAAAAGCGAACGGGCTATTCAATCCCTTCAGCACCAGGCATTAAAATCACTCCAAATTGCCCTGGAAAGGGAAGAATGTATAAGATACCGCGCAGGTTAGATCACATTTTGGATGATTGTCTATTGAGGATGGATCGGGGCGAATCCTTGATAGATATTCTGGCGGTCTATCCTGTGCAAGCAGATAAACTGAAACCCCTGCTTTTGGTGGCTATGCTGAGCAGGGCCTTACCACAGCCAGTTCCAGGGTATACAGCCCTGCGAGTGGGCAAGAATCAAATGCTGGCAGAAATGGCCTCCATGCAGGCCGAAGATAGTTTCATAAAACCCAAACCAGCCCAACCTCCCCGCGAGAGGGTGGTGGATCGCTGGATCGGTTCTCTAATACGACTGCAGCTGGCTTATCGTTTTGCCATGTTGGCCCTAGTTGTTATCCTGGCCGGTGGATTCTTCACACTATCTGCCTCGGCCTCCGGGTTGGCGGACAATATTATGCAAACCCTATTCTTTGGTTTTGAACAGGTTGGAGATCTGCTGTTGATCAAGCCCTCCCCACCCAAAGCTCTGGGGGAAAACCCTATTCTCACTAGTGAATATGATCTGCCAGGTTCTCCCCCCGATTATTCCGGAGACTTCAAAGGTTTGATGGTTGATGACGAGAAAAGCAGGAATAAAACAGACCAATTAAGTGAAGAACTTCTTGCCCAGATTGAAACCAGAGTACATACATTTGTGGAAAAATATGAAGAAGAAGCAGATCTGGTCGATGAAGTCATAGATGACGAAGAAGTTGCCGTCCTTGATGAGGAGAAGGAAGAGGACGACGACAAGGAAGAGAAGGAAGCAGATCTGGTTGATGAAGTCATAGATGATGAAGAAGTTGCCGTCCTTGATGAGGAGAAGGAAGAGGACGACGAAAAGGACGACGATAAGGACGACGATAAGGACGACGATAAGGAAGACGACAAGGAAGATAAGGAAGACGACAAGGAAGATAAGGAAGACGACAAGGACAAGGATTAATGATGTCGGTCAAATTGTCCCACCTATTAGAAATCAAAAAGCACTCCCGTTGGAGTGCTTTTTTTATTAAGGATACGGTTTCCTCAAAACGAGGATGCAGGATCCTCAGCTTTAGTAACCTCTAATAACTTATGAACAAAGATAGTAGTTGCTTTAACCAGGACCCCGCATCCTTATTATTATTTCACAAAATCAAAATGGATATTATCCCCGGTTGTGCTGGCTAGCAGAACGCCCGGTGACCCCAGTTCCCGCAGCCACAACTCCCAGCTTCCGCTGAGCCGGTTGATATACATAAATCTGGTTTCATCCACCCAGTTGACGTCCAGCATCAGGGTGATCCCCAGCAGGTCCTGGGCAGGATATCCAACCCTACCTACTTTGGGATAATGTCCAGCTTCTGTGAAGATGAAATGCTCCCCGTCCGTTGACCAGGCTTCGAAGCGCCGATCGCCGGAATCATAGATCACATCACTGCTTCCATCGGCATTGCTGATATGCAGGTCGACAATGGGCGGCGCTCCCGGGGTGATGACTGTGATATAGGCCAATTTGTTGAGGTCAGGCGACAGGGCAGCGATCTCCTGGAAGAATGGTGCGGTGGTGATGGACATTAAAGATGAAGCCCCAGATCCATTGGCGGGTAAATGCCAGACAGTTGTTGGATCAGGAGGAACCGCGAGCGGATCTTCTCCAGGGATTACCCCCCGCAGGAAACTGCTGTCCGGGGACCAGAAAACGGGAGGGTAATAAGTATACTCACTGTAGGTGATGATCAATGGGAAAGTCAATAGATCCCGGCGGTTGGTTCCGTTGGCATCTACCACACTGATCATGGTGCCGTTGACCAGCGCGATTTGGGACCCATCGGGAGAATAATAAAAATCTCCAGCAGTTCCCGGTGGCATCAAGAGGCTTAATGTTAACGTGTCAGCATCCACCAGGCGCAGTTCGTCGGGGAGGATCAAGCCCGGACCTTCAAAAGTCAACCGGGTATTAAAGGCCACTGTGTGCATGCCGGGAACCCAGGCAATCCGATAGGGGACTGCTGAGATGGCATCTTTGTGGGAAACCATGCTGGCAAAGTCAGCCAGGGTGACCAGAGGCCTCACATTAGTGCCGTCTGTATTTACGGCATAGATCTCTTCGTTATTCCAGTCGTACTGGCGGATAAAAGCGGCCACTAAACCGTCGCTGGATAGATAGACTGAAACCACATCTCCCAGGGTGGTTAACTGTGCTGCAACGCCCCCTTCTTCCCAGTACCAGACATCACCATCTTTAACATAAGCGATCCGCAAAAAGGAGGGTGGTTCCGGTGTGACTTCTTCTGTGGGAACTTCTGCCGTGGGCGCTTCGCCGCCGCCAGCAATAATAGTCGCGGCAACAGAGGTAGCGATCACATCTTCCGCAGGTATACCTGGTTCGGGTTCGGGAGTAGGAGTGCGAGGGGGTAAATATTTGCAGGCCAGCGTGGCCAGAATTAATATGGTCAGGCAGAGCAGAAGTGCTTTTTTGGATGTCATTAGCGTCCTCCAAACTGAGTGAGGGGTTTGTTTGATTTTACACTAGATTCAATATGTCATCGTATTGCACATATTAAACGCATTCTTTACTTCTATTGTTACAGATTAAGCTCCCAAAACTTGTTCCTGGCGATGAAAAAATCCCCTGAGAGAATAACGAGATGGAGAACAGGGGACCGGAGTCTGACAGGAAGTTGCTTTATCTGAACAATTTGATGTTAAAATTCAAGGAAAGTCTTTAGTATCCAAGTATATATAGACCTGAAAAAAGGTTCTTTACCTCGAGGAGGAATTTATGAGTATTGAAACCCCATCCATCCCCGCTACATCCGACCAACCCAAAAAGAAGAACTGCCTCCTGTGGGGCTGTTTGAGTGTGGTGATCCTGATTGTTGTCACATTCTGCTGCCTCGGATCCCTGGTGATCCTGCCCTTTGTAACGGATTTTGATCCCTTCAATCTGAAGGGCTTGGTCGAAGACAATTTCAATCTGGGAGACTATATTGATGATCCTTCCCAGTTCCCAGGATTTGAGGATTTCCTCGATGGTGATTTTGACTTCGATTCAGATGAAGATTCATATTATCCAGACGAGTCTGAATCGGAATCAGCTGATCTTCCAGAGAGTTACAGCGACGCGTCTTCCATCCCCCTGGAGTATTATTCTGCCAGCGATTTCTCAGCCACATTCCTATACCCGAGCGGGTGGGAGATCGAGGTGGAAGATTATGCAGTGACATTTTATGATCCTGACAGCTTCACCTACCTGTATGTGGGCGAGGATATAGTTGATGAAGGTTATACCGCAGCCATGGTAGCCAGTGAAGTGGTGGAATCGATCCGGGAAGAATCCCAGGAAGGGACTTTCCAGCTGGTTTCCAGCATGCCCTGGATGGCCGAAGATGGGGAGGACGCTCATCTCACCCAGATGGAGTGGACCGATCTGGATGGTTATTACAACTGGGCTTATGAACTGGAGATCGTACTGGGTGAATACAATACTTTCTTTTTCATCGCCGGTGAAGAGCCGGAGGATATTGCCCTGTATGGCGATCTGCTCGAGATCATTGTAGATAGTTTTTCCAGATAGTAGATAAGATAGTTTTTTTTACAAAGGATGCGAGATCCTCGGTCATCAGGATCCCGCATCCCTTTTTCCTTTTAAGTAACCATGCCCAAATTAATTACCGATAATTTCCTCATATCCTCCATCGTTTCTACACAACTTAAAGGGATACTGTTCCTGTAGAAACTAAATAAAAAATACCTAGAGGAGGTAATGATGTTTTTCTACAGAAACCCCGGGTGGGGAATTGGATTCAAGATCTTTATGGTTATCCTGCTGATTGCCGGCGGTACCTTTATGGCCCGCTCCGCATTTCAGGCTGGAGTTATGCAGGGCGCGGCAGTAGAAGCGGGCGAGATCACAGCTCCTTACTTCCACCCTCACATGAAAAGCTACTATCCTATGGGTGGGTCTTTCCTGCCCTTCCTGGCGATCTTTTTTGGCGGCATCCTGCTGATCAAACTGATCACCTCGATCGTTGGCCTGGTGATGTTCAAACGCTGGAAAACTGAAGGCGGTTCAGATTGGGATGAAATGAAAGCCTGGAAATACCGCAATTTCCGGCATCACTCCCATCATTTTGGACCCTGCCATCCCGGACCCTGGGGCGCATACCCAATCAAGGATGAACCCGGAGCTGGGGCTGATACCCCTGATGAAGGGGAAGAAAAAGCCAGCTAATTATCGGTAACCAGAACACGGGAGATTATCTCCCGTGTTTTGCTCTTTTAACTAAGGTAAGATTTCAGCCCTGATTTATAAATATCCTGTCCTTAAATGACCAAGAAAGCTGTGTTATCCTACGAATAACAGGATGAATGGAATTATTTTATGAATGAAACCATTTTAGTTGTCGACGACGAACCAAAGATCCTCCAGCTGGCAAAAGACTACCTGGTGGATAATGGTTTTAAGGTCCTGACCAGTGGGGATGGGGTCCAGGCTCTGGCCATCGCTCGCCAGGAAAAACCGGATCTGGTCGTTTTGGATCTGATGCTGCCCGGTATGGACGGCCTGGATGTCTGCCGGGCTATTCGGAAGGAATCCGATGTTCCGATCATCATGTTAACGGCCCGGGCGGAGGAAGCTGACCAACTGATCGGCCTGGAATTGGGAGCGGACGATTACATCACCAAACCATTTTCCCCCCGAGCCCTGGTTGCCCGGGTGCGGGCCCTGTTACGCCGGGCCAGGGGAGACCTGCTCCAGGAAGAGACCCTGCGGTCAGGAAACCTGGAACTGGATCTGAAAAGAATGGAAGTAAAACTCAGCGGTGAGATCATCCACCTCACCCGCAGCGAATATACCCTGCTGGAAACCCTGGTCAAACACGAGGGTCAGCCACTCAGTCGGGAGCAGCTGCTCGAGCACCTGCACGGTGTAGTATTCGGCGGGGTGGACCGCAGCGTGGACTCCCATATTAAAAATTTACGAAAAAAGATTGAACCCGATCCGACGGAACCGATTTATATTCAAACCGTCTACGGTTATGGCTATAAATTCCTGGGAGACCTTGAATGAAAAAACACCACCCCAGTCAGCATCTGCCCCCGGGCAAGGATTTTAAGGATTGGAAAAAGAGCGGCTATGGGCCTCCCTGGCAGCGCGGATTTGAGCACTTTTCCAAGGCCCATATCGATCAGCGCCGCAAGATGGGACGGCGCTTTGCTGGAGGCATCCTGTTCGCGGGGATCCCGATCTTGATCGTGGGAGTGGTATTGGGATTGGTGATCGGCGGCAACCAGGAATTATTGGGCTCAAGGGATCTACGCAGATTGATGTTTTGCTCCATCCCCTTCCTGGTTCCGATCATTGGCATGCTGGTTGGCAGCCTGGG
>CAYORF010000117.1:3554-8081 GCA_964406305.1 uncultured Anaerolineales bacterium | reverse complement strand
CTTTCCTTTTCCTTCCACGATCAGATCTCCTTCTGTGGATTTGGAAAATACGAGCAGGATCGCTCCCTCTTCACTTTGAACGTCACTCCCGATGGGGTAATCAAAGCTTGCGTATCGTTTAATGTGCATGAAACACCATAGCAGGTGGGGTCGAGTCCATAATTTTCAAGGACCGCTAGAACGTCCCTAATAAGTAATTCAAGATCAATTTTCTTTTCCATTTTTTCACCTATTTGTGAATTTCAAAGCTCGCGTAATATATTAACTATTTAACCCAACATTCTCTCTAATGATATTCCCATGTGCGGAACTAACGGTTTGTTCAGGCGCTCGGCGGTGCTATCCAAAGCATTTTTTGCTCAAGGCCAAATTACGAAAAAGTGCCATGCTGACCCTGAGACGCAGCCGAGTCGACCTGCAACTTGGGTTGGGCCGCTTTTCAAGCATTACTACAGAGTGCAACCACTATACTCGCTTTAGAAGATTTTTAAAGCCCACGCGCTTATTGGGATTTCTCACACCAGGTAAGAGCTCCACAAAACATAATCCGACCCGCTCGTTCTGAGGGTTGATGATCTCGGCCAATAATTCGAAATAGGCTAAATTCATTTGTCCATCCATGATCGGGCGTATCTGGTAGCGTTCTTCTTTGATACCGGGTAACACCAAATCCCAGCCCTTCGAAAAGATAAAACCGTCAACTTCAACTTCGGCTTTAGCTGTATACTCGTAATCACGCACCAATTGTCTGTTTCCGGCTTTGTCAATGTAGGTGCCATCGTAATAGGGATGCTGGGGGAAAACAAACAGCATCACTTCTTCGTCATCAAAGAAGCGCAGGGAAAACCATTCCCAATGGGTGTCATTATCAATCAACTTGTACGGGCCCCATTGCCGATCGAACCATGATTTTCCGGTCACGCTCAGTTGCTTTTTTTCTCCTGACGAGTTGTAGATGGTCAGTTCCCCCGCAGTGGGCATATTGGGATAGGAATAATAGACTGTTCGTTGCACAGGATCATCTGGATGCCCCATCACCAGGACACCATTATCAGCATGCCAAAAAGCGCCTTTGCCATATCCCAAATTGAGATTTAGCGAGAAATCATCTGTTTTGGTAATCAGGCCCAGGTTCTCTGCGCCTCGCTGTAAATTGGCCAGCGGCGGGAAATGAATGTTATTTTCGTTGGGAAAGAATTTTCGCTCAAATAAACTAAACCTTTGCGTGAAAAAGTGTTGCCCGTTTTGGAAATCCGTCAGGGCCAGCTGCAGCACCGTGACGGTAACTCCCAAGATTCTGGCACGTAATAATGTGTATTGGTAAGAATAGAGATGTTCAGGATGTTCCGCATCAGTGAGATAACCTGTGATATACCACCAGCCAGAGACTTGCTTGTGAGGCGGCCATTCGGCATTGAAATCACCGTGATCTGTTTCTCGATAAGGAATTGTATAGATCTTTTTCATGATTCACCTTTAATTAAATCCGATAAGCTTTGATTTTTCTAGCCCATTACTGCTCAGCAATTTGCCGGATGTTCTTGATAGTGGCTTCAACGCTTGGTTTCTTTTCAATCAAAAGATGGTTTATTTATCAAGGATCACTAATACGGCATTGTTTAATTCCGAAAAGGTTCGAGCATAATCCTCCGAGTCGAAGTTAAAAACAATATCATGGACATCGGTTGGGGGGGAGGAAGCACTGATAGCAAGGCCGTGGCCTAGGCATGTTGATTTAAGTTTTCGCTTAACAACTGTTTCCAGAATGATTTTATAGAAGATCAACCCGCCTATAATAAACAAGGCATATAAGAGCATCGTACTAGCATCAATAATCATCATTAGTATTAGCGGCATAAAAAAACAGACCAATATGATCCCAATCTTCCAATTCTCGGCGATTCCCTTATGTTCCTGGCAGGGAAGGCAATAGGGCACATCTCAATCCAGCGGAAAGGAAGTTGTGACTGTTGAGGTCGACATATACCTGGCTTAATGCTGAAATTTGTATGTCCCCAAGCTGTCAGGATCTTTTTCGTTGCAACAGGGACATTGTTCTGGCCAGGTTATTGATTGAACCCATAATTTGTCATCTTGCACTTTGTATGGAATGGACACGGAAAAACGGAATTTATTTTTCTTGAACATGACAAACTCATCCTTACTTACTGAGTATCTTAATAATTTGCAAGCCTTACATGTATCTATTTTTTATACCATTCTTTCTCTCGATCCGCAGCCAAATATTATATACAAAATTCAACGGGCACCTCGGAACCACCCTTCAAACAAGTGGTCAATCAGAGATCTTTATATTGACCTGCTCTGCAAATTTGGGTAGATTATATGAACGCGTATAGGCAATAAGGCATTTTGTTACCCAGCTTCACCATCTATAAATAGTAAGAGAGCACGTTTGTACGTCGTCAAAGCCTTTGGGACATATTTTTATATTTTGAATAGAGACTTTTCACCTTGATTATACTCCCTGTAATTGCTGCCGATGAAGCCGCTTCCGTTCCCGTAAAGTCCTTTTCTTAATCTTCTCTCTCCTGGTTTTCACCTCCTCTGCCCGGCCATAATACACATCTGCCGGAGTCGTATTGTTCAATGATTCGTGATAGCGTTCCTGATTGTAATATTTTACAAACTTGGCAATTGCGACTTTCAGATCTTCAGGGGAATAATAGTTTTCCAGCTTAACAACGTTCTTCATTGTCCGGTGCCAGCGTTCGATCTTACCCTGCGTCATGGGATGGTAAGGCGCTCCCCGCACGTGTTCCATATCTTTGCGTTTGATGTATTTTTCCAGCGCATTGGACAGATAGGCAGGTCCATTATCAGATAGCAGCCGGGGGCGATGTCGCACCCTGGCCCGGCTCAATCCGCTGTGATCCAAAGCCATCTCCAAGGTCTCTTTAACATCTTCGGCGTTTATGGTCGTTGACACCTTCCAGGCCAGGATATATCTGGAATAGTCATCCAGAACCGTAGAGAGATAGTACTAGCCCCAATTGACCACTCTGAACTGTGTGAAGTCGGTCTGCCGCAGCTCATTAGGAAAGAGAGTAGGCTTCTCGAATCTCTCCTTGGCCCCGCCGATCATCTCAAAGAACGGGCTTTGCACCAGATCATAGCCTTTCAGGATGCGGTACACACTGGATTCCGAGAGAAAATAGCCTTCCTGGTCGACAAACTGCCAGGTGATCTGCCTGCAGGACTTCTCAGGATAGCTCAAAGCCAGATCTACTACCTGCTCTTTGACTTCTTCAGGTATTCGGTTCCAGAAGCGCTTGGCTGTAGGCTTTTTATCTGCCAGACCCTCATAACCATCTTTCTGATAATTCAGGTACCAGCGGTAAAAGCTGCTTCGGGGGACGTCCAGCTCTGCCAGGGTTTTTCTGATGCTCAAGTTCGAGTGCTCCACAAGATGGATGATCTCCCGTTTCTCTGCTTGCGAGTAGCGCATCAGGCGCCCAGTGGGTTGTCCAGACCAAGTAAGCTTTTTTTCAGCACGCGGTTCTTGAGCGACAACTCTGCCACCATCAGCTTCATCTGGTCCAGTTTTTTCCGCATTTCTTTAACTTGATTACTGCTCGCTTGACGGGCAGTGTTCCCAGCAAGGCGGTGTTTACCCGCTTCCAGGAATTCTTTAGACCACTTGTAATATGAGTTTTGGTTGATCCCCTCAAACCTGCACAACTCCGCGATTGTTTTCTCTCCCCGTAATCCTTCCAGTACAATCCGGATCTTTTCTTCCGCGGAATACTTCTTTTTGCCTTCCTGGCGAATGTTTTTGACAGTTGCTTCTACGCTCGTTTTCTTTTCAGCCATGGTTTTCTCCTTGTCTCAGTTATCTATGGTTTGACTGAAAAGTCTCTATTAAAATTTCACACAAATGGTCTCACAAGGTCTGACACAGTACAATCCCTGTATCCAAAACGTTCCCTTTAGTGATGCTCACGAGGCTTGGATCGGGGTATGTTAAACGATTTGCCCGACGTAAATACAGAGTCAAGTGAGTACCAGGTTGTTTCAGAAAATATGGGATCGTATTACGGGCAAGCTGACCATATGCACCCAAAATTAGAATTTTAGGCATTGATTTATCCTTTGTGTGGTGATCTTGAAAGAGTGACTGGGTGATCTTATAGTATCAAGGAAATATACCCAAGCACCATTGGTCCTAATACCGGTTACCAATTACTGTGATCTTGGACATGGCATCGGCGATTTCTTTCAGGTATTTGCCATTTAACTCAAGATCGACTGCGGCAATGTTCTCATCCAGATGGTGGAGTTTACGGCTGCCCGGGATGGGCACGATCCATGGTTTTTGGGCCAGGAGCCAGGCGAGGGCGACTTGGGCGGGGGTGCCACCTTTTTCATCAGCGATGTGTTTCAGCATGTCAACAACTGCCCAGTTGGCTTCGATTGCTTCTTCTGTGAAGCGGGGATTTTTATGACGGATGTCGTTCTCTGCGAAGGTGGTATCCCTGGTGATCTTGCCAGTAAGGTAGCCGCGAC
>CAYORF010000117.1:0-3544 GCA_964406305.1 uncultured Anaerolineales bacterium | reverse complement strand
CGCGACCCAGCGGGCTGTAGGGCACTATGCCAATGCCAAGTTCCTCGCAGGTAGCAAGGACATTGTTTTCTTCGATGGCTGTCCACCAAATGGAGTATTCACTCTGCAGCGCGGTAACCGGTTGAACGGCCTGCGCTCGACGAATGGTATCCGCATCGGATTCTGAAAGGCCGAAGTGCTTAACTTTGCCTTCCTGGATCAGATCCTCCACGGCTCCTGCCACATCCTCGATAGGAACATTCGGATCGGGTCGATGTTGATAAAACAAGTCGATGGCATCAACGCGCAGCCGTTTAAGCGACTCCTCTGCAACGCGACGAATCTGCTCGGGGCGGCTATCAAACCCAGCACTGGGGAGGGGACCTTTATCTCCAGCATGTTTGAAGCCAAATTTGGTGGCAATCACGACTTCGCCCTTGAAGGGCTCCAGCGCTTCACCGACCAACTCTTCGTTGGTGAAGGGACCGTAGACTTCGGCGGTATCAAAGAAGGTAATGCCGCGTTCGACAGCTTTTCGCAGAAAATCAACCATTTTTTCGTGCGTACCGATAGGGGCATCGCCAGAGGTCATACGCATACAGCCCAACCCGAGGGCTGAGACTTCCAGGTTGCTTTGTCCGAGTTTTCTTGTTTTCATTTTCGATATTCCTTATTGTTTATCTGAACTATTTATTGATCTTTTTTTCAAGAGAGCGTTTTCATAAACCTCAAGTTTATGATCTACTAAATTTAATGTTTTTTGAATTCCTTCCATCTTTGCGATTAACTCATCCCGCTGCTTATTTAAAATTTCCTTTCGGGCTTCAATGGTTTGGTCACCTTGCTGGACCAGACCGTAATACTCGATCAGGGTTTCGATGGGCAATCCTGCGCTTCTCATACACTTGATAAATTCAACTCGCCTTATATCGAATTCACTATAATAACGTATGCCGCTTTAATTTCGGGTTACAGGAGGAATAAGGCCGATGCGTAGTAGCGCAGTGTATACACCGAAATATCCGATAGCTCACTCACATCTGAAATTCTCATAACTGACACCTCCAAACGTCAGTATAACACCTAGAGTTGACTCTAAGTAAAGAAGCAAATTAGTATATCCTGAGGAAGAGCTAGAAATTATCTGTAAGCAGAAAGGGGGTCGTTATCTGTGATAATGGAAACTTCAAGGTTAAGTTGCTTGCATGATAGCTCAACCCCCAATATAAAATCCCATCTTTGATATATAAAATAAGATCGTTCTTTATAATCGTGCCACCAAGCTTGGTGCTTTAGTATTATTTTGGTGAAGTTCTATTGCAACCATATGCTATCGGGATGAATTGGATAGAGTATGTGGTTTTAATGGACCAAAATCTGTTCTTTCTATAGAACGGATTAGCATGATTTTCCCCTGGATAAGTGATTCACACTCCTCCCACACAATTCATTGATAGACTCTTAATAAATGCTTATTTATAGCCCAAATCGTTTGCCATTTGATTTGAACAAAATAAATTATAGGTCTCATTTAGTTGTTCTGAAATAAGCCCTTTTATGATCGAGCCGCCAAACCAGTAGAGTTGGAAGTTTGTTTATGGTGCAGTTTGGTGCAATCCTGGTGCAATTAGCATGGAAAGGATGGAATTTGTGCTCTTGATGGACAATTTCTAGTCCACCTCATAGAGAGGAAGGACGATATTTTCCCCCATGGAAAGGATTTTCAGTTCTTCCGTACAATTCGAAGTCAGACGCTCTATCCATTGAGCTACGGGTGCGGAATAATAATATTATACCGCAGAGGCATTTTTAGTCAATTTCAGGCACAATTCTTTCAGTTTTCTTAGAGGGGAATGAATTTTTTGGACAGGTTTATTCCGACGTCTGATTCGTGGTGCAATTCGGGTGCAATAAAATCAATTGGTGCAATCAAATCAGGCGGAAGAGAGACCAGCGTGGTGATTTCATCCATCACTGAAGCAGCGTTTTCTTGAGCACCAGGTACCATGTGGGCCTATATCACCGTGTTTATGCTTCAGACCACCGCGATTAACGGAGATTGTGCGACCGCCGTTACTCCAACCACTCAAATGATTCTCCGATTAGTTTCCCATCAGGCGGAGGTTCCGGCAACACTGAGACAACTTCATCAAAGAAGGATTGGGGCTCGAAAGCTGTTTCGGCGGTCATGACCCCCCGCTCTTGTATTTCACCACGCAGGATCTTACGCACAGCGACAACCAACGCCACGCTGGTAAGGAAGTACCCTCCCACGTCCCACATGGGGGCGGTAAGCCAGCAGCTAAAACGAGCCGCGCGGCCCTCTTTACGCCCTACAGCGCGCGCCCACGTTTTCGGGATTGAGATGAAGTCGTCTGGGAGTGTCAGAAAGCGGTGAGGATCACTCTCAGCTGTATCGATAAATGAGACTAAAGCAGCGTCGGAGTCTATGTTTTCCTCGAGCACACGCAAAGAAAGCTCCCTGAGCACGTCGTGAAGCTGGGGTGGGAGTGGGCTAAATAGCATCTCTACCGGCGATACCCTGGCGAGGTCACGTGGTAGTGATCCAAAGAGCGGTTCGCTACTCAGATATGGGTACGCGATGATCGTGCCGCCGTGAGATAGTGGTACGTCCAGGCCGAATCTGATTGGATCCAGATCCACCCATTGGCCATCCTGGTAATCAAGCACAGTCTTTGTGCCGCTTTCCTGCACTATCTGCAACATCCACGCAATGCCCCCCGTGAACTCGTGCAGAGCGGCTAAACTTTGCCCCGGATCCTCGAGCCATTGTCGAGGTGTCAGATCCTTCCCGCGCTGAAAGTCATACATACTGGCATCCCCGAGCTGCAGTTGCTCTACCTCCTGCAACTGTCGCGCCACATGCACTCCCATCAGATTGGTGATCGAAGGATGGACTCCATTGGCGGCAATGGCGGTAATGTCAACAGCCTCAGCTTGGGACGTAAGTTGCAGCGCCTGTTCGAGTATATCTCCAAACGCTACATCGCAGTAGTGAGCGCTATTGTGTATTGCAGCACGTATGGATGGAAGAACATATTTATTGTCCGCAGCGTTCATGAATAGATCGTATCCTTCCATTAAGGATGTCAGCTTTTGTTCATCGGTGCCATCAGCCTGGATTGCGATGGCTTTCTCGCCGATTTCTTTGGCAGCTTTTTCTGCACGTTCTAGATTCCTTCCAACAATAGCGATCTCGCTAACCAGATCGGTTTGTGCAAGCAGCTTGTTTGCTGGTAATCCAACTTTGCCATAACCTCCCAATGCAAAAATTTTCATAATTTTTCTCCTGCCGGCTAACCTGTTGTTATTGCGCAATGATGCCCGAATACCGGTAATAATCAGGCACTTTTGCCTGATATCTACTTATCTGTATTATAGGGGATTGATAGGCAAATTAGAGTCTTTATTGGCATCCTGGTGATACTATGAAAGCGTTCCTACCGTAGTGCTAAACTAAGAGTAGTGACAAACCAGTTTAGCAAAAGAAGGAACGCTATGTATCCATTTTACCTTGGAATTGACCTGCATCTCAAGCGATCTT
>CAYORF010000116.1:0-8093 GCA_964406305.1 uncultured Anaerolineales bacterium | reverse complement strand
GAAGGGGTCTTCGGTCAGGATATTGATTCGCCCCAGATATCCGCACCAATAGGAACGCCGATCCTGCGATTGATCGGTCAGGTGGCTGCAACGTATCTGATCGCGGAAGGACCTGATGGGTTGTATCTGATTGACCAACACGCTGCCCATGAACGCGTGTTATTTGAAAAATTCACAGATGAGAGAAGTGAAGAGCGCCCCTCCCAGGTTCTATTGGATTCCGTGGTAGTGGAATTTTCGCCTGCCAGTGCTGATCTGGTCAAGGAGCATCTCCCTACATTGCGGAATTTAGGTTTTGACGTAGATGGATTTGGCCCAGGTTCTTTTGTGATCCGTTCTGTGCCTGGTATGCTTCAAGGCTCATCCCCAGAGGGTATGCTTCGGGCAGCTGTTGAAGATCTTGAAGTAGATGAAACTCCGTTGGAGAGGAGTATCGAGGAAAAGATCATTGCCAGGGTTTGTAAACGGGCCGCGGTCAAAGCTGGCCAGGTGTTAAGCCCAGAGGAGCAGAAACAACTTCTCCTGGACTTGGAAGCCTGCCAGTCTCCTCGCACATGCCCTCACGGCAGACCGACTATGATCCACCTTTCCGTGGATTTGTTGGAGAGGAAATTCGGCCGCACCGGTCCGATGTAACGCTAAGGAAAAGTAAAAAATGCAGGGACTAAGTCCTTTAAAAGGACTTGGTCCCTTTGTGTTTAAATGAAAGCTCCCGGAGTTTCGCAAATCTCCGGGAGCATATTTGACTTCAGTCTGCCTTTATTCTAATCTACTAAAAACACTTCAGGCAGTTGATGGCATTCCCCACAGCCGATTTGCGGTTCTGCGACGTCCTGATGGGTTTTTCTGCAGTAAGCCTCAATATGCACCCGCTGCGGTATTAGAGGAAAAGGTCGTTTCAAGGAGGGTTTCAACTGCATGTGTTCGCAGGAATTTGCTCTCCTGATCTCTGGGACCGGGCAGTTTTCACATAATTTCGGCTGCCAGTCCAAGGGTGGGTTGGCAGATTTAAGTAGCCGGCATTCTTCCCGGTTTCTGCCCCGGAAATAGTCCCCAAAGAAATATTGACATTCAATACCTGAAGGATTTTTCATACCCGGGTGATATATTCCCCTGTCCGGGTATCGATCCGGATCGTATCGCCTGCTTCTACGAAGTTAGGCACAAATACTTCCAGGCCGGTATTGGTGGTCACTGCCTTTGTCACGCTGGTGGCTGTGTCCCCGCGAACGGATGGATCAGCTCGCGCTACCTTCTGGTCGACGGCAGTAGGTAGATCGATATCCAGGGGTTCCTCATTGAAAAATGTCAGTTTTACTTCCATTTCATCAGTCAGGAATTTAGTGGTTTCACCCAGGACTTCACCCTTTAATGAAGGTTGTTCGAAGGTTTCCACATCCATGAAATAGTACAATTCACCATCGTTGTACATGTACTTGGCATTCTTGTAGGTCAGACGTATATCCTGGACAGAATCGCCGGAATTGAATTTTTTCTTTAAGCGCGTTCCAGAACGAAGGTCCCGGACATCGACTCTTATAGTGGCTTTACCTCGTCCAGGTTTGTGATGGTTGTATTCTAATACCTTATAGATATTCCCTTCCAATTCAAAGGTGACACCTTTTCTCAACTCATTTACATCGATCATCTTTAATGGCCCTTATTTTAACTATTTTTGGTATGTAGCGTGAAGATTATATTCTACAGTGGTAGGAGTGGCAAGGGAAAGCGGTCATTCGTATCATGGAAAGGTTACTGATCAAGAACCTTGTTTCACCGAAAGAAGTTGATGTTTTCAGAAAAAACTGGCCTGGAACTTTCTGTTTAAGCTTTTTTCAACTCACTGAAAGCCCTTGAAATTATGGTAAACTTACAGAAGATTAGTAAGGGAATTCAAAATGATGACCGACAAAAAACGGATCATTTGCATCGAAGATGAACCGGAAACCACAAATTTGATGAAATTGATCCTGGCCAGAGAAGGCTATGAAGTGCTGGGAGCGAATGGTGGCGAAGAAGGTTTGGCTCTCGTAGACGAACAGATCCCTGACTTGATCCTTCTGGATTTAATGATGCCGGAAATGGACGGCACCCAGGTGTTCCAACGCTTAAAAGAGAATGAAAAAACCAGGGATATCCCGGTGATTGTTGTTACAGCTAAAGTTCAAAGCATCGATATTGTGCTCTGGCGCCAGGTCGCCAAGGTCGATGACTATATCACGAAACCCTTCCGGCCAGAAGAACTGGCTGAGCGGGTCAAATATGTCCTGGCCCAGACCGGAGAGTAATTCCGGATCTGTCTTTTAACCCATCCCGCCTTTCCAACATGGAAGTTAATGTAATTAACCGAACACGAAGTTTGGAAAATCCACTTCGGGTAAAAAACTGTGAGAGTTTTTTTTGCCGCCTGAAGGGCTTGATGTTCCAAAACTCAATTGAAATGGATGCCGGACTATTGATGATCTACGGCTCTGAGAGTCTGGCCAATGTGGCAATCCATATGTTCTTTGTGGGTATGGACCTGGGAGTGGTTTGGCTGGATTCTTCCCAGAAGATTGTGGATAAACAGCTGGCAAAAAGCTGGCAGCCATTTTATACCCCCGCTTCTCCAGCAAGATATATCTTAGAAATTCACCCGGAACGTTTACTGGAATTTGAATTGGGAGATATCCTGAATTTTGAATAAACTCATCCGTCTTTCCTTATTAATGATCTTGCTGCTTAGTTTGGCGACCCCGGCTTTTGCCCAGGGAGACTCAACTGATAATCTTGTGTATATCGTGAAGGCAGGAGATACATTGTGGACTATTGCTCGTAAACTGCATGTTTATTATGATGAGATGCTGGCAGTCAACGGTTTAACGGAAAATAGTTCGATCATCCCCGGTACTGAATTGGTCATTCTTGGAATGGGTGACCTCACTGGTGTGGTCAGCACTATCACGGTTCCATTTGGAGAAACTCTACAGAGTATCAGCCGTCGCTATCAGGTTCCAGAGGATTCCCTGATCAAGATCAACCGCCTTACAAGTCCCTTTGAATTATATGTTGGCGTTACCGCGGTTTTGGTGGGCGAAAACGAGATCGAGGCTCAGGATAACAAACGTGTATCCCTGGCGCCTGAAGAATCTTTCCTGGAAATGGCGATCAAGGAAAATCTAAATCCCTGGACGCTAATAACAGCCAATGACCAGGGGGGGAGCTGGGATTTGATCCCGGGCGAGGTGCTTTTTGTCCCAGGAACTGAAAGCAGCGGCCCAGGTGGTTTCCCGGATGAGATCCAAAAAGTGGATTTCTCTCCAAACCGTTTTGTTCAGGGCCACACCTATGTGATCGAGGTAGATATACCTGGTGGAGCCCTGATCTCAGGATCTCTGGGTGAATATCCCCTTTCTTTCTTTACAAAGGATGGAAAAACCTACCAATCATTGCAAGGCCTTCATGCTAAAGAAAGCCCGGGGTTGAACTCCGTTAGCATGTCTGGGACTTTGACAGACGGCACTCCATTTGCTTTGACCCAGATGGTGGAAGTTTTTAGCGGTGATTATCATTATGAAGAAATCATCGGAGTCCCCCAGGAGACATTGGGTATAGATATCACAGAAGATGAGACGACTCAACTTCAGGAATATACCCTGCAGTCCACTCAGAATAAATACTGGGATGGTGAGTTCTTGTCTCCCGTACCGCCTGCATTCAGCGCTGCTTACGCATCCTATTACGGAGGTCGCAGGTCATATAATGGCAGTGGCTATTATTATTTCCATTCTGGATTGGACTATTTCAGCCCTATGAGTGGTGATATCTATGCCGCGGCCCCTGGTAAGGTGGTCTTTACTGGCCCGATGCTGCTTCACGGCAATACAACCTTGATCGATCATGGTTGGGGTGTGTATTCCCTGTATGCTCATCAATCGGAGTTTTTGGTCCAGGAAGAACAACAGGTCAGCGCCGGCGCTCTTATAGGGCGAGTGGGTTCAACGGGGCGGTCCACCGGACCTCACCTGCATTGGGAGATCTGGGTTGGGGGAATCCAGGTTAATCCTCTTGATTGGGTAGATAATACTTACCCATAGACATTTTCCCTGCTGATTTCACCCCACCCCCGTCCAAGGTTGTCGAGAGATTAGAGTAGAGTATAATATACGGGCTTAATCATATATTATTCAAGGCATTATATATTCACGTTTTAGAGGCATTACTATGGCAACTGCTTTATTATCCCTCCGCGAAGATTACTGGGAGGAATATGAACTGGAAGATGAGGATATCTCCTTCCTATATGATTATCTGTTAGAGAGTGAAACTCCGTTGACCTCGGAAGAGCTGATGCCGATCCTGGTCGAGGAGCGGATCGAACGCGAGAAAATTCGCCTGGAGAAAAAACGCCTGGACGGAAATGACATTTATTTCCCAAAAGACCAGTATGAGGTGGGGGATAAACTGGTTTTCCCGGCTTCTGAATGGCAAAAAGGCGAGGTTGTTGGACTCCGAGATGGAGAAAATCCCGCTATAGGTCAGTTTAACGTTATTCAGGTTAAATTTGAGGGTGGAAAGCAGCATGAATTTGCTGCTGGCATTGAAGACCATGCCCTTAACATACCCCCTGAAACAGCCCAGGCTGATTCCCTGAATTCAGAAGCGGTAGTTAGCAGCTATCCGCAGGTATTAATCGAACAGATAGAACTGGGATTGATCGACCAAGAAGATTTTGTCCAGATCGCTGGACGTTGGTTCTTGCGAGCCCTGTTGGTGGATGTAAACGATGGCCATTTGAACCTGGCTGAGGCTGTTCTGGATATGAATGAAGGCGGTCCGTTGGCAACATCTGAGCTGGTCAAGGATATTGATCTGCCCGGCGATGTAAATCACAATCTAATCGAGTTTTCACTGGACCATGCCTTGCAGGAAGACCCTCGCTTTGACGAGGTTGGACCGGCTGGCATTGTTGCCTGGTTTCTCAAAGGGTTGGAACCGGAAAACGTTCAGGAGACTCCTATATATTTACGGTATACCCCACTGGAATATGATCCTGACTCACTGACAGAAGATATGCTGAGCCTGGAAGAGTCGCTGGATGATGAGCTAACGCCTTTAAAGGAAAAGAAACAATTCCCGGTCAAGGATGTGGAAGTACGATTGACCTTCCCGCACTGGCGGGCAGGGACTTTGCCCCTTTCTGAAAGGATTATGCCCTTGTTCCCCACAGCCTATGAGTCGCCCCGGATCCGATTTACTTTGATTGACGGTAAAACCGGCGAGCGATTCCCTGGCTGGGTCGTCCGGGAGCAGCGCTACGTATCAGGATTAAAAGAATGGTATGACAAGAATGGACTCATTTCGGGCGGCATCGTGTTTATTAAACCCGGTAAAGAACCTGGAGAAGTGATCGTCGAAACCAAGAGCTCCCGCTCGACAAAGGATTGGATGCGCACTATCCTGGTTGGTTCGGATGGAGAACTGGTCTTTGCGACGTTGAAGCAGATCATCTCATCTGACTATAACGAAAGAATGGCGATTGTGATTCCGGATATTGATCCGGTAGACCAGGTCTGGTTGAGATCTCAGGACGAACCTCCGCCATTTGAACAGGTCGTTGTCGATACAGTGCGGGAATTAACCAAACTAAACCCCCAGGGGCATGTGCATGTTACCGAGTTATACGCTGCCGTGAACACGGTCAGACGCTGCCCTCCAGGACCGCTGTTTTCGCTATTGGAAACCCGCCCCTGGTTTGTTCATGTGGGCGATTTGCATTTTAGATTTGATGATTCGGAAAGTATTTAGATCAATTTGATTTGGAGGAAGGAGAATTTCGGTGTCAAAACCAAAACTTTCGAGTTTGCTAAAACCTACGGTTACCACACCGTTTCAAATTGATTTTGCCTGGTGGAAAGGGCAGGACCGCTCCTGGCGGGTTCACCTGCGAAGCTGCTTGTGTGAAGAACATCAGGAAATGTATGCTGATCTCTCAGGCGATAAAGAGGTAGACTGGATCGATCCGGAGACAGCAGAAGTGCAGGTTGTAGACGGACTGCAGCATACATTGATTTCCCACTGCGCCAAACAGGAGCAGTTTATCACCGAACACACCACCCTCACAGAATCCATGTTCAGGACTTTCCTATCCAACGGCAATCAACCCCTGTCCCCGAATGACTTGGCGGAACAACTGGATCAGTCACCCCAGAAGATCCTCCAGACCATCTCCGGTCAGCGGGTTTATAAGGGGATTCGTCCGGCGCCCCAGCACTAGCAGCCGGCAGAAATAAATGCCCTCGTAGCTCAATGGATAGAGCACCGGACTTCTAATCCGACGGTTGCAGGTTCGATTCCTGCCGAGGGCGCCAAACGCTCCAGGATTACTTCTAAAGCTTTCTTTGCCCTGAATGTGGGGTAAAAGGAGGCTTTTTGTTATGTTTGGGAAAGAGACTGAGCAACGGATTTTCATATTAATCGATGGAACGCTCGATGAAACTCTGGAAGGCTTTATTACCGAGAGACAGAGTAGGGGATTATCGCCAAGAACGATAGATTTCTATATTGAGAAGCTTTCCAGGTTCAGAAGATATACTATCTCAAATGAACTTTTGAATATAGATGATATTTCTTCACAGAGTCTCCGTTCGTACCTTCTAAAACTCGCTGAAACTTGCTCTAATGGAGGAGTCCATGCCCATTATAGAGCCTTGAGGAGCTTTTTTAACTGGTGGGAGGAAGAAAATGATGATTTTCAGAACCCTATCAATAAGGTTTCTCCTCCCAAGGTTGTCAACAATCCCAGAGAAGGCATAGCCATTGATGATGTGATGAAAATGGTTTCTTCTTGCAAAACAGGTTTGGCTGAGAGAGATAAAGCCATCCTGCTTTCATTAGTAGATACAGGATGTCGAGCCAGTGAATTTCTAGCAGTTAATATCGGAAACCTTGACTTAATAAATGGGGAAATTAGAATTTTACATGGCAAGGGGGATAAATATAGGACTGTCTACTTAGGGAGAAATAGCAGGAGATGTATCCGTAAGTATCTAAAAACAAGAGCTGAAGTTACTCTCCATTCTCCCCTGTGGGTTACCTATGATGGCTGCCGATTAACCTATTCTGGTTTGAGACAGATAATCAGGAGAAGGGCAGGGGATTCCAATATAAAGTCACCGGGAGTTCATGATTTCCGAAGGTGTTTTGCAATTGAATTCTTGAGGAATGATGGGGATATATTTACTCTGCAAAGAATCTTAGGGCATTCATCTTTAGAGATGGTAAAAAGATATTTGGCAATTGCCAAAGCCGATTGTGAATCTGCCCACCGCAAGGCGAGTCCTGTAGATAGGTGGAATCCATAAGTTCTTATCTTATACCTATGGGTGGATATATCATCCAGGAAATCGATTTTGCCTAATCAAATATCGCTTCTGCGACTGAAAAAGTATGGAGGTTACCAGAGATGACCATAGTAATTTCTTGTTGGGAGAAGCTTTGCAAAACTGAGTATTAAAGCTGGATAACTCAGAAGTACTCAATGCTCAGAAGATACATGGAACAGTGTATAATTATTTATGACAACAACAAGTTGTAAGACGAGATTATCAAATTGTCGTCCTGCTTATGTTACGATGATATCAATGGAGTAAGGCATTTAATGGGTGGGGGAATGGATTGATGGGTCTTTAAAGCTTCAAGGACTGAAAATATATTGACTACTTATCCTACCTAAGAAAGATAACTATTGGAGAGAAAAAATGAAAAGAATTCCACGGATTATTCTTGTAACGTTGTTATCTTCATTGTTTTTTTACGCATGTTCTATCATTCCAGTGACGGGGGATGAAGGTGGAGAAGATACCGAAGCAAAAGTGCAACAAATGTTTTTAGATGCACAAACTGAAACGGCTATCTTTGAGATGGAACTTTCCAAAGAACTTACCGAGCAAGCTCCCCCACCCTCAGCAACATTTACAGACACTCCAGCAGCCACGGACACTCCAGCAGCCACGGACACTCCAGCAGCCACGGACACTCCAGCAGCCACCCTGACCCAAGTGTCAATTAGCACACGTAAATGTACCATCTAATTTCGGCAAGAATGTACCACC
>CAYORF010000115.1:0-8249 GCA_964406305.1 uncultured Anaerolineales bacterium | reverse complement strand
CTAATTCGTTCAACAAACTCGGATTGGATATGAACTCTTCCGGGGTGTAGCCGGTAATCCGCTCGCAGGATGGCGATAAATAGATGTATTCCCCATTCTGGTCAATCCAATATTCCCAGTCGAAAGTATGATCAACTAACAATTGGAATTTTTGTTCAATTTCCCCCAACGTTTTCTCTGCATGTTTGAGCTTGGTGTCAGATTCCTCCAATTCAGAAACCCGTCGGCTCGTTTCTGCCAATTCGTTCATAAGTTGTTCTTTGGTTATGTTCTCGTTATTCATATCTCAAACCTTACCAACCGCAGTTGCCTAAATATTTTCAATAACATCTCGCAGGAAGGTCATGCTCATTAATTGTTTTTCTCTTTGCTCTTCTCTATATACATATTTTTATCTGCCTGTAAAAGAGAGTATTTTAATTCCTTGCCGTTTTCTGCTGTGCTTGCCCCCAGAGAAATACTCAGCGGAATTTCAGTTTTGTCTGTGTTGCTCTTATCGAAATTTTTTTCTATTCGCAGCAGTGTTTGTTTAACTGCCCCTGCATCCGTATTGGGTAGCAAAGCGATAAATTCATCCCCTCCCAGTCGAGCGACCATATCATCACCTCGGAATGCTTTAGCTAAGATTTTCGCAGTGCGCTGCAGCAATTGATCACCCTTGTCATGGCCGTACTTGTCATTCATATTCTTCAGCCCATCAATATCAGCCATGATTACGCTGACAGGAAAACGCCTTCCAAGCTGTAATCGTTTCAGCTCTTCGTCGAAAAATGCCCGATTATACAAACCGGTCAGGAAATCGTGCGTGCTTGCACGTTCCAGGGTAAGCTGGGTATTTTTGCTTTCGGTGATATCTTGCTGAATGGTCACAAAGACTTCTCCGTACTCTTTGTGAATAAAACTTGAAATTCTCGCCTGGCTCCAGAAGTCTCTGCCATCTTTGGTGATGTTATGGATTTCACCTTCCCATTTACCAGTTTTCTTTACAAAATCGTTGATCTCCTGGGCTATTTCTTCGGGATTTGTATCGCTGGACGAGTTAAGGATTGAGGTAGGTTTCCCAACCAATTCACCAGGTAAATAACCGAAAATTTCTTCCATTTGGCGATTGTTGTAGAAGATTTTTCCATCCAGTACTTTGCAAAGCAGAATACCGTCATTGATATTCGATAACATTTGGCTGTTGAGTCGGATTTTCTCTTCCAGTTCTTTTCGTTTACTGATCTCACGAATAATCGCAGTGTAAAATTCTTCGTCGTTTGCTTCCCAGTTAGACAGGGATAGTTCTAATGGAACTTCACTCCCGGTTTTATGAATACCAACAACTTCCACAATTTTCCCAATGATCCGGTTTTTTCCAGTTTGGGTCCTTTGTTTTATTGCGTCTGCATGATCTTTTCGGAATTCAGAAGGCATGATTTGGGCCAACGATTTCCCCTGTATTTCAGGAGAGGAATAACCAAAGATCCTTTCAGCCGCATTGTTCCAAAAAGTAATCATTCCGTCTGAATTAATTATTATTATCCCGTCAGTGGCGGTATCTGCCAGAGTGCGAAAGCGTTCTTCGCTTTCTGTTAATCTAATCTCAGTTTGTTTGGGCTTAGTCAGGTCCTCGTAGATGACCACAATTTCCCCGGAGGGTAATTTGTAAACGAAGTTTGATCGCCAGGAAACCAGGCGATCATCATCGCACCTTGATACCGGGTGTTGTTCCGCGGTACCACTCTCCCAGACGCGCTGGATGGTTTCGAGCAAACCCATTTTAATAATTCCGGGGAAAACCTCACTGACTTTGTGGCCAAGCAATTCTTCCCTGGATATACTGTCAATATTTTGACCGGCGATATTGAAGTCTTTAAAAATAAAATCACGGCCGCCGTCTACGGCCTCACAAACAGCTATCCCGCTGGGAATATGGTTAAAAAGCTCTTGGTAATGAATTTCCTGTTTCTTGAGTTTTTCCTGGGTGAGCTTAAGTTCCAGATGGGTTTGAACACGGAACAATAATTCCTCTCGCTGATAGGGTTTGGAGACGAAATCCACTGCACCCAATTTCAAACCTTCCACCCATTGTGATACATCGTTGACAGCAGTCACGAATATGACCGGAATATTTTTGCTTTCAGGGTCATTTTTAAGCTGACGGATAACTTCAAAACCATCCGTACCGGGCATGAGGATATCGAGCAGGATCAAATCAGGCGGATATTTCTTAACCGATGTTAGAGCGAGGTATCCGCTATCAGCGGAGTAAACTGAATAACCCTCAGATGTTAATATCTCTGTTATCAATTTCAAAGATGCAAGGGTATCATCGACAACCAGGATCTTTCCTGTTTTTTTCATACGGTTTCCTCGGTAGCAGGAGGTAAAGACTTTAAAATCTTGGTGTAATTCAGAAGTTGGACGTGGGTCATCAGTACTTCACCGAGCGCTGGATCAAGGACAGCGATCTGCTGGACGATGGCATGGATTCTGGCGCTGTCAAGACTCACCAGTGCCTCAGCTAATTCCTGGCGACTCTCGACTGGTAGTTTATCCAAATCTTCCGAGCTCAGTGGTGCAGTCGAAGAAGTGTTATCTTGCCCAGGCGAGTCAGCATAAAGGAAATTCACTCCTAGCTGACGGGTCAGGCAGTCATAGATTTCTTCTACCTTGTAGGGTTTGCGAAGGAAATCGTCCATGCCGGCGTTAAGTACATTTTCGCGCTCCTCTTTAAATGCGGAAGCAGTAAGGGCCACGATTTTCACTTCCCTTCCACATGGCAGGGCCCGAATACGCCGGGCGGCTTCCATACCGCCTATGCCGGCCATTCGAATATCCATCCAGATCAGATCTGGAAGCCAGTCCTGGTACTCCTGAATGCCTGCCTCTCCATTTTCCGCTACACGAACCTGGAATCCAACATCCTCTAGAATACGCTTCAACAAGAGCCAATTCTCCATCTGATCTTCAATGATCAACAAGCGGTAATCAGGCAGGCCGGGTGTTAAGCCGGCCACTCTTTTCTGGTTGATTTTTGTGGCAATTATTTCGGATTGTTCCACCAGTACGACAGGTAATTCCAGATGGAAGGTTGAACCGATGCCTGGAACGCTTGCGAGACTGATCTTGCCGCCTATCAGTTCCAGGGACTGGCGCGCGATCGATAATCCCAAACCGGATCCTTTTACGATCGTTTGTTTCCCGACCTGCTTAAAAGCCTCAAAAATGTGTTCCTGGTCATCTGCGGCGATGCCAATACCTGTATCTTCAACCTCAATGATTAATATTGGAGACTGAGGATCATCTGTATCCCTGGATGTCAAACGTAGTAATACATCCCCTTGATCTGTAAACTTGATTGCGTTGCCAATTAAATTGATCAGTACCTGGCGTAGTTTGGATTCATCGGTGAATATAAAGTGGGGAAAATTTGAGATTGGGTCCAGTTTTAAATGGAGCCGTTTTTCTGTCGCGCGGCCTCTCATCAAATCCATCACTTCCTGCACCATATCGCCCAAATCGAAAGCCCGGATTTCGACCTGGTTCTGGCTTGCCTTAATCTTAGCCATATCCAGCACATCATTGATCAGGTTTAACAGACGGTCCCCGCTGCTGTTAATGATTTTCAGGATTTTGTGCTGGTCCTCAGATAGGCTTTGATCGTCTTGCATCAGGCTGGAGAAACCGAGTATGGCGTTTAAAGGTGTGCGCAACTCATGACTCATATTGGCCAGGAAGACGCTTTTTGCTTGATTGGCTGCTTCTGCTTTATCTTGGGATTGTTTTGCCCGCAGGTTGGCCCGCCGGGTAGCCTCGGTTATAAAGGAGATCATAATGCAGCTCAGCAGAAAAACAGACATAGCCAGCGTTTCAACCGGGGACATAAAACCTTGCTGGATCCAGAAAAAACATAATAAAGCTGATAGGGTCGTTGCCAGCAATCCTGCCAAGAGTCCACCGGATAATGCGGCAAGCATCACCGCAGGATAATACGTCAGGTAGGGGATACCCCTCCCTAATCCCTTAAAGAACACGAATCTAACGGCGCTGGCAATCACAATGATCAGCACAGCAACCAGGACATGACGTAAGATCAGGATCGGTTTCGTTTTCATTAAATTTGCCTTATGATTATGGTGGACATTTCCACTTGATCTCCCCTGGATAGTTTTCTCAATAACCTTGGTTTTTTGTCCAGTAAGTTTGGGTAGGGAGGATCTGTGTTTTCTGAAAAGACATCCAGTATAAACCGTCCATTAATTTCGATTACTGGTGGCAGCCAGGCAAACATTCAGATAGGCTGCGTGGTGAACAACCCATAGAAAAACCTCAGGATTATTAAACACGGCACAACGCAGCGTTTAATGATCCTGAGGTACTTACTCATTTCTCTATTCGATCGAGATACTTGGTATAAGCGTAGTACGTTAAAACACTCAAAAACGCAGCGATAATTATCGCGATCCAATATCTCATCTCGCTAAAGATAGCTGTCCCCGAGCCTACTACACTGCCAATATATATAGTAGCGCCAGCCACGATGATAATAAAAATCCCAAAGACCCAAAACCTCATTAATTTAAGCTTGTTTTCTTTTTCCATCTGTTCCTCCTCGAAATATTGTCTCACTTGATCTGACGTGGTACATACAACATAACAAGCGAGTTTGGATGATGATATAAATTACATATTATTACAACAATTGGTAGATCCAATATGTCTATTGCTGAATGGATTATGACCATATTTACACCTATTGAATCCTAAAAACTATCCTTAGAAAACTCAAAACCTTGCTCGAATACCTTCAGGCAGGCTTTAACAACATCTGTATCTAATAGTGACCCCATATCCTTTTTTATCTGTTTAAGTGCTATATCCTTACCCAATGCTTCGCGGTAGGGTCTACGTGAGGTCATTGCTTCTACGACATCTGCGACAGCTAATATTCTAGAACCAATATGAATGTCTTCTCCTTTTAACCCTCGTGGATAACCTGAGCCATCCATTCTTTCATGGTGCCCATAAACCATCTCAGCTATTGGCCAGGGAAAATCGATATCTTTTACCAGATCATAGCTCACTTGGGGGTGAGTTTTGATCAATTCTAACTCAACATCCGATATCTTTCCGGGCTTGCTTAATATTTCTGCAGGTATGTTTATTTTTCCGGTATCGTGGATCAAACCAGCTAATTTTATGCCCTCAATTTCGTCTTCGGGCATTTCTAATATCCTGGCAATGGCAACTGATAGTTCAGCAACACGCCTTTGATGACCGGCAGTATATGGATCTCTTGTCTCAACGATTAACGAAATCGTATCAATAGTCCCCCGCAATGATTGCAATAAACTTTCTGAAGAATCTAATACTTCAGTAAAAAGTGCTGCATTTGTGATCGATGTTGCTATCTGCGGAGATAGCGCTTCCAGAAAATCCATATGCTCGGTTGAATAAACCCCCGTCAAGTAGCTGAAAACTTGCACAACACCAACCACCTTCTTTTCCCGATACAGCGGAACGATGACTGCCGAATGTGGGACCTGTTCATCGGGAGTTACTTTTTTATGATCTCTAATTTTTCCTTTATTAATATAGTAAGAAGTCAGCGAGGTTTTTCGATAGGCGAAATAATCATCAATGAGAAGTGGTTTACCGCTGATGATCACGCGGCCCTGGGTTTCCATTCCATCTTTATTTAATGGAAGGGGTGGCCATTCACTAATATCGATTTCCTCTCCATCATAATTTGCATATACACAGTGAATGGTGTTTTCCGCCTGATCATATTCAGAGATAGTTAATTGGTCGCACGGCATTGAATTAATTAAGACGTTGAATATATTATTAAAAAGTTGAGCCTGGTTTAGTGATTGCCCCATTTGAATACCGGATTCATACAACTGAGCGATTGATTGTGTCTTGGTACGCAGCTGGAGTTCAGTTTTTATACGGTGAATGGATATAGCGGCCTGGGATACAATCGTCTCTATTATCGGGAAAAATTGGGAAATATCCTGTTTGGGAAATATCGTTATCCCACCGTGATCCTGGTCCTGCCAACGAATACCGATCACACATATATCCCCAAGACCGTATTCTTTTGTAATTATTTCACACAGTTTTTTAGGAATCTTTCCGCTTGCCAGATTGAATAGATCACCATCGAATTTTTCGAGTTTTCCGCTCCGATACTGGTTCAATTGTTCGGGGGACATATCCTTTATTGGTATGGAAACTTTTAAAAGATCCAGGCCCAGTAGTTTACCCAATTTTGAGATGCGATTCCCAATACCAAATAACCCCATTATTCGCATTGATTTTTCATCTTCGTCAAAAATGGTAGTGATCAGGTATCCATCCCCAATTAATTTTTGTATGTTTTTGCCTATTAGCGCATAGATCTCTTCTATTGTTTCTTTTTGCACGATAGCGGCCTGTGTCTCGGATCCCAGTTGGATAGACGATTCGAGTTGTTTCCGGGCAGTGATATCCGTCAACGTACCCTCATAGTATTGGATGCCGCCATCCTGGTCATAATTGGCGCTTGCATTTTCCAAGGCGATCAGATGTGTGCCATCCTTGCGCCGATAGGTCGTTTCATAATTCAATACCTGTCCAACTTCTTTCATCTGATGGTTAAAAACATCTCTTTCAAGCGAATTCACATAAAAATTATTTATGGTCTCGCTCTGCAATTCTTCGACAGAGTCGTAACCAAACATCTTTATAAATGCCGGGTTGGCAGCCAGAATCTTTCCATCAGGGGAAGATCGGTAGATGCCATCCGGTACACTCTCAAAGAGTGAGCTGTATTTGGCCTCCGATTCATCTTTGAGGTTTTCTGCCCGCATACGCTCGGAAATGTCTTCCACAATCCCGTCAAAATAAATGGTCATGCCCTTATCATCCTGGATAGCTCTGGCATTCTCACGAACAGAGATTTCCGTTCCATCCTTCTTTGTCCATTCTGTTTCACGGCCCTTTACAAAACCATCTCGGGTAATTTGCTCCAGGAAGCGTTCACGGTTATTTCCTGGAAGAAGCGCATCTTTATTCAAATCTCTCTGGCTTAGTTCTTCGAAAGAAGAATAACCAATCATCTCGACAAGAGCCGGATTAGCCAGCAGGATTTGTCCATCTGGCGTAGTCCGATATATTCCAATTGGGGCATTATCATATAAACCAAAGAAACGTTCTTCACTCTCCTTCAATTCTTCCTTTGCCAACTTACTCTCAGTTATATCGAGTCCATACAGGTTGACATAATTTGCCTCTAGAACCGGAGCGACGAAGATCGAGTATGTCCGTTCACTGAATTCCGTTTCTACAAATTTGGTTGCCTGTGTCCCGAGGGTTTCGGCAACGACCTCCTGCCAGAAGTTCGGCGCACGTTCACCTCTTGCACAACCCCATTCAGCCAGGAACTTCTGGCTACCTTCGTTTGCATAAAAGATCGTGCCATCATGATTCAGACGCATAACAGGATTGGGGTTTTCGGAAGGAAACTTCGCTAGCCGTCTAATTTCCTGCTCCGCCTCTCTGCGGGAGGTGATGTCCCGCATGATGCCGCGAAAACCCACCGTACTCCCATCAGCATCCATAATTGGGGATATGGAGGCCTCAATGGTTCGAAGATTTCCATCCTTACGGATTATTTCATAGTCATAAACCTGGACAGGTTTCCCTGTTGTGTAGACCTTGTTGAAGGCCTGGTAAACGACTTTCGATGTCTCTGGGCTCATATATTGACGATTGTTCATGCCCATCAATTCATTTTTGTCGTATCCGAGAATGCCAATTGACGAATCATTGAAAAAGGTTAAGTTGCCTTCCAAGTCCACTTCGTAATAGCCATCTTCTATATTTTCCAGGATGGTCCAATAACGAATCTCGCTTTCGCGAAGATTATCCTCTGCCAATTTCTTTTCTCTCTGCAGGCGTTTGTCCTCCAAGGCACGTAATACCGCCTGGCCCAACCGCGTCATCCGGTCTTTTAGCACGTAATCGGCTGCGCCCAGCTTGATCATATCAACGGCGATTTCTTCACCCACCGTACCAGAAACGAGAATGAAGGGAATATCAAGCTGCCTCTCCACCAATAGTTCCAGAGCGCGCCTGCCGTTGAACTGCGGTAGATTAAAATCGGCCAGGATGATTTCAGGTGCGGATTCCAGCGCTTTGAGATAGTCCTTCTCTGTCTCAACCCGCTGCCAATCTGGCTCGAATTCGGCTTGGTGTAGCTCGCTCAACATCAGCTCAGC
>CAYORF010000114.1:0-8251 GCA_964406305.1 uncultured Anaerolineales bacterium | reverse complement strand
CCGGTACATTCTTGGTGCAATCTACTGGTACATTTTAGCCTGCAAACTGACATTTCGTCCTCACCTTCAGACTTCAAATTCTCAAGCACGATCTCAATATCTGTTCCAACCAATTTGATATCATCATCAATAAAACCCGCAATCTGATATTGATTAGATGCAAATTCCAAGATCGCCTGTGCTATTGTTCTTCCTGCCCACCCAGCCCCAACAATAAGAATCTTCCTTTTAAATCTTGTACTTCCTGATAAAAATATATAGCCAACTCGCCAAATTGAGATCAATAAAAAACCAGAGATTACCTGATAAACGACAATACCTCTTGGAAGAATAACTATAGGAGCCGTATAGAAAAAAATCAATAAATAGACGACCATAACAATTGTTCCCGATCGGATCAATAATAGGATCGTCTTATCTAAGGTTGCGCTTCTAATTGGATCATACAAACCATTTATGTACGCTGAAATTAGCCACAAAGATGACAATAATAATAACCATCCTACCTGGTCGATCAGGTAGTGTATATTAAATGTCAATATTTCCAAGCCGTTGGCATGGATCCATAAACTAAATAAAGTTGTCAAAAGGATGATTAATAAATCTCCAACCAGTAAAATAAATTTCCTGTCTGACAGTTTTACAGAATGTCTCACTTTATTAATTCCTCATGATTGCAGATCTAATAACCGTTGAGTATTTCTTGGTTTGCCGATCACGATTACAACTATCTAATAAATAATCTCTTCCCTGTCTTCCATATTCTTCGAGCAACTTTGGTTTTGCCCTGAGATCGAGAATAACATCAGCCATCGCAGCGGGATTTTCAGGTTTGCATATTATCCCAGATTTTGCCCTTAAAACCAGCTTAGCTACCTCTGAATTGGCAGGAACGCTGGCAAGGATTGGCCGCTCTGCAGACATCAATGTATATACCTTACTCGGAACATTCAATCCTGCTAAGTCTGCCCTTAATGTAACCAAAGCCAGATCAGATGCAGCGAGCATTTCCAACCACTGCTGTTCCGGCTGAGTTGTAATAAATCTTATATTATTTAATTTCTTCTCGGTTGCCGATTTTTGGAGGTCCGCTTTAACACTTCCTTCTCCTGCCAATAAAAATAAAATCTCCGGCTCATTTCTTAAAATTTCAGCAGTCTCAATCACACTGTCCAATCCAGTAATATATCCGTGATTGCCAGAAAATAAGACCACAAAATAATCCTCAAGTTTGTGGTCCAAGTAGAAATCATTCTCTTTTTTAATTGGTTTAACAGTATCTGGATCAGCCCAGTTCGCAATAATCTCAATTTTTTCAGATTTGACCCCCTTCCCTATTAAATTAGATTTCATTCCTGAAGAGAGAACGATTATTTTATCTGCAATTCTGTATTGAATTCTTTCTAAAATCCTTGAAGGTAATACCAAAAAGGGGCTGCTGAGTTTCCCGACATTAATGACACAGTCTGGCCAGACATCTTGAATGCCCACCAGCAAGGGTGCACGACGAAATATAGAAATCAACCAAGCAGAAAAAGTAGTTGTTATGGGTGGATTGATAGCCAGGATCACATCCACCTTTCCTACTTTTGTCCCTGCAATTATTGACAAGAAGTTATAACTCAGATAATTCCAAGCACGCTGAAATAATCCTGGATGCCGAGGAACAAATACAGAGGTTCGCAGTATTTTCACACCATTTTCTTCACTTTGGTGGATAATACCCTCAGCATTACGATATTCTGGATGAATACTCGTCCGCCCATAATGGGGCAGACTCGCTATCACTGTAACGTTCTCACCTTCTGTTACTAAATCCTCAGCAAGTTGAGTAACCAGAGGCGCAGTACCTGTTTTATCTGGAAAATACCTCATATGAACGATTAATATATTCATCGGGAGATCATTGGTCGAGTTTTCGGATAACTACAGCAGGATTTCCAGCAGCGACAACTTGGGGAGGAATCTTTCCTGAAACTACACTACCCGCTCCAATAATACTACCAGCGCCTATCTCAGTTCCTTTTAACAATATCGATTGAGTGCCTATGAACACATCGTCGGCAATAAGTACTGGTTTACTGCTAATATTCTTCGGATCCTGGAATCTGGCGGAATTATCCAAGGGGTGAAAATCCGTATCAATTATCAGGCAATTGCTCCCGATTATGACCCTATTTCCAATCTCAACTTTTTCCATGGCTATAATTGAGCCGCCGGTCATCCCAAAATCATTGCCAACCACTATTTCGGCAGTTTTGGATCTGGTCGAGATGAAAACTGGATAGTAAGGAGCTACGGGATTGGAGGATATCCAGGACCGCATAATCAACCTATCACCAAAACGAATCTGGCTGTTTTTGTATCTTTGGATGATAGGAATCCCTAGAATTCTCCAGCCCTGACCCCATCGTACTCCATTGATAATAAAATACATCCAAATAAATGGAAGAACCAATATCCTTCGTACTTCATTCCAGAGGACCCATTTCATTTGTAAATACTCACTCATAGACAAACCTTTGTTTGCAGCATCCCAGATTGTAATAGGTACCAACGATAACTAAAATAAAATATTTTCTGGTTTTGGTCCCTTCTTCAGCATCCATTGGTATACATCGTTCAGGCCTTTCGCGACTGCTGGCCAGCTGTATTTCTCTTCAACCAGCATTCGGCCGTTTTTCCCCATCCGCTTCAGCTGTTGGTCATCTAGTGAGAAAGCGTTTTCTAAGCTATCGATCAAATCTAACACGGTTGGTTCGACCCACCACCCACAATTATATTCAATCAGTTCTTTCCAAGGTGTACCCCGAGTAGTAATCACGGGTGTTTCTGCTGCTAATGCTTCTGGAATGACGATCCCAAAATTTTCACTGTGGGTTGGAAGGATAAAAAGGTCTGCTGAATTATAAAGACCCCATTTCTGTTCATCATCGACCGGACCGACAAAGGTGAAGTAATCCTTTAAACCTGTATCCTGGACAGCTTTCTCAACAATGGATTGATAGTTATTTTCATCATAACCGGCTATTACTACTTTCCAATCTGAAGGCCGTAAGTAATCGATTGCCTTCACCAAGTTTAATAACCCTTTCTTCGGGTGAATTCTTGATAAAAACAACATAGTCTTTTTACTCGACCTTTCTGGCTTGGGAAGACTAGCTTGCTCTGGAATAATAGTGCCATCTGGTATGACCGCAATGGGCAGATGTAAACCAAGTTTACGAAGATTCTCTGCTTCAACATTCGAAGTTGCATGCAGTAAAACATTTTTTTCAAGCCTATTCTTTTGATATATGTGCCAGGCAGCCAGTTTCCTGATACGTCCATAACGCATTGGCCATGGCTCTAACATACCATGAATGGATGTAATCACCGGGATGTTATGCTTATGGGCTAGATTATGCAGCACCCCACTGTAAGGCAGCCAGATTCCGTTGTCATGTATGACCAAGTTATCTTTTTCAGAGATAACATCTAATAGTTTCGATCTATATTCTGGAACCCATACCGGCCTCATACCAGCACGAAACTTGACCTCGCATTTAACATAGTGAAGATTTTCATGAGAAGGTAGCCGGGATTGTCCAAAATCATTTCCAAAATCAAGATACACCAATGTGACTTGATTTCCCAAACCCGCTAGTTCTAGACAAATAGCAGTGATAATCCTTACAGGACCCCCGAATTCCGGTGCCAAGGATGTTGTTGTGTGAATGATATTCATATCGTTTTTAGATAATCCTTATCCTCGAGAAAAGTAAATCAGGAGTTTAATCCAGAAATATCCCCCGGTCATCTGCCAGGATCCATTTCTGGCGAATAATCCGGATTAGATCAGTAAGCATAGAAATAGGGTAGCGTTGTTTCTGGATTATCCTCGGCATTATACCAGACCAAAAAATCCTAAATCCAAGCAAGAAAATCATTAGTATAGCAGTAATCCCTGCTTGGATTTGCTGTTGGTGTTTCACCAAAGTATAAATAACATTTGCCCTGCGCTCAATATAGATGGAATTATCTTCGATCTTTTTTGAAGTAGCGGCACCCTTATGAAGGACGCTCCTTTTAGGAATGAAGAGCACTTTCCAGCCCCTTTTTCGCATACGGTAAAACCATTCAGTTTCTTCTCCATACATAAAATAGTTCTCGTCCAGCAAACCTGCCTGTTCAATTGCTTCTCTCCGCACCAGAACACAACAACCTGCAACGCTGTCCACATATTGCCGTTTTTTATGGTTTGGGTGATATAGACCGAGGGTATTTACAATTGTATTTCCAATATTTGGGTATGGAAGGATAGAAAGCTGGATAATACCATCAGTTTGTTCAACTGTTGGACCAACCGCACCAACGCTCGGCTCTTCTTCGAGCAACTGAACAAGCTTGGTCAGGAAATCTCCATCTTGCACGATTGTGTCATTATTCAAAAGAAGGATATGGGAAAATCCTTCTTTTAGGGCGTAATCCAAACCAACATTATTTCCCCCTGCAAATCCTAGGTTCTCTTGTAGATTCACAAGTTCAATTTCAGGAAATTCCTCTTCCAATAGTTGATTAGAATCATCACTAGAGCCATTATCCACTAACATTATCTGGTAATTTTCGCTGGTTAATTGGGCCAATGATTCCAAACACTCTTTTGTGTCTGAATAGTTATTCCAATTCACAATCAGGATCAGAACTCTGGAAGTATCTCTCATTGCAGTGTTTTTATCGTTAACATTAAGGATGTTTCTTCTTGATTATTCCGTATTTTCTTAAAACTCTTACTGGTAATAACAGCTTGGATTTCCACCATAAGATTTTTCTTTCTCGCTGGATTTTTTTCTTTGGAAAGACAAAATCCGCCGCCTTAGTCAGTTGAAGTTCATCTACATCAAGATCAATAAAATCTACCACTTTGTCAATCCAAATTTCTGGTTGGCCAATCATTTCATGATAGGGTATTTTTAGGACTGGCAACTCAGGATGGCCACGGACAAAATCGATGATCTGCTGATGATAATATTCTGTTAGCTTGTTTGCTTCGTAGTCTGGCATTTTATTCCTTATCCAGAGGGAATTGGATATGGATACCGGATCTCTTTGGCTCCAGATGATATAAGGATTCCTTAGGTAAGGTAAGTACAAATTAATTGTTAAACTCATTCGCGGATCTTTCCATCCCCAAGGTTGATCCGGATTGGCTAACCTTTTATTTTGAATTATCTTCTGGATCCTATCATCCATTTTGGCAGCCTGGTTTTGGATTTGGGCTGCAGGGGGTGGATTATCCCAGCTCCCCCCCGCCTGAGACAGAATATACTCATTCAAATTTAGAAGTTCCCCATCTTCAAAATGTCCTAAAGGATTTGATATTTGTCTCCCTGGAGAATCTTTACCTAAATTAACACCAAGTTCTTTTAAAACACCCCCGATCATTGAGGTACCGCTACGATGCATTCCAAGAATCACGACTATTTTTGTTTGCTTTACCATATCAATTTGATTTTTGGGGAGTAAAACGAGTTATGATTTGATTAATAATGTTCCGATCAACTTCATCCAAACATCGGGTTATTACCAGGCCTGAAATATAAAAAACTACCATTAAACCGATTGATAATAATAAGTAGAAAATACTATTCGAGTTCAACAACAGATCAAAACCGGAAAAAACCCCGCCTGTAATTAAACCAATAAATATAAATTTTAGTGTGTTACTTGAAAATGGCTGCATTTTATATAAATAATTGATTTCCAGAAAACCAAGCAATCCTCCCAAGGCAAGAGTTACACCCGTAGCAATAGCAGCACCCACCAGACCAAATTCAGGTATCAGTAACAAACCGAGACCAATATTGACAGAAAGGGTGATTAAAGAGTTAATCATGATCAATTTCGTATTGCCAAACGCTTCCAGAGTCATACCTTCAGGTCCAAAAGCGGAATTTAAATACGTTCCTAATGCCAGGATAATTAAAGCCAACGGATACACAGAATAAGCACCTGTAAATAATAAACTGGTCAAGCGGTTTCCATACAGAACAATCACCAGGACACCTAATGTTGTCAGTGCCAGTACCCATTTTGAAATTCTTCGGTAAGTATCATTTATTTCCGCATATTTCTTTTCCGGGATCAATTCAGATATAACCGGTTTATAGATCCTGGCTATTGATCCTAAGATTAACTTCAGTAAAGCGACAATTTGAATATAAATTCGATAAATACCCACATTTGCAGCTGGATGGTAGATTCCAAGAATTATGTAGTCAATTTGCCCCATAAGTAATATCAAGATACTCGATATGCTTATAGGCCATGAGTACGATATAATTTCTCGGAAATTTATCTGGGAAACAGGTACCTCGGCCAACGGTTTTAATATTCCCTTGATCAAAAACCAACCAGCGGCAACCGCTGTTATGAGAATAGCCACTAGGTATAACCATGTCCATTGGATAATTCCAAGACCCAAAAAAGCAACCAATATCATAAATAGAATTTTCAATGCTGGTTCTAAGAATTGTTTCAGATAAACATAGTACCTAAGTTCTTTGTATCCCCCAAAGGAAAAAATAACAATCATTGTTAATGCCAATAAAGGAATAGAAAAGATTAAAATTGGCAGCAATCTTGACAATGTTGGATTGGAAAAAATCTGATTGCTGATAAGATTTCTCCCTGCATAGAGGGAAAACCCCACCACAAAACTCATTATTATGGTAATTTGAAAAGTTATCCAGATGATGTGCTTGATTTTTCCCTGTTCACCAGCAGCTTGATAGATTGGGATATATCGATCTAAAGATTTATGTGTGCCTAAAAGGACAAATATCATCGAAATATTTATAATCGATTGGGCCAAAATGAAACTACCAAAGTCTTCTTGTGAGATATATCTCGCCACGAGCATTAACCAGATATAACCGAGGATATTTCCCAGGAGGGATCCAATGAAGTTAATACCTGATTCCTTGACAATTTTATTGATTGTATTCATGGCTGTCTGTCACGGCAAGATTTACTGATCAATGGTAATTTTGAACCTCATCTAAAGCCATTCTATCTTCTATTTCCTGAGACATAACTAATTATAAGCCAGATTGCAGGGTCAGGCATCTCTGGAGTCTAGATCTGGGGAATATTAGGAGTGGCACCAATATTTTAGGAGTTGAGACTGAGGTATATCCTAAATCGGGTCCGAAGAGCTGGTAATTCTATAATCTATAACCAGCTAATTCCAGAGCGTTCCCTGCCTGTTTGATAAATTCTTTTTCAATCCGGGAATCAAAATAACTTTTCCATTCCCCCGTTTTACCACCTCGGTAAAAAGAAGCTTGCTTATTTTCTATTGGCCCCTTTCGTTGAGTTTCAATCTTTCGCATCCGATCAATATTAGACCAATTCTTAGCTTGAGTTAACTCAACATCGCCATACGGGATACCTAGAAAATCTGCGGTGGCTCTTAAAACAGAAATCGTATCCGATTTTAAATCCTCAAAGCGGATTATCATTAGATCGTCTTCCATTATTTCCTTCCCGTGGATCATCCAGGACTCTACGTTCTCATACCAAAGCTGTCCATAGTGCCCTTTTGAATATGCTGTATAGAAATCAGCAAAAGAAATCTTTTTATTTTCCCGAGTTATATAAAAATGATACAGGGAAATTAAAACATCACGTCCATCTCGCACTAAATAAACTGCCCGGGAGATATCTGAGCGGTACCAGGTATGACTTTTAATTATCCTGGGAGGGCTTTGATTTCTAATATTTTGGATTCTACTGAGGGATATACCGGGTATCCGTGTTTGTGTAAAATCAGGATTTCCTTCTGCGGATGGATTGATTAATACACCTAACATTGTCCGCATCCAAGTATTTCCCGATCTTGGGAATGAAATTAAATATTGATCTCCTGGTTTTGAGAGAATCAGTCCATGGCTGATTTCCAGACTGAGATATTCTTTAAGAGTAAAGTAACTCCTAATACCCATATTGTTCCACCTATAGATTATCTGAAAAATGAGTACAGCGCAGATATAACCGATGCGCTACTGAATTAATAGCTCAATATAAACAAAGCAGTAGAGAAAATAACTGTCTTATCCAATTATATCTTGGTTATTCTAAAGTATTCTTCTAGATGAGGAATTTAAAGGAAGATTAAAGATAATTAATAAAATCTTAGATTCAACAAGCAAGTGAAACAAAGAGAAGATTAAATGAGTGAGATGGTGTAGGATATTCTCCAAGACCTGCA
>CAYORF010000113.1:0-8306 GCA_964406305.1 uncultured Anaerolineales bacterium | reverse complement strand
TCGATGACATAATTACCTCTGGTGATTATCACAACGAAGCCTCCCAGATGACCGATTCTGTTTCAGGTGGAAATTTAGTGAGAAAGGTCAGCAAGCGGAAAAGAAAAAATGGCTCCCTGGTTGATGTTGAAATCATTGGCGTGCCTGTGACAGCGGCTGGCGAGAAAATTGGTATATTGGGACTTTATCACGATATCAGCATTCGGAAACAAACCGAACAGGCATTAAAAGTAAGTGAAGCTCGATTCCGAACCCTGTTTAATGAGTCACCTATCTCACTGTGGGAGGAAGATTTTTCAGAAGTAAAGATGATCTTGGAGAATATTGGCCAGAAAGAAGAGATCATCGAACGCCTGGATACGGATTATGAACTGGTTCAGGAATGTATTCGGGCTGTAAAAATCCTGGATATCAATCAAGCGACAATTGAGCTATATAACGCGAAATCGAAATCTGAAATACTAAATGATTTGGACGATGTTTTAGTGATCGATTCGCAGGAAGAATTCAGGAAAGAGTTGATCGCTCTGGTTCTTGGCGAAACTTCCTATGAATGTGAGATCTATCAGAAAAAACTTACCGGCGAGTTGATTTATGGCTGGCTTCGTTTATCAATTCCTCCGGGTTATGAAAAAACCTGGGAACGAGTGCATATCTCGATCGTTGATATCACAGAACGCAAAGAGGCTGAAGAAAAACTACGTTTTATGAGTTTCCATGACGCATTAACCGGTTTGTACAATCGGGCTTATTTTGAAGAAGAAATGGCCCGCTTAAGTGGAAGTCGTCAATTTCCCGTAAGCATCATCGCTTGTGATCTGGATGGCCTAAAACAAATTAATGATCAATTTGGACATCACGAAGGTGATCGCGCAATAAAAGCAGCTGCTAAGGTTCTCAGTCTACATACTTTCAGGAAAGAGGATGTTGTGGCACGCATTGGTGGAGACGAGTTTATTGTAATATTGCCTACTGTAGATCTTAATGAGAACGAAACTATATTTGACCGTATAAATATCGGCATTGAAAATTTTAATAAAAGCACAATCGACGATGATCTCTACCGCCCTATCTCTATGTCTATGGGTTTTGCAGTAATCCAAGAAGGTGGATCCCTCGAGGAAGGATATAAAGCCGCTGATAAGGCAATGTATCTGAATAAGCAGAAGAATAAGACGAAATGATATATTCTGAGCGTTGATGGATTGCTGTCTGATAGGTGTCTAGAAACTATTCCACAGATCAAACTTACATATCAATATAATGTGGGAAGAATTTTTGGAAGCGCTGGTAGCTCAACTGGCAATTACCATTGAAAATTCTCAGACGTATAAAATCTTCAAGAGTCCCCCCTGGAACATACTCTCTCTTACGATGCGACTATTGAAGGTTGGGCTAAGGCTCTAGAAAGGTCTGGACCAAGAAAAGGTACCCCAATATATTAAAGAGCAATCTGAAAAATTTTTTAACCCACCAGTTGTTGAAAAACCCGCAGATAGAATAATACTATCTATTTCCAAAGAATTTCGATTTTAACCAAAAAGCCACATTCACCAATCCAATCATTACTGGAACCTCGATCAGGGGGCCTATCACGGCAGCAAAGGCAACGCCGGAGTTGATGCCAAAAACCGCTACAGCTACGGCGATAGCCAGCTCGAAGTTATTACTGGCGGCAGTGAAAGCCAGGGTAGTGGTCTTGGAATAATCTGCTCCGACAGATTTTCCCATCCAGAAGGAAACCAGGAACATGATCACAAAGTAGATCAACAGAGGAATGGCGATGCGGACCACATCCAGTGGGATGGTCAGGATCAGTTCACCCTTGAGGGAGAACATGACCACGATCGTAAATAAGAGAGCGATCAGGGTTAAAGGGCTGATCTTGGGCACAAATTTCTGATAATACCAATCCTTTCCTTTGGCTTTGACCAAGATCAAACGGGTTAAAAAACCGGCCAGGAAAGGAATACCCAGGTATATGAAAACACTTTTAGCAATTTCCCCAATGGTGATCTCAACGAGACTTCCGGCCAGCCCAAACCAGGTTGGAAGCACTGTGATGAACACATAGGCGTAAACACTGTAAAAGAGCACCTGGAAAATGCTGTTAAACGCCACTAATCCTGCAGCGTATTCGTTATCGCCCTGGGCCAGCTCGTTCCAGACGATCACCATGGCAATGCAGCGGGCCAGGCCGATTAGGATCAGTCCGGTCATGTACTCCGGGTAGCCGCGCAGAAAAATGATCGCTAGTACAAACATCAAAACCGGGCCGATCAGCCAATTTTGGAGTAGGGAAACCCCCAGGATCTTCCAATTCCGGAACACATCTCCCAGTTCGTCATAATGGACCTTAGCCAGAGGTGGGTACATCATCAGGATCAGGCCAATGGCGATGGGGATATTGGTCGTACCAATCGAAACCGCGGAATTAAAACTTTCCACTCCTGAGGGGAAGAGAAATCCGATTCCTACTCCAACAGCCATTGCCAGGAAAATCCACACAGTTAAGTAGCGGTCCAGGAAAGATAGGGCTGTTTTATGTTTTTCGGGCATTTGTTCTCCAGGTATCTAAGGGGATGATTATCATCAAATTTTATCCCAGTATCTGGATTATGTCTTGCTCGGTCGCGGAATGACTTACCTATTTGTGAATTATGTGTTATTAATATCAAAAATATCATATAAAAACAGGGGTTTAGTATCTCAACTCCTTGTGAGTTTTATTAGAAATGATGAGGAGAGCATATGTTCGCCAGTTTCGTTCTGGCATTGCGTGAAGGATTGGAAGCTGCATTATTAATTGGACTGCTTCTGGGAACCCTGAAAAAACTGGGCCATACAGAATACCAGCGTATGATCTGGTTTGGGGCAGGTTTGGCGATTATAGTCAGTGGAGCTGCGGGATATTTATCTAACGTATTGGGAGCGTCTTTCGAGGGTAGAAATGAAGAGATCTTTGAAGGAATTACCATGCTCCTGGCTGCTGGGTTATTAACCTGGGTGATCTTGTGGATGAGAACCCAATCACGGGGAATAAATGAAAGATTGGCTGCCAATATTAAAGAAGTGGTATCCAATCAAAACCAATTTGCGCTATTTTCCTTGACTTTTATCGCTGTGATCCGTGAAGGTATCGAATTGGCCTTATTCCTGGTTACGGTTTCACTGGATATTGATGGACGAGAGGTACTGTTAGGAGCCAGCCTGGGTTTGGCCGCAGTAACGGTTGTGGCATTTTTATCATTCAAAAGCTTGATCCGATTGAATATTTCCCGTTTCTTCCAGGTCACCAGTATTATCCTGGTTCTCTTTGCTGCGGGGTTGGTAGCTCATGGTGTGCATGAGTTCAACGAAGTGGGCTTTATACCTCCAGTTATAGAACATCTCTGGGATATAAACCATATAATTGATGAAAAATCCCCATCAGGTGAATTGCTGAAAGCCCTTTTTGGCTACAACGGCAATCCTTCATTGACAGAAATGGTAGCCTATATAATGTACTTTGTCATTCTTGTCGTTACTGGTTCTAGATTTCTTGTAAACGGAAATATAGCAAAGAAAATTAAAGAGGAGAAAATAATATGAAAAGGTTCATATATTATGTTCTAATCCTCTCGCTGATCCTGGTCACCGCTGGCTGCTGGCTGCCTGGTTCGTTATCGTTTACCAAGTTCCAGTCCAAATCCGCAACACCTACGGCAATTTCCCCCATCAAAAGTACCGAACTTCCTGCAGAAAAACCAGATCCGACCTCTTCAGCAACTCCCTTACCCTCTAGCACTCCCATCCCCGCCCCAACGGAAATCGTCTTTGAGATCGGGCAGGAACTGACCATCAAATATCTCCGGGAGCTTGAGATCAATGGTAGCGAAATCGTTTTTCATGAGAGGCTCTCGCCGGGCTACAACTACGCCCGCCACCTCGTCAGCTATATCTCTGAGGGCAACAAGATTTACGGCTTGTTGACCATACCTTTCGCTGAACCACTGGAAGGTGGTTTTAAAGCAATCGTTTTTAACCACGGCTATATTCCCCCCGATGTTTATCAAACCACAGAACGCTACCAGGCCTATGTCGATTACCTGGCCCGGAGTGGCTTTGTGGTCTTTAAGATCGATTACAGGGGTCATGGTAATTCTGAAGGCAATCCCTTGGGGTCCTATTTCTCCTCGGGTTATACTATCGACGCAATTACAGCCCTAAAAAGTCTCCAGACACTGGACTATATCGATCCCCAGGGCATAGGAATGTGGGGCCACAGTATGGCCGGCAATCTAGTGCTGAGGGCTATGCTGGTAGAACCGGAGATCAAGGCAGGGGTGATCTGGGCTGGAGCGGTCTACAGCTATGAGGATTTCTTGACCTATGGGATCAATGACCATACCTATCGTCCCCCGGCGGTACCGGGAGAACTTGAGCAGGATGAACATCTTAGGGGAACCCGAGCGATCTTTGAGGTCTACGGCTGGCCGGACACTGAGCAGCCGTTCTGGCAGGCCGTCTCTCTTACAGAAAATATCGACTATCTTGCTAATCCTATACAGATACATCATGCTGAAGATGACGCTGTAGTGAATATCAACTATTCCTATGGGTTGGCGGGTGTCTTGCTGGAGCATGGAAAGGACTATGAGTTTTTTACCTATGATAGCGGAGGCCATAATCTGATCTCCCCCTGGTTTGACCAAGCCATGCTCAGAACGGTGCAGTTCTTCAATGAAAATCTATAAACGTCATAATCTGTCAAACGAAATAGACCGGAGAATATGACAAACGATTTGGATTTGATAGTTTAAACGAAAATTACCAGACATATTCCAAAATTTGATGTGGTTCTGGGGGCAGTTCTGTAACGATGCTGTCCCCCGGCTGGACTGTTCCGCCTTTCAGGATAATTCCCATCACACCAGTTGCCCGGACAAGATTGCCATCCTCGTCCTTATAGAGGACTTCCTTAAGCAATCCTTTCTGGAACTCATCGATCTGCTTGCATGGATTTCTTAATGCGGTGATCTTAACCACAGCTTCCTCCCCGATCATCAGGATTGTGTCGGTGGGAAGCCCCAATAGATCGACTCCCCGGGTGGTGATATTTTCCCCCAACTGGCCCGGGTGGACAGTAAACCCTTTTTCTTCCAGTTTATCTAATAGCTCAGCATGGATCAGGTGGATCTGACGGATATTAGGTTTGGTGGCATCCTTCTTGACCAGGAAGCGGTGTTTGACTGTTTTCCCGGCATGGGCATCCCCTTCTACACCAAACCCTTCGATCAAACGAATGGCTGGTTGATTGGGTTTGATAAAGGTATGGGTCTCACTTAGGCTAACAGCTATAACGACAGGGTTCATTTATTTCTCCGCTAGATCGAAAGGTATTTTCCTGGTGTCTTACTTATTATATCCTTTCCAGATCACGTTGAATATTTCAAGAATTACAAGCATATCCTCGGAAGGTTCTTTTCCAATTTCCTCACATTCCATGCTGAAAAATTCCCAATGAACCCTCCGCCAGTACTCCAGGGATTTGTCTCCCTCGCCTTCTATAAAGGCAAACTCTGCCGTGACCTCGATATAAGGTTTGACCTTAATATCTGTGACTTCAACAATGCACTGTGGTTCCCCATCCCAATTGGTGATCACACTGAGCTGGCCAACTTCAGGTAAAGGTTCATTTTCGGCTTCATAGCTCCATAACAAACTTGCTGTAGCCTGTTTTTCACCTTGGACTACCAAAGAAGCGAGGTGATTCGCGCTTTCTTCATCAGAGCAGAAATAGTAAGAATCAGCTTTGGCGTTTCGATGACTATCTTCGACAGGTAAAGATGACAGAAAGTTTTCAAGGTAAGTTTTCGAATTAGAATCCATGATCATCCCTCTTAAGCGTCATAAGTGCTGGAAGTGACGTCGCCGCCCTTACCGGTCCAATCGGTGTGGAAGAATTCGCCACGGGGTTTGTCCAGGCGTTCGTAGGTATGGGCTCCAAAGAAGTCCCGCTGGGCTTGAAGAAGGTTAGCGGGCAGCCGTTCGGAGCGGTAGCCGTCATAAAATGCCAGGGCGCTGGACATGGCCGGAGTTGGAATTCCTGCTTCTACAGCCTTGGCGATTACACGTCGCCAGCCGGCCTGGGCCTGATCGATCTCAGCTTTGAAATAATCGTCCAGCAGCAAATTTGCCAGTTGAGGATTCTTGTCATATGCCTGGTTGATCTCTCCCAAGAAAGCTGAGCGGATAATACAACCACCCCTCCATAATAAAGCTATCCCGCCGTAATTGAGATCCCAATCATATTCAGAGGCGGCTGACTTCATTAACATGTATCCCTGGGTATAGGATATGATCTTGGAAGCATAAAGCGCATCATGGATGTCATGGATGAATTCTTTTTGATCATCCTCAAATGAGAAACCTGGACCTGCTAAAATTTTAGAGGCGTTTTCCCGTTCGTCTTTGAGGGAGGATAAAAATCTTGAATTGACTGCCTCACTGATCAGAGTCAGAGGTATGCCCATCTCCAGGGAGGAGACAGCAGTCCATTTTCCAGTTCCTTTTTGACCGGCGCTGTCCAGTATCTGGTCAATAGTGTATTCGCCATTTTCATCCTGGAATCCCAGGATATCCCTGGTGATTTCGATTAAGTAAGAATCCAGTTTGCCATTATTCCAGGTTGAAAAAACCTGGTGCATTTCCTGGTTGTCCAGATCAAGCAGGTCTTTCATTATGTGATAAGTTTCTGAGATCAGCTGCATATCACCGTATTCGATCCCGTTGTGAACCATTTTGACATAATGGCCGGCGCCGTTACTCCCAACCCAATCACAGCATGGCACATCACCATCAACTTTGGCAGCAATGGATTGGAAGATCTCCTTTACATGAGGCCAGGCTTGCGGGGAACCGCCAGGCATGATCGAAGGCCCAAAACGGGCTCCTTCTTCACCGCCAGATACGCCAGTGCCGATAAATTGAAACCCTTTTGATTCCAGGTCCGCAGTACGCCGGATAGTGTCTTCGTAATTGGAATTACCGCCGTCAATGATAATGTCACCATCTTCTAGGAAGGGCAGCAGTTTTTCAATGGTCGCATCTACCGGCGCTCCGGCTTTGACCATTAACATCACTCGGCGTGGTTTTTCGAGGGAGTTTACCAGCTCTTCAATCGTATGGGCACCCAGAATTTCCCTGCCCTTGGCAGGCCCCTTAATAAAATCATCCACTTTTGATGTGGTCCGGTTGAATACCGCAACCCGGTATCCGTGATCACTCATATTTAGAACCAGGTTTTGGCCCATAACTGCCAGGCCGATTAGGCCGATGTTGTATTTTTCCATATTATTTCCTCAATTGATTATTTCCATCTACATAGATGTTCTTTGTTGGACTTAGATTACATAACTCATTTTTTGATATGACTCTCAGTAGAATTTCTTGTATTCTTAAAAAGGAAGATTCCCAATATCAGAAACCAGGCCACGATTCCCAGAATCACTATCCATTCTAACAGCGCCAATGGAATAAGATCGGGACGATTCCTCAATAATCCGGCCATGCCTGCCTGGAAATCAACCCTTGAGTCAAAATCTGATGGAAAAAAGATAAAGACTGCGAAAGTGATTGTATTTACAAATCCCGGAACTGCCAGCCATTTAGGGAAAGGATGTTTACTGCTAATTAGAATAAAAATGGAGTATATCAGGGCAATAGCCAGGCCCAGGTCAAAAAAAGTTAAAGCTACAAATAAATGCTGCTTTAGAGAATTCATGGGGTAAATACCAACCAGCCCCCCAAAAATTGAAGTGATAAACCCCAGCAAGCCTAGTGGATAACGCGCCCAGTGTTTGATCTGGGCAGCGAGATAGATCAGAAACAGGGCATTCAATATGCCTCCGCCGATCAGTCCGGCATTAAACGCCCAGGCAGCATCCGAAACCCCGATCTCACCAAGCTCGGAAACAAAATGATTGAGTGGATTATAGGTCTGACCCTCGATTCCAAGGTAGGAAAATCCAGCAATGATTATACCGAGGCTGATCACAATCGGACCCAAAATTCCGCAGAGAGACAATAAGGTTTTTGTTCTTGATCTGTTCAACATACACATAATCTTATCATTTATATTCTTGTCTCAATGGTTACCTGAAACTAGCTATTTTCAAACCAGAAGATTAATTTAATTCTTGTATACCTCTTATAAAAACGAAATTGGTTTTCTGTATTTCAACAAGTATTATGGCTGTTCTGTCTGTGTGTGCATAATCCGGAGCATGTCGTCCACCAAATCCGGAGCATGTCGTCCACTAAAT
>CAYORF010000112.1:0-8364 GCA_964406305.1 uncultured Anaerolineales bacterium | reverse complement strand
CAGGGACCCCCTTTTCAGTTTAACTGTCATTGCGAGGAGGCTGAAAGCCGACGAAGCAATCTGAATCAAATTATGGTGGATACCATAGGGATTTATCTGATTTGTTGATGGGCGGGATTGTCCTCCCGGGTTAATAGTAAATTTGAAATTTACAGTTGAGTGATGTTGAGATTGCTTTGTCGGGATTCTTCAAACCCCTCCTCGCAATGACATTTTCAATGTCAATCTTTCAGCGTGATCTTGGGCTTTTTCTTGGAAGCTGGTTTAGCTTTAGCTGCTTTCTTCTCTCTAGGCTTGAAGACCAGGTTGATACCTGCCGGGATCAACAAAAGCACGATCAGGCCAGCCATGATCAGCCCGAAGAAGAGCAGCGGAACTGGCTCTGATACCTCTGGCACCAGTCCGCCGGGGTTGTAGACAATGGGTTCTTCTTCCACGCCGTTCATTGTCGGATCCGCGTCAGCCAAGCTGACTGATAATGCCCGATTCACCCCATCCCGCAGCGTTGAGGGAGAGGTGTAGGTCAATTGATACTCACTCTTAAAGGCGATGGCATAGGATTGGTAAATTTCGCTCAGACTCTCTTCTTCGTTGGCGTAAGCGTAAACACCGCCGGCGTTCTCTGCTAGAAAGGTAAGCGCTTCTATATCGATAGCTGAGTATTCTGCCAGGTCCTGATCAGGATCTCCCAGGCCGATGGTGGAGATCGATAAACCAGCCGGACCGATCTGCGCTAGAACAGATTCGGGAGTGGACTGGCTCAAGGTATCAATTCCATCGGTGATGGCTACGATGGCCTTACGGCCCTTGACTTCGCTTAAGATATCGATCGCTTCAAAAAGTGCGTCATACATGACCGTATCTTGATCGCCCTTCAAGCTGTCAATAGCGCTGAAGATCAGGTCGCGATCAGTGGTGATCGGCTGGACATAGAATATCTCGGTGTGGAAAGCCAGCAGACCGATCCTGTCGGTGGGGCGGAGATGATTAATAAATTCCTTGGCTGCCGCTTTGGCTGCATCCAATTTTCCGGCATAGAGCATGCTGCCGGAGATGTCCATCACTAGCAAGGTAGTAATGGGATCGATCTGGCCGACGCCTTCAATTTGATCCAGAGGAATTTCATTCTCGTTTTCCATCAGCTTGATCCGGACCGGATCGACGCCTACTGGACCGCCATTCTCGTCAGTTACCGTGACATAAACAGTGACCTTGGGGAAGTCCGAGGTGTCGATTTGGGTGATGCGGATGTGGGTTTCTTCCGCCTGATGATTGGGGCTGAACCCAGTCAGCGTAAGCAAGGAAACCAGGACCAGAGTCAAATGGATGATCTTTTGTTTCCACATGGTTATTTCCTCTCGTGATAAATCAGTTCAGTGTTGCCAATTTTTACTGTCTGATTTTTGCGTAGTTGGGCTATTTCGATCTTTGTGCCATTAATAAAAGTTCCTGAAAGACTGAGGTCTTTGAGGTTAAAGTGGCTGTCTTCTCCCTTGAGGAGGGCGTGTTGGGGATCGATATCCGGGTCAGGCAGGACGATGTCCGATTTAAGGGGACTGCTGCCGATGAAAGCCGAAGGGCCGTTTGATTTTATGAACTTGTCCAGGATGAATTCCGATCCCTGCATTTTTCCGCTGGTCACCTCGAACCAAGCCTTGGAGAGCAGCAGGACGATCAAGGCGATGAATATCCCAATCGATGTGCCAAGGGAGGTCAAACCAATGGCTTTTCCTACCAGTGGGTCTGTAAATAAAGCTCGAACGCTTTCCAGGACAATTCCTCCTAGCAGTCCGCCGATTGCGCCGCCTAAAGCGGGTTTCCAGGCTTCATTTCCGCTGGTGATGGCAAAGGCAGCTCCGATCAACAGGCCAAAGACTGCCCAGCCGATCGCTCTACCCAAGACACCTCCACCTAAGAAGAGGAAAAGACCTTCTGCGATGGGCAGGCCAATTGCGCCGCCGATCAATCCTAAACCGCCGCTGAATAACGTGGACTTCAGGATCTGCAGGAAGTTACGGGAATTTAGGCCCTCAGATAATCCGATCAAGGCCCCGATGCTCAGGCCGATCAATCCACCTACGACGATCTCGCTCAGGTACAGGTTTGACCAGAAGGATAAACCAATCGTATTGCTGGCCTGCCAGCCAATCAAGCCACCCATGGCGCCCAGGACAGCATAATAATAGAGCCGCATAATTCTACTCATTTTCATAATCCATCTCTCCATGTTCTCCAGGTTCTTGATAGGTCATATTTTTCCAGCGGACCACACTAAGATATTTTCCGCCTGTCAGTTCATGGAAGCCGTAATAGGCTCTGTTATCCAAAATTCCTTCCGCATCCCTGATGAAATATCCAGCTGTGTGGCCGTGGGGTTCGATTACCAGGGCAACCTGCCAATGATGGGGGAAAAAGGAATTGTGCAGGAACAGGTCGTAGTTGGACAAGAATACGCTCATTTTGGGGTGGGTGTGATACCAACCCACCAATTCCTTGTCCGGGAATTTTTCCTCCATGATATCGAACATGGCCAGCTGGCTGTCCTGGGTGAAGGTGATATAGGCGCTGCCCCGCTTGGCATACAACGCAGGAAGTGCCCTTTCTACAATGATGAATTCTTCACCAGTGTCTTGATCTTCTCTCCAACTGCCAATCAGCCAGCCGCCGATCTCGTTCTGGAGGTCGCTCTGGGCGTGCACGTTGGCCCGGATATAGGCTTTCTGGGTCATAAATACTGTGATGCCCGATTGCTTGGGTTCTTCCAGTTCAATATCGGAACGCCAGTCCTCAGCGTACTTGAACGGGATATGACCCGGACGCGGGGTTGGTGTTGCTGCTGGCTGTAAGCGAACTTTGGCAGTAGTCATAATAATTAAAAATAATTCCAGGGGTGGGGCATCGATCAAACGCCCCACACCAAATTAACCTGCTGTTACGTCTGCGGTCATGACAAGGTGGTCATCTTCAGGAACACCGGCTTCCGCCAGGGTCTCTTCTTCCTGCAGCTCGCGCCCCAGGGCTTTGCTGTCCAGGCGGTAGCCCATCGGCCGTCCGTCTGGTCCAGTGGTGGGAAGTTCCAGGGATGTGGTCAATTCAGGGATGAGTTCCTTTATTTCAACATCGTCCGGAACTTCGGCGGTGCGGGTCCCTCCTGAGGGCAGTACAAGTGTGACTGTAATTTCAGCCATGGTGTTACCTCCGTTTGAGATTGCTCTTGTGGTTTATTTACTCATTACGCTGATCAACTATTATTTCAATTTGATCTTCGGTTTTGTTTTTTTAGCAATTTCTTTCTTGAGTTTGATCCGTTCCGGCCGCAGCAGTTCGCGGGTATCCACCGGGAAGGCCGCGGGGTTTTCCTGCCGGTACTTGCGGCTCCAGCGAGCAGCTTCGGGATCCCAGGGGAAAGGCGGCTTTGTGGGATCGTCATGAAAATTCTTATACTGCACCATCTCCCCGATCATGATCACCAAGCGATCCAGTGAGCGGCTGGCGGTCCACCAGGCGGCATCGACACAGACGGAGCCGTTATGGTGGTTGATATTGGGATGCCAAACGGGGGTGAGCCACTGCATCCCCGGCCAGCGTTGAGGATACTGATTGTGCAGATAGATCTCAACCTGGTGTTTGCTGCCCATTTTGGGTTTGCCGTTTTTATCGACCCCGACAATGCCTTTGCATTTATAGGTGACGATATACCTTTCCGGAGGCAGGCCTTTCCGGGCTTCAGTTGTTTTGAATTCGATCAAGTCACTTTGGGCAGCCATATCCACCATGCGTTTATGATCTGCCCGAAGCCTGCGCATCCTTGGGCTTTGGTCGATGGATATCTTTCCACTTCCTGCTGTGATATCCGCAGTTAAGACCAGGCGATCATCATCCGGCACACCGGCATCGGCCAGGGTCTCAGCCTCTTGCAGTTCGCGCCCGAGGGCTTTACTGTCCAGGCGGTAACCCATGGGCCGGCCGTCTGGACCGACTGTGGGCAGCCCTAGCAGTGAGGTCATTTCTGCCAGCAGATCGCGAACGATAGCGTCATTCGGGACTTCGGCTTTGCGGGCTCCTCCGTTGGGGAGTACTATAGTTACTTCAATTTCAGGCATAATCGGCTCCTATCAGTGCTTCTGTTTCTCGTTGGAATGGGGGATCTGGCAGGCGCCGGTGATTCCCCAGCAATCGGCATGGTGACGGGTCTTGCAAATGGGACAGATCTTGACCCCACGCGGATCATGGTCCACGACCGGATCCAGGCAGTAGGGGCAGATGTGTTCTTCCTTGCCAACGAATTTGATCTCTGGTTTAGCATTCTTCTTCGCTTTCCTGGCTGTCTTTTTTGTTTTTGGCTTTGGCGCTGCAGCTGCCGCTACGGCTAATTTTTTAGGCTTTGCAGCCGTTTTTTGGATAGCTAGAGTATTGGAAGCTTTCTTTGTGGTCGATTTTTTTGCAGATACTCGTTCCTTTTTTGCCGGAGCGGTCTTGGTGACCTTCGGTCCCGATTTCTTTATCGATGGGAGAGTAAATTTGGGCAGCCAGCGTTTTACCTCTGGTCTGGGTTGGGGTGCAGCTGCAGCTGGTGCTGTATGGACTTCTTGAGGGGCGGAACGAGTTCTAAAAGCGTTGATCACCAGTAAAGAACCCAGCGCTGCCAATCCGAATTGGATCAGTCCTTGCCAATCAGGCTTGTTATTTGATCGATAAAATAGATTTATGCCTATGAAACCTGCCGAAAGGATATACAGGGAGGCCAGGCTGAGAGCAGTGGAGATCAGTGCGGCTAGCAGCTGCAGGATTCGGGTGTGGGCGGTTAAGAAGCGGCGGGTTGAGAACCCGGCCAGCAATCCAACCAGAAGCACGACAATATATTTCAGCAGCGTGATGTTAACGTACAGACGAACCAGGAAAGTCAATAACAATAGCTGGCTGACCAGGACGGTTTGCAGGATGACAATAAAGAATCTTCCCCAAAAAGAGCCTAGTATTTTATCTGAAAGTGATGAATCAGCCATAGTTCGTACCGTATTAGTTTTCAGGCCCAAGCAAGTTAATCCTTGATCTTGATCTTGCCGGCCGCTGGATTCTGAGAGGGATCTTTGATTTTGACTTTGCCCCCGATCTTGATGCGATCTCTGAGGGGGATTTCACCTGAGGTGTCTTCAAAATCAGAAAAATGCAGGGTTTCCTTGAGGTCACCGGTCAATTCGTAAAAGCGGTATTCCTCAGTATTATTAGCCCGCAGGATATGCAGGGGAGGGATGCCAACACTGGCCAGGGTGTGGTGCAAGAAAGGTTCGTCGCCCGTGATCAGATGGCTCATTTTCACTTCCCGCATATTGCCGCAGTTAGGGCAGTGGGCGGATTCAAAACTTACCTCAGACATAGGACTGACAGTATTTTCGCTGGTTTTGCAGGTCAGGCATTCCAGTTCCAGGACGATTTCCTGGTCCAATTCGATGACGGCTTCGTCTCCCAGATCAATTCTGATGATCTGGAGCAGATCTGCTAAAGTGGCGGTTTCAGCGCTAAGTGGGAGTTCAGTGATATCGCCGTAGATCCAGTGGCTTTCACAATCCTCCTGGGCAGTATAAGCGGTTGTGTGCATATGGTTGGTCAGGCCGTTATAGTGAATGACCTTTCCGGCTTCCACATCCATATCATGGATCAGCTTCAGGGCTTCCTGGGACTGCATAGCCCCGATGATGGAAGCTATAGTGGGTGTGGTGGGTACCTTTCCGAGCAGGACATTCTGGCGGGCTAATAATGGGCAGGAATAGCGTAGGGCCAGATCGCGGCGGGCTTGTTCCGTCAATGTGCATTCGTAGCAGGCCCCTTCGCCGGGCACAAAGACCCGCACCAGGCCCAGGAGCTCCTGAATGGCGCCGTCCACCCATGGTTTTCCCATCCAGTGGGCGAAGCGGTTGATGGCCAGACGGGCTTCCCGGTTATCGAGGCAGCCGATCACCACGTCCATGCGCCGGACTACACCCAGGCCCAGGTCTGTAGTCACGTCTCCGTGCAGATACTGGATCTTGGTCTGGGGATTGAGCTCCTTGGCGCGGGCAGCAACCACTTGAGCTTTTTTGCGGTTCGCATCCGATTCGCGGAATAAAACCGAGCGGCTGAGGTTGGAATATTCGATGGTATCGAAGTCGATCACCAGGATATGCCCCACACCCATCAGGGTCAAATTTTTGACCACTTCGTTGCCCAGGGCTCCCGCTCCAACAACCAGGACTTTGGCGTCGGCGACTTTATCGCGCTCCCACCAGGAAATGAAATCGAAAGTACCCAGGCGGTCAGTTTGCAAATTAGGGATCTTAAGCGGCTTTTCCTTGGCGACCGGCAAACGGCGCGGTCCGGGGGGAGGTTCTGTAGCAGGGGAGGTCTTCTTGGGATGAATTTTTATCGTTTCGGCCTGAGCCAGCTCGCGGGCTTTGATGAGTTTGGATCCCTCCAGAGGCAGGACAAACCAGCCCACACCGGGCCGAGCCTCGATCAGTTTATGTTGTGACAGTATCTTGAGCGCTTCCCGTAAGCTGGAGCGGCTGACGTCGAACTGGCTGCCCAGGTCTCGTTCAGAAGGCAGCTGTTTTTCGGGGGGGAATTCTCCCTCCAGGATCATGACCGCAATCTTGCCGGCGACTATATCGGAGAGGGATTTTTGATGTACAGGTTGGATTTTCATGGTTTGCTCTGGTATGCTGGTCTGACCAGTATACCAGTGTTATACACGATGTGCGTTGGTGTGTCAAGCGGTGAAATTCAGAGTCAGAGGGGAGTATGATGTAAGTTGTAAATCGATTAAGGATAAGTAATTGTTAATGAAGATTGCCGCGGATGCTACGCATCCTCGCAATGACAAATAAACGGTAACTGTCATTGCGAGAAGCCCGAAATAAGAAAGGGCGACGAAGCAATCTGAACTAAATCCATCTGAAAATTTCATATTTATGGTCAAATCGTTCAATATAGATTTGCGGTATCTGGGTTAAGTTGAGGAACAGTGATTGTTACTATAGATTGCTTCATTAGTCGCTGCGCTCCCGCCTCGCAATGACAGTTTGCTTTTGATTAGTCTCCGGTCTCCGGTCAGCGGAGCTCAAGCGGAGCGCATTTGAGTTTCGCTTCCTCCCATGCTATTATCAGACTAGCAGGTTATCAAGGAGGTTGACATGTTAGAGAAAGTTTATGATCACATCATTATGGATATCAAACAGAATACCCGGACCGATACGATCTTCATCATTGTGGCAATGGTCCTGAATTTGATTTCCCTGGGTATCAATTCGGGGATCGCATCTGATGACGGGCCGGCTTCCACCTGGACCATGGTCACTTTGATCATCCTGGTGGTTGTGGTCAATATGGTAGTGATCTTCGGGCTGCTGAAGGGGAAGGACACCCGCAGCAAATTGATCAATGGTCTGCTGAAGATGTACAAGGACCAGAATGTGGATCAATATTATGATTCGTCCATCGTCACCAACTACGATAAACGCTACCTGCTGTTTATACTGGCGGTTGTTTGCACCGGGATGACGGCAATAGTGATACCGTTGATTTTAAAATTCTTGGATTAATTCAGTTTCTGACGGTTTTCATTTTTAATAATCAGACGGAGGACGTGGGCAGGATGCTTCGCATCCGACGGGAGACGGAAGACGGGATGGAGCCCTTCGGGCTCTCGTCAGTTATAATAACAAGATGATAACTCAAGTCCACCGAAATGACAGTGAAGACAAAACCGTCCAGGAAGTAAGAAAAGCCATCGAACATCGTGCTACCTGGATGTATCTACTATTAAAGGAAGCGCGTGAGCGAGGGCTGGCCTGGGATGAATTTGCCCGCCCGGCTATTTTTCAAACGGGTTGTATAAATGGCCAGAAGAAGCTGGCGAAAATGGAGGACCCCAGTTCCATGAAGGAATTTTCAACGATTTTTGCCGGTGAAACTAGCCGAGCGGTCTTTGAAATGGAATTAATCAAAGTAAATGATGAGGGTTATCATCTGGACTTTCACTATTGTCCGCTGGTCAGTGCCTGGCAGAAGCTGGGGGCAACGCAGGAAGAGATCGAGCAGCTGTGTGATATCGCCATGGACGGGGACAGGGGTGTTGCGGATCAGTTCCCGGAGTTTGAGTTCAGTTTGGGGAACACGATCGCGGAGGGTAAAGCGGTGTGTCAGATAAGGTTTGACAAGAAAAGTAAGTAGTAAATCGTAAGTAGTAAGTCGATTCAGTGATTGGTATTTGTAGGGGCGACTCGGTGAGTCGCCCTTTTTTGTTTGTCATTGCGAGGAGGGAGGCTTCGCTTCGCCCCCGTCCTCGGTCTTCCGTCAGGAAGCTTCGCTTCCGCTATAATAATTCCC
>CAYORF010000111.1:0-8441 GCA_964406305.1 uncultured Anaerolineales bacterium | reverse complement strand
GGTGGTACATTCTTGCCGAAATTAGATGGTACATTTACGTGTGCTAATTGACACCGGCCTGAGAAAACCACTCTCAAGATAATCTCCCACAACACTCAAGAAATATTCTGCTTCTTCTACGCCGGTATTTCCCAGGTCAGGACGAGCAAAATGATACACACCCATATAAACACCGGCATTTTTTCCCTCTGCCATGTTGGTATGGAACATATTGTCTGTCCATCCTTTTCCTTCAGTGCCTTTCACAAAAACAAAATCATATCCAGCGTTGGCAACTTTCAACCAGCCAATATCACCCTGCCAGTGAGATACATCCAATCCATAAACATGTTCATCTCCCATTTGATCAGGAGATTTACTTATAGTATCAGAGGGTGCTAAAACCGGGGATTTTTGGTCAGGGAATGATTTTCTGACCTCGGAGATTAGGAATGTATCCCGTACTTGGTCAAGGATAGATAAAATTTCTTCTAAAGGAAAACTCAAAAAAGAATCTTCACTCAAGGAATCTGGATTTTGATAGTGAATCAATTCGGTAATTTCATAACAAACCGCATTCATATACGTACTTGATACTCTCCGCTCATAAATTTCCCCCATCACACCTTCCGTCATCAGGTCATTTGTATAGGATCTGCCATTAATCTCAATCTCAGAACGATCAATACTTCCTGGTCTGATTGCTGAACAATCCGTTTGGCCTTCTAACACAGGCAAGATATTCACAATTATTGACGCTTCAATTAAATTAGTTCCTTCAAAAAGTTTGGGTTTGACCAAAGAGAATTTCCAAACGGGTGCCTCGCTAGGAGAATTCAAACCACTGTTTAGCGCTTTCCCATCATAATTAGATACCAGAGTGACATCAGCAGGATACTGAAGTTCAAATCCAAATCCCGGCTCCTGGAAAATCTGCCAACCATCCTCTCCTTTAAACGTTTGAATGGGGTCTTCCTGCCATTCAATCTGAACAGCTCCTGCTGCAAATGATTTTACATAGGCAAAATCAATTCCAGCCATCGCCGCAGGCAAAATCAAACCGATTACGATAAAACATATAACAAAAATCAAAATAGTGATTATTTTCTTCATGATAGATTTCCTATATAACTGATCTGGTGAAAACCATTATCAACAAAATAATCCCTGGTTTTCGAAATTTACATAGATATTGCTGATATACATGCAATATCTATGCCAGCCTAATAAATAGGGGAAATCTGATCTGTAATAATCACCAATTCAGATCAAGAAAATATATATGGATTAGTCAATAGAGAGATGAATGACCTTAATGTCAGGATCCTTACGTCGGTAAAGGAATATTGAAGATATTCACCAGGAACACCGCCATTTCTGCCCGGGTGACTCTGTTTTCGGGCCGGTAGGTCTCGTCCAGATACCCACCCGTGATGCCCTGATCAAAAATGGGGTGCACTCCAGTAATGGGAGGGGTTTTTCCTCTCATCCCTGTCTATACTAATAGTTCAGTTTCGCAATAACAGGCTCAACGTTGAACTTTCGAACTTGTTAACATATAACTTTCTTATCTATAATCCTCAACTAATCCGATATGCAGGATCGTAATCCAACAGCTTAAAATCCTCTTCAAAATATTCTGCCAGGAAATGATAATCATCCTCAGTTATTTCTGGAATGATCCTCTCAGGGGTCCGGGATTGGTTTAAGGTCTTTAAAGTTAAAGGTTTCAAGTCAATCTGTTTTAATACATGATTAAAATCCACCCGAATGGATTCCACCTTCCCAATATAATCCAGCAATTGATTTCCCTCATAATCAAGAATCCAATCGGTTTGCGGTTTCATACCTGGCTCCCAAACCAGGCTGGGATGGCGGATAAATTCCGAAAAGGTCCTGGATTCCAAATAGGCTTTGGTCGCAGGCCAATTCCAGACTGGATCTTTGCTGATCTTTACAAAAGGAATATTCCGAAGATGCCGTTTCCAACCTTTCCCCAGGACCTGGTTTTCGATATACGTATACAAAGATAAAACCCGGCTGTAGGGATGTCTAACAAAACTAAATGTAAAATAATCTTCCCATCGTTTTTGACCTATCACCCACCCAACCTCAATCGCCTTACTATGTTTCTGTAATTTAAATCTACCAAGATAATGTTTCTGCATATCCACACCCAACGGCGTAGAACCCAGCACCAGATCATTCCATTTCATGGTTTTTTCCAATGCGGCGGTGATGCTTGTACCTGCAGCCTTGGTGATATGGATAAAAATAAATTTACGGCTATTGGATATAAACAAGACGACCTTTACCTTGTAACCGAATTCTAGGCATTGATTTCCTCATCGTTTAACGGATCTTTTGAGCTTCTATTGGCTCAAAATCTAATCGCAAAACCCGAACCCAAACACCCTGTTCTTTACATATTTCGTTAATCTGTGGGAAAAGAATACCTTTTTCGATAGCTTTGGAAGCGATGATTACTCCTTCCACTGATTGCTGTTCCAGAACCAGCTCTATATTATTAAATCCTCCAATTACATTTAATCCCTGAATAGACCGTCCCCGCAAGATAGGGTCATCATCCAAAAAACCAACCGGTTTATAATTTAAATCCTTATTCTGAAGGATCTCACGTAACGCCATTACCCCACCCCCACCGGCGCCATAAATTAACACTTGATTTTCTCGACCACTCCCGGATGGTTCCATAATCCGGTCCATAAATCGAAAAAAAAACCGAGAACCGAGAATAATCAGAAACAGTAATAAGCCAAAATCGATTAATACGCCTCTAGGGAAAACATCAAAACCAATCATTCTGCCGATTACCAGGGCAGATAATACGATTCCAGCTAGGATAGATAGCAAGTATCGAAAACCGTCTTCCATACTGAAATACTGCCAGACACCTCGGTAAATTCCTGCTACAAAGAAAGCGAAATAGATTGCAGCCAGCGCAATCGGCACAGTTTCTATAAATTGGTTAATTTGTACTTCACCAATAGGTAAACCCAGGTGAACTATGAACGCTAAATAGTATGCAAATATGATCAAGAAAAAATCAAGCACTACTTCAAGAATACGCCGTCGGTAGGTTAAATCAGCCACCAAACGTATAAATAAATTTTTGGGTTTTTGTTCCGATCCCTTATTTTCCACAAAACGAATCTTACCCAAATAAGCCGAGAATAACGAAAAAATCAATACTACCAGAGGAATTAACGCCAGGCTTAAGTAATAATTAATAGATTCGATCATCACAGCCGAGATACCAGATATCAGGCCAATCCCCATCAAAACCAATAAAGTTTGCCTTTCGCTCAAACCCAGAGCTATCAGGCGGTGGGACGTGTGGTCCCTCCCACCCTTGGCAGGCGACTGTCCCCTGAGTATACGAGTAACGGAAACCATCGTGGTATCTAATATGGGTAGTAAAAAGATTAATGTGGGTATTCCAAGAATGGCAAAGACATTGGATGCCTGGGGTTCCCGTGCAATTGCCAGGGAGGCCATGGTGATCCCCAGGAATAAGCTGCCGCTATCCCCCATAAAGATAGATGCGGGGGGAAAGTTAAACACCCAGAAACCCAGAGTGGCTCCTGAGACAGCCAATGAAAGGATCACAAATTCTGTATTACCTGCCAGGTAAAAGAAATAAGCCATAAATCCGGACGCGATTATTACAGTGCCGGCTGCCAATCCATCCATATTATCGAGCAAATTTACAGCATTTGCAATTCCAACTAACCAGAAAATTGAAATTAGAATGTTGGCAAAAGAAGAGGGAAAAAAGGCTGTGATATTGCCAAACACCACCACTATAATAGCAGCAATAAATAAACCAACTAATTTAGTTTGCGGGGAAAGATCCCAGATATCATCGGCTAATCCTAAAAAGAAGGCGATGGACCCAGCTATGACAATCCCCCAATCCAGTTCAGTAATTTTTCCAGAAGCAAGTAGCGCGATCAGAAACCCGATAAATATCCCCACACCCCCCAAATAGGGTGTTGCCTGATGATGCCAGCGATCTTCCCGGGGTTGAACAACTGCGCCAACCTTTCTTCCTAACCATCGGACACCAAAGACTCCCACCAGGCCAGAAAGAAATGCAATACCTAAGATCGACCAGGGCATAAAACCTCGCTAGAGTATCCAGGAAGGGGATAGATGCAAATGAATTTTGGGATAATCTTTAAAGAATAGTCTAGATCCAATCATAAATTTGATTATATCCGATTGCGGTGTGCTTCGCAAAAGAGAATCCGCTAGAGCATACCGATCTTATGATAAAGGATCAGAAACTGCTCCAAAACCACATCTAGACTGAAGTTTTTTTCAACCAATAACCGGCTCTCACAGCCCATCTTTATTCGATTACTCTTCTCATTTAAAACTTGGTTGATAGCTTGAGCTAAGGCCTGACTGTTTTTTAAAGGGATTAAAATACCATTCAGTTGATCCTTAACAATCAATCTGTTGCCAGGGATATCACTGGCAATCAAGGGGAGTCCAGAGGCAGCCGCTTCCAATAAAAACATGGGCAATCCCTCGTGATAACTTGGCAGTACTGCTACCGAAGCGCTCCGTAAGACTTCTGGCATGTCTTCCCGATGTCCCAGCAGCTCTACAATCCCTTCCTGACGCCACTTTTCCAAGACATGGTCAGGAACACAGGAAGGATTACCGGGGTCCGGTTCACCAGCTAATATGAAACGGATTGACTTATCAGAATCATTTACCAATCGGGCCGCTTCCACATATTCCGCTACACCCTTATCCCATAACAAACGAGCAGCCATAACCACTGTCAGTGGATCTGATCGAAGTTCATTTTCTTCTGATGGAGAAAAACGATCCAAATCAACCCCATCCCCGGGAATGATTATCGTTTGGGAGGGATCGATCAGTCTAAATTTTATTAACTGCTGCAGGTCATTTTCATTTAACAGCACCGTATGATTTCTCTGATTAGGGAGAACAGCCCGCAAGATAGGCAAAACCAGAAACCGCAAAAATGCTGCGCTTTTTGCATCACTAAATAAGTATCCCAAGCCGGTAAAGTTGTTAATCACCCGGGGAATCCCTGCTCTTTTTGCTGCCAGGGAGCCGTAAAAGATTGGCTTAATTGTTATATGATGAACCAAATCAGGTTTTAGTCTGCGGTAAATTCCGACCAGATCTTGGATGGAAAATAGTTCCCGCCAGGGTGCAGTGCTGCGGCGATTAAGAGTCCAGGGTTCCCATTGGTAACCGCCTTCCAGAAAACGATCAGAATACTCTCCGGGGGGACAGACCAGGATCACTTCTAAACCCTGCTCAATTAGAAAATCCACCAGGGGCATACGAAAGTTATAAATCACCCAATCGTAATTAGCCACCAAACAAATCTTTTTTGCCATTATCCTAATTTTTCAACCCTCAACTACATTCATATATAAATTAGTTAATCGCCTGGCCATAATCTCCCAGGAAAATTCTCCGTGGTAAGCTCTTCTCCCATTATTTCCCAATCTTTCCCTGAGGACCGGATCGTCCGCAAGGCTGCTCAACGCAGATTCTATATCTTGAAGATCTCCATATTCAACAACTAAACCACATTCAGTTTGTTCAGTGATCTGATCCATATTGGTTCTTGCAGCAGCAATGATCGGGATTCCCAACATCATGGCTTCAAATATTTTATTAGGACTGGCATACTGGTGATTGGAAATTTCTGGATCATAGGTGGCAAAACTGACATCTGCCTGGGTTGTGAGCTGGAGCGTTTTCTGGTAGGGAATTCGGCCATACCAGGTGACATTTGGCAATGAGTTGGCTTTTTCCAGGATAACATCGGTGTCACCACCAAAACCAGCCAAATCCAAATGCCAATCCGGGTGCTTCTCTAATACAGTTAAAAGCTCCATTAACCCACGTTCAAACTGGAGCAGGCCCACATATACTATCTGAAGTTTGGAAGTATTTTTCCTGATAGGGGAAGTTGATCCAGAGAGAAGATCTTCCGGGCTGTTGTATAAAATGGTTAAGTGTTTTGGTTTTGTTCCTTTAATTTGGTTTTTTCGAGCTTCATCTACCAGGATGACGCCATCTGCCCAATTAACTGCTCTTAAATCCAGCCAGCGGATCAGATTCTTGATCAAGGTAGGGGTTTTCCGGAGGTGATCAGCATAAAAATCAAAAATATCATAGATCAGTTTTTTCCGGAACAATAACTTACACAACAAGGCTGGTAATACCGTATCAAAATCACAGGCATGAATCAGATCGAAAGAATTTGCCTGCCGAAATAACCATCTCAATAAACCCCATTCCCAACGGATTAAGGCAGGCAAATTCCCCATTCCCTGAGCATATTCTGCAGGGATGGATAAACGGTTCACGGTAAAACCATCTTTTTCTTCCCGGGATGGAAGTTCATCGGTGCGATCCCAGGCAATCACCTGAACCGAGTAACCTGCTCGAATCAATGCCCGGGCTTCCTTCTCTACTCGCGGATCAGGATCGATTGGATTTGAGCGGCAGAATAAAACCCGGTTCGAGCTTTCTGTAGAGCTCATCAATATCATGGAAGGCTGAATGTCCGCACCAGGAATATCGCCATATCTCCCCGAGTGACTGGGTTGTCAGGGCAGTATAAAGGCGGATTGGCACTGCATCCGCCTGTTATGCCTTCTCCCGCCAGGACCTCGATCCAGTCATCCGCCCAATCGTTGATACCGTCATCCGGAACGATATCATCAAAACGAGTGCCAGTCGCTAGATCTGGTGAAAAACCCGCCCCATATTTGCTACGCAGTAAAAATATAGACATTTGAGCCCGGGTGACTGGACTGTCAGGGCAGTAAAGAGGTGGGCTGAGACTACATCCACCTGTGATGCCTTCTCCCGCCAGGGCTTCTATCCAATCATCCGCCCAATCGTTGATCTCGTCGCCCGGAATAACATCTTCAAAACGAGTACCGGTTGCTGGATCCGGTGAATAACCAGTCCCAAACTTACTGCGCAGTAAGAATATGGACATTTGCGCCCGGGTAACCGTATCTTCAGGACAGTAATATCGGTATACATATTCAGTGACTGGATCCAGGTCTATGGTTGTGATATTACAGCCACCTGTTATCCCGGCAACCGCCAAGCGTTCCACCCAGGACTGGTAGTAAATATCTGTCTGCTCTGACCAGGTAGAAGCCGGCCAGACATCTTCAAAGACTCCCACAGGGCGGTCAAAGGCGATCCTGGTCATTTCCACGCTGCTGGGTTCCCAATACCCATAGGGAGGCTGCGTGACAACCTGCTGGAATTCTGCCAAACCCTCATCCGCAATAGTGGTTTTGTCGCCAGCTTCCAGGCGATGGTCGATTTCGTCACACCACTTGACGCCTGGTTCATATTCATTATAGGGATTTTCCAATTTACTGAAATACAATACACCTGTCACTGCCGGGTAATTGCCAATTTTTGTCAGTGTATCCAGGAACCATGCTCCTCGATCCAAGCCCTCGGTTACTGAGCCAATTTCAGCGATCATAATCGGTTTCCCTGGAGCCATTATCCGCATCCGATCCAGATAAGGTTCATAAATATCTTCATAACTTTCGGATTTTGAAAAACTAAAGCAGGTACCCCAGTTAAAGGAACTAAAAGCCACCACATCTACAGCTGAATCCCCGGGGTATCCTTCTTCGAAGGGATAACCTGTGGTGGCATTATGCCATCCATTGGGGGCGTATACCCAGCTGACTGAGTCTTCCGGGACGCCTTCTTCAAGAAAGATCTGTTGAATACGGAGATAAGCTTTAATAAAGTTCTCCGGGTCGCCACTGTAGGAAGCATATCCGCCATTATTTTCCTGAAGGGGAGCTATAAAAGCCCTGCGATCCTCATACAACCCGTTGGCGAAGAATTCAAATAAATTAGCCCAGTTGCGGATCGCAGCGTCCAAGGCACCGTTTGCTATTTCTTCAGCAGTGTATTGGATTCCCTCACCACCAGATCCCAGGTTAACAAAAGGTATGTACCCGTTATTCCAGGCGGCGGCCAATTCTGCATTGATAAACCAATCCGGGGATTCAATATCAATGAAGGTTCCCGCAATTGAAAATACATCTCCACCAAAATCAGCATCATAGGTATTGATCTCATCTACAGATGTATACAACTCCGCAGAGGGATATAAACCCACCAGGACAGGATAAGGATCCAGATCTGCTCCCTGGACTGTATTTGAAATAAATCCAGAAGTCACGGAAATCAATATAACAATGGCTATCATCAAGTATTTTTTCCTACGCATTATCTCACCTCTTCATCATTCCTTACTGTTGAGAACGTCAAATAATCATCACTTTGTTAATTATACCAAGTCAATAACATCCAAAATTCCAAAATATTATTCCTCTTTATGAGGTGGACCCCAAAATTTGACAAAAAATGGGACTAAATTAAGGTGGATA
>CAYORF010000110.1:0-8507 GCA_964406305.1 uncultured Anaerolineales bacterium | reverse complement strand
GATCGCAGCTGTGCGCGAGGGATTCATCGCTGGCTTTGGTATAAATTCCTATCTGGGGGTGACCTGCCCCCGAAACCTGATCTTTAATCAGACGCCAGGCCGGCTGTGAAAGTTTTTTCGGTTATTTAGGGGTGAAATTTCGTCTTAAAACAAAAAATCACGGTGTTTTGGACCTAGATATCATCTATATCAAATTAATTGCACCCAAGTTGCACCAAGAACTAGGAAATCCACCATTAATTAAAGGCAAATTTGTTTTGTCACAATCAAGATAAGAGCCCCCTTTAGTAACGGGTCTCTTATCTTGTCTCTTATTGTGTAGCCGGCACCATCTCCTTTGTTTCTTCTTTTTCGGTTTCTTCCTCTACTTCCTCTTCCCTTGCTTCTTCTTTGACTTCTTCCTCCAGAATCTCTGCTGCCAACTCCTGGAGCGCTTTAACATTTTCTTCGGGCACATGGCTGGCCTGCCAGAATTTTTCAAGCAGCTCTGTCGAGGTCAGATCCCCTACAGTCTGATCCTGGGGAAGACGGATCCGCTCATCCATCTGCGGACGTTTGACAAAATGAAACATAAAGGCATCTGAAGCATGATCCTGGATAGCTCCATCGTCTATCAAGGGAGCCCAAGCCCGGGGATATTCCATTACCAGGCGGACAACCGCATCTTCCATTGCTCCAGATCCATGGCCGAACCGATCCACATCTATGCTTTAAATAAAAAGACCTCCGCGATACTAAGGACCCGGAGGTCTGCTTTCTAAATTCCTTATTTTACAGAGATACCCACCACACCTTTCACCTGGACATTGCTTGGGAACCCGGGCAGCACCATACGCAGTTCATCCCCATCAAATGCGACGATGCAATCTGCACAGGCATCTATATCAGATTTGGCCGCTTCAGTCTCATAACCATCACTGGCAATAAAAACTATGGTCTCGCCTTCAGTGCCAGCTTCAGCCAGCAAACCGGACACCAGAACGCCAGTGTACTCCGCCGTGCTGCCGTCCTTTTTGGTTGCCTCTGCAACAACCATGTCCATCCCCTCCAGCTGGTCCCTGCTGAAAGGAACTCCGGACACCAGCAGGGCCGCTTCCTCTACTTCCTCGGCTTCCTCGGCTTCCTCTACCTCCTCGGCTTCTTCCACAACCGGAGCAGCTTCCTCAACTACTGGGACCGCCTCCTGGGCGCTGCAGCTGATCAGCACTGCAACCAGGATGGTCAATACTAACAACAGGCGTAATTTTAACTTCATAATTCTCTCCTATGATATATCTGATTACTGGTTGACCTGAAGCTCAACCAGCTGGAATACCCAGCGGTTGCCTGGCGTTTCAGGGGTTACCAGGCGAATGGGACCTTTATCAGGTGTGACTTCGGCAATCCATTCCCCGTTATCCTTCAGGGCAATGATGGCATTATCAAGCTCACCCGCCGAGATCTCGATCGCATACCCGTCCACTGCATAAGCGGTGATTGATACAAATTCTCCAGCGCCAGCCTGGTCCAGCACCGTAAAAAGGTCCACACCACTCCAGGAAGTAACTTCATCCTCCCCTGTGGATTTCTCCATCATTATTTCAGTCAAATCTAACTGGTCCATACCAACCAGGTCCTGGTAGCTGAGGATCATCGAGTTGGCGACATCCCCGCTGATCTCCAGCTTCCAATCCACCTTGGGTGCCCCACCCCCACAGCCAGCCAAGCCGATCAGGAAGGTTAATCCCAGCAGCTGATAAATCCATCTTTTATTTTTCATGTTTTTCTCCTTTCTTATTAAAATCAATTTTCAACCCGGAAAACCCAGATCGGGATCAGCATATCCCGGGGGATTAAATGGCCGTGGTTGCCCATCCGGCCTTCTTCATCCACCAGGTGCATGCCGTGGTCGGCAAAGATGACCACCATTGTTCCCTCAGGAAGCCTGGACAAGATCTCACCCACTGCGGCATCCACCTCACGGATTTTTTCAATTTCCTCTTTTGCTCCGGGACCTACATTATGTCCTTGATCATCTATGCCATGAAAATGCACCAGGAACAGGTCGGGCATTCCATTTTCCAGGACAGCCAGTGAATTTAATAACACATTATCGTCTGAGCCCCCATTGCCGTCCCGGTCGCCGGACAGAACCTGATCAGTATTCCTGAGGTTAAATGCCAGCGCTTCTCCCTCAACGGCTGCCGTTTCCAGGCCGGCCTGGGCAGCGACATCGAACAAGGTCTGCGTTTCCGTGATTCGTATCCCCCGGACTTCCACACCATGGATCGGGGGTTCTGTCCCGGTCAGCAGGGAAGCGGTGGAAACTGTTGTGATCGGTGGATAGGTTGTTAATCCGATCAGGGGCGGATCTAGCTTTGCCAGCTCCGGGATTAAACCCCCTTCCAAGGATTCCTGGTAGCGGAGGTAACCAAAACCATCCAGGAATAGCAGCAGCACAGCCTGAGCGGGATCGGCTGGCAGGGCAGCCCCGGTTGCCAGGGCCGGTGCCGGGATTCCCAGTACTGCGGCAGCTGTGGGGGCTATGTCGTAGATCTGACCCTCGACCCTCTTTTCCCAGGCAGACAGTTCAACGACCAGGGACGCAGGTTTTAATTCCTCCTCCCCAAGCCGGATTGAACCATTCTTCTTAACCAAAACCTCTTCAGCGGATTGAGCCCAATCTAAAACCTGCGTTTTATTATCCCCGTCTGTGATCGTGACCTTGTTAATCACCCGAGCACCGAAGCCATAAAAGAACTGCTCCAAGGGGATGGCATCTTCGTCGGCAAAATCTTCATACTCCTTCCAGATCTGGTAATTGAGGACCTTGTCCCCACCCGGCAATCCCCTGACCATGACCTCCCAACGGGAGCCGCAACCGGCACTGAAGAGCGCTAAACACAATAACAATCCAGTTAATCCAATTCGTTTCATATTCACTCCCAGATCAGTTCAAGAATAGGGCTAATCCAGCCGGATTTGCTCCTTTCCGGCAGGACCAGCGTGGGGCCTTTCCGCTCAGCAATCAAGACAGCTGAACCCGCCTCCAGCGGGGTCAGCTCAAACAACGCACCATCCCTCGTTTTAACAACCAGATGCGAGAAGCTATCCGGATATAGATCAGCCACGGCTGCCCCCCAGACGCGGGAAGCGGTTTGTGCTTCCCTGGTTTGACCATCGATCTCATAGTTAAACATAACCCGGGCATTTTCGGTGACCACCTGGCGGGTGGGCCCCAAAAGCAGTCGCCCCAGGGAAGTCTTTGCCCCGTTGATGGTTAAGTCCCGCTCATTACCAACCACGATCATGCCGGTGATTCCCTTCAGCCAGGTTGAAACATGGAGATCCTCAGCAGCAAAACGGATCCCATCCGTAAAGGGTAGCAGCAGAGCCTGGTCAGTCAGATTTTCCCGGGAAATGGTGATAAATCCGCCGTCGCGTGAGGTAAGAGTGACACTTTCAAAATCTCCCACTCCCTGCTCAGCCAGGAAGTCCAGCAGGGTGATGTGGGTATTGGGTTGATCGCGATAGGGCAGGATCTGGTTCAGCTCTACAAAACCCGGCTGCGGCACGTCGCCGCTGAAAGATATCAGATTAAAAAACGGCAGATCCGCAAATTCAGTGGCGCCATGTTCATCGTGGCAGGTGGAGCAGCGGTGAAAATCCGCCCCATCGTGGCACTCTGAGCACTCATTCATCAACAAGGCTTCCTCCCGGAGAGAGTCCAGGGAATAGTGTTTTGCCAGATGAATGGGCAGGCCCCGCTGCCAGCCCATCATAAAACCAGCGCCCACCAGGATCAGCACTGACAGCCCTATTACAACACCTACAAGCGTGGTTTTAATCTTCTTTCCCATCATCCTATCCCTCCCAAATTTTGATCATCACTGCCGCAGCCCCAACCAGGGCCAACGCCACTCCGGCCAGCCAGTCGATCCGGGTCGTTTCCCGGACCTTGTAAAAGGTCCGGGTTTTATATCTGCCGTAGCAGCGCCCTTCCATGGAGATGGACAGGGCCTCTACCTTGGACATGGCAGAGATCAACAGCGGCAGCAGAAAAGCCTGGATATTCCTCCAGAACTCAGCCGGGCTCTTCTTTTGATAAGATACCCCCCGAACCTGCTGGGCCCGGTAGACGATCATGGCTTCTTCTTCAAAGAGGGGGATCATGCGCAGGGCGGTCACAAAAGTAAAACCAAAGCGGTAGGAAAGACCTGCCTGCATCAGCGCATAGGCCAGTTCGCCAGGCGAGGTGGTCAATACAAAAAGGTAGCTGAGCAGAATGACATCCAGGAAGCGGGCTCCCAGATACAGCCCTCTGGCCAGTCCTTCCCGGGTTATCCGCCAGGCGCCCGATTGGAGCATCACTTCACCGCTGTTCATAAAAACGATCTGCAGGACGCAGATCAGTCCGGCTGTCAGCAGCAGGATCCTGAATCCCCGCAGTTCAGTCAGCTTCTTTCCGATCAGGGGGAAGCTGACAAGGAGGGCCACCGCCACCACCAAGCTAAAACCCGGCCCCTGGAACAGGAAAACCAGGCCGGTCAGCAGGATCAGCCAAGCCATTTTTATGAGTGGGTGCAGGCGGTGGATGAGAGAGCTTCCGGCCTGATAGGCCAGGCGGGCTTTCATAACTCACCTCCAGGCAGGTATGCCGTTTGTCCTAGATCTCTCAGGGCGATCAGCCCTTCCCTCATGGGCTGATCCAGGGCGAGACCGCCATCTTTCAGGAACATCAGCCGGGTGCAGACCCTGGAATAATAAAACGGATTATGGTTTACCATTACAACGGCATTGCCTTCTTCCACATAATCGATCAGCAGCTGAAGCAGGAAGTGAGCGTTTTTTTTATCCTGGCCAATGAATATCTCGTCCAGCAGCAAAATCCGCGGCTGTGAAGTCAAGACCGAGACCAGGTTCAAACGCCGCTTTTCGCCATAACTGAGGCGGTAAGGGTGGTCATCAATCCGCCCTCCCAATCCCATTTTACCCAGCAGGAAGTTCGCCCTGTCTTGATAGTCATCTGGATCAAGTTGAAAGTTTTTGGGGGCCATGACAGCTTCTTCCCAAACCGAGCCAGCGAAGATCTGATGGTCCGGATTTTGAAATACCAGCCCAATAATCCGGCCCAGGGATTTTGAATCATATTGATCAAGATCCTGCCCCAGGACCCGGATCAAGCCTCGGTCCCTTCGAATCAGATTCATTACACTCAGCAGAAGGGAACTTTTTCCCGATCCATTACCACCGAGCAGACTGACCAGCTCACCCGGGACCAGATTAAACCCAACATCCGACAGTACGGTCCGGCCATCATAGGCAAGAGTGAGATCATCCACTTCCAGGAGAGAACTACCCACTGCTGGCTTGTATTCAGGCGGGCTGAAATCAAGCTCTTCTTTCTCAGATGGATTAAGCAGAATGGATCCATCTGGGGACATTTCAATCAAACGTGGACCTGCTCGATTAAGAAAGTCCAGTTTATGTTCAATCACCAGCACGGTCAGACTCGTAGTGCGCTGGAGATCAAGGATAATATCAAAAATCTCCCCAGTAGCTGGTGGGTCCAGATTAGAGGTTGGTTCATCAAAGATAATCACCCGCGGTCTGGCAGCCAGGATGGCTGCCAGGGCAATTTTCTGTTTTTCTCCGCCCGAGAGGGAAATCAGCTCCCTATCCCTCAAATGGGAAGCACTAGCAGCCTCAAGAGACCAGGTCAGGCGCTGCTCAATTTCTTCACGAGGAATCCGGCGGTTTTCCAGGCCGAAAGCGATTTCATCCTCCACCATCAGGGTGCAGAACTGGTTTTCGGGATTCTGCTGGACCAAACCTACCTGATCAGCAAGCTGGTAGATGGGTTCCTGTCCAGGATCCAGACCGGCAATGGTGATAACTCCCTGGTACACCCCCTCAGATTGAGAGAATAAAAAACCCGCCAGGGCCAGGGCCAGGGTGGATTTGCCGCAGCCGGATGGCCCTGTCAATAACACAAATTCCCCCTTGTTGATCTCCAGATTGATGTTCTGGAGCGTGTCCACATTGCTTCCCCTGTAGCGATAGGAAAAATCATTGATCCTGATCATGGGACCCAGATCCGATCCAACCAGGTTAGGTACACTTCCCCATTCAGATTAGCAAGGGCATAGGAAAGGGTTCCTCCATCCAGCACGATGAAAATTCGAATAGCGTCATCGTCACGGATCTGGGCCAGAGCCAGGCTGAACTTTGTGCCATCCTCATTGCTGAACATCACCTCAGAGCCAGTGAGGGCTTGATCGGTCGATTCCAGGACCAGGATCAGGGGCACACCCTGGTATTTTTTAGATCCGAAACCCACATCCAACCCCGTGCTGTCCATCTCCTGAACCCAATCCGCCGCAGTAAAGGGAACCTGCTTTTCGCTGATCTCAATTAATAATGGAGTTGATTTTACGGCCCGGATTTCCACCACCCCATTGACCCAGGCTTTTTTACTCTCGGGTCCGATGATGTTATAGCTCCTGTTCTTCCTTTCCCCGAGTTCCTGGAAGATGATCTGCGGATTATTTTCCAACTCCTGGGAGGAGATGAAAAAAGTATAGCCATCAGATGCCAGCAGCAGGACCATATCATAGTCAGGATCCAGGCCGATCTCCTGCAGCACTGATCGCAGGCTGTATCCCCGGTAGGACACAGAGGCCCCGCTCTGGTCTATTTTCACAACCTGCTCCTTGACAGAACTCGCATTGGAATCGAAAACTGCTGGTTGGGATACCGCCCCGCTGATTATCAGGCCCTCAGCACTCGCCCCCCCACTCTTCAGATAGCCGAACAAACCGCCGCCCAACAGGAGGGAACTGATCAGCAGCACACTCAGGGATACCCGTCCCATGGGCTGCACCGGCTGGCCTTTGACCACTCCGGACCGGCGCAGCGTAGCCATCAAGGCAGATCCCAGAATCCCGGCGAAGATCACCCCTGATATAAAAGCAACCAGGGCAATCAGGCCAATCACACCATAAGTGAGGATATCGGCTGGCAGGGCCGCAAAAACCTGAAAAACGAAGACGTTGGATGCGGCGGCTAGGCCGCCTGCGACAGAATAGGTCAACCAATGATCCTTCTTTTGAAAAGGGAGGCTGCCCAGATCCACCAACAAACCGGCAACCAGATCTATCAGCAGGATCAGCAGCCCGTGTGTATTGCCAGAAAAGAGTTCCACAGCTCCCTTCAGAATGCCAGTTATTGTGCCGGCACCTTGTTTCCGGGTCAGTCCAACGGCCAGGACCAGCCACAGCACATGCAGCCCGGCAGCCCACTGGGTTGTGCCAGCAAATCCAAGGAAAGACTGGAAAAAATCGCCAATAAAGTTGATATAGGTACTAGCAATACCTCCCAGGGCAGCCAGGGCGGCCATCATCAATAAATCGCGGGTAGTGTAATAGTATTTTGGCGCCTGCATAGTGAGCTTTCCTGAAATAATGTTATTTAATCACATATTATTTAATTTGTAAATAGGGTGCAAAAAAAAGACCTTTCCACTGCCTTCAGGCCGACGGGCCGCCCTCTCCCGGCAGCAAATTTTCCTTAAATTCCGCCAGCCAGTCGTTAATAAATTGGGCCTGGCTGATGCGAAAATCATAAACATAGCGGAGGAACGAGTCCGATTCCTGTGTCTGATCGGCCTGCCATTCATTGATCATGATCTGGAAGATATCCTGCTGGGCCTTGATCAATTTGCCCGGCTCCGGCAGATCCAGCCATTCATAAAAGCGCAGTTTGGCCAGCAGCTCCACCCTGGCAGCCCGCAGCGATGAAACCGGTTCAGAAACCCAGTCCAGAAATGTCTTTCTTCCCAGATCAGTCAGGTGAAAAACCTTCCGATCTGGACGGTTTTCCTGGCGTTCTATTTCAATCCGAAGCAGGCCGCTTTTTTCAAGCCCGGACAGGGTAATATAAAGATTGGTCTGGCCAGCTTTCCAGATCATGCCAAATTTATCCGCCAGGTCCTGGTCCAGCTGGTAGCCGTGGTTGGGGCTTTTCATCAACAGGCCCAGGGCAAGGTTCCGCAAGGGATAGGATCCGAAACCAGTCTTTTTAGCTCTGCTCATAGGGTAAATCCTTAACAGCTTTATGAATTATAAAGCATGATTGGTCAAATCCTTCCAAAGTCAGTTTAATACAACAGGGTCAGGAGTATGACGCAGTCCACCGGCTCAGCGATCGCAGTGTCAACGATCTGGTCGAGCGACTTCAGGAAGTCCATCACCCTGAGGGGCAGCCCGGTTTCTGGATCCTGCCGGCCGTAGTTGGCCATGTCAATGTGAGAGTCTGCAAAGTACAGTATTTTTGGCATAGTTATTCTCCTGTAAGGGTTATGTGGTTGTTTTCTCATTTTCCTCCAGGGAACCAGGGCTCAAGGTCCATACGGGCAAATTCTTGTGTGAATCAAGGACGAAATTCATTTCATCTCCTATACATATGAAAGCCTCCTCCCCTTACAGAGGGGAGGAGGCTAAATGGTGTGCTAATTGCACTAAAACCAC
>CAYORF010000109.1:3160-8611 GCA_964406305.1 uncultured Anaerolineales bacterium | reverse complement strand
AACCTGCTGATATTCATTCTAAATCAATAACTGCGGTATTTCAACTTGAGAACGTAAGCCATCTTCTCCCTAACATGTATACAATTTGGTTAAATTTAATATATTCCCGGGTGTTTTATTTCAAGCGAAATTAAATTCAGTGCGGCGGAAGAATTCCCAGTATAATATTTAAGAGTTATCTTTAGTATTTTCTCGACCATACTCTCCACTACTCAATCAAGGAGGCCAACTATGAGCGATAGCCCTCAAATCCCCGCAGAACCCAAGAAGAAGAGAGGCTGGTGTTGTGCCAGTTGTGTCTTGATCCCCCTGGTAAGTATTCTCTGCCTGGCGAGTGCCTATTTTGTAGGTCCCCAGGTTGCCGGCTGGCTGGGAATTTTTGGCAAAGAGGCCAAAGAGGTTTATGAAGCGGCTCCTGACCTGGCTGCCAGCAGCTCACTTTCCCAAACCTTCTCTGAGCTGGGCATCCCCGGAGTGCGAGTTTATGTGATCCCGATGAAAGATCAACCCACCCAGGGTGCATTCATCATCCTGGATGCCAGCGCTGGATACAAAGGGATGAATCCCCTCAAAGCCAATGACGATATGTTCCTGCTCATCATGCAGGATATAACTGCCCGTAATCGTCAAGAGAATTTGCGTTTAGCTCACGTCACACTGGAATACAGGGACGAATTTGGCGAAACCGCCACTTCTTTTACAGTAGATCAGGAATTGGTTGAGAAGTTTGCTGATGGGTTAATATCCCAAAGAGAATTTTTTGCCCAAATCGAAATTGATTTCATGCACACATTAGAATACCTGGGCATTGAGGGGATTCTGGAGGAACTACAATGAAGATAACAAAAAAAATACTCCTGGTTTTGATCCTCCTTCTTCCGGTTCTTTTTCTGACTTCTTGTGATGACGCAGACTTGGACCTATTGGGAATAGTAATTGAATCCTGGGCGGAAGAGAATGGACTATATAAAAATGGTAAGTTTGCTCCTTTCCCGATTGCGCAAAAAGTGACCGAGGATACCATTGGCAATATCACCAATCAAGAGGAATTTATCCAGTTGGATGGCTTGGATGTCATCCGGGACATTGAAACTGCCGATAACCTGGCTGCTGAAGCTATGGTAGATTGGGACACAAGCAAAATGTCTTCTGCTGTATCTATTCGTCCCGAGGATTGGCGACTGCGTGAACAGGAAGGTGTGGTTTGGCTAGCGAATGCCAATGGTGCCGCCGCCCAGACCGCCTTCACCAAGGCGGATGAATTGCTGCGGGATAATTTGCGGAGTGGGGACAATTGTTTTGCATTACGCCGCACCCAATTAGAGAACAGATTGTTTGCACTCTCGGATGCCATAGCAACCAGAAAACTCGAAAATCCGGGGGGACCTGAAATTGAAGCTCTGCAAGCAGAAAATAGACGGGTGGCAGATGAACTCTCAATGATGAGCACTAGTCAACAAACAGATTTCTGCGAGTGAATAAGGGATAATTGAGTGGGCAAAAGCAGATAAATTTGCTTTCTCTTCATACAATTGATTGTTAATCTCAGTTTTTATTTATTAGCTGTGGTTTGTGAATATCCTATATACGATACGGTATCCTCAGAGGGTGCCGTATCGTTCGTGTTATTGTGTCTTTATCATTCTAATTGTCTCCAAAAAGGATACAGCATGCTGGGTTTACTGCCTTGCTGCCAGACTGTACTGCGAGAATAGGGATCCATTTATTCCCGGCCATGAACGACCGGGCTGATAACTCCGCCCGATGAATCGGGCTAATAAACCACTATCAACAAGCCCCCTTGAGGGGGCGTTGTTCTCAGCCGGATGATTCATCAGCTGGTAAGGTGGCAATTCTCCTAATTAATGTGGGGATTGCTTCATCGAGTGTAAACGCTCTCCTCGCAATGACAGTACTCCTCGAACCCCCGTCCTCCATCTCATATCCCAGTCAAGCCGCAGCGATTTTGCATATATAATGAATATAGGCACATTTATTAAATAATAAAATTCCTCTAGTACTATAAGGAGGTCCGCCATGTCTGAAGGCATCCACCAAGCCGAAAACGCCATTAAGGTCGGGGATACCAAAACCGGTTTTGATATCCTGCGCCAGGTCTTGGTGGAGGACCCAGAAAGTGAAAAAGCCTGGTGGATCATGTCCGGCCTTGTCCAGCGGGCGGAACGAGCCACTTGCCTGGAACAGGTCCTACGCATCAATCCCGCGAATCAATTTGCCCGCGATGCGTTGAACAAGCTGCAAGCCTCGCCCCCAATTACTGAAACAAAACCTCGCCGAGAAATTCCCAAACCTCCTCGCAGAAGTAAACCCACTGGAAAAACAGAGCCGATCGGCGCATATAAAACCTGGCAGTACTCCAGCGGATCAAAGGTATTCCTCATCATGTTGGGAGAGGAACAACTATTCTGGGCTCATACCGAGAAGAGATTGATCCCCCGCGTGCGAGATTTACTTAAGAAAGGACAGATCCCAGACCTATACCTGAACGAGATCAAAACCATCCGCCTGCCCTCGATCACAAAGATCAAATTACTCAAAACAGCCTTGCAGTTCCAGTACCAATATCAAGGGGAAGATCGGAGCGCCCGTCTGTCACTGGAAGACACAGTTATGTCTGAGCGAATTATGGATGTGCTGGCTAATCGACTGGGGCCGGATTATACCCTGCAGACCAAACCCGTCCGCACCGGGTTAAGTCTGGGAATCTCCGCCCTGTTAACCTTCGGGGCAGCCGGTCTGGCAGTGGCAGGATACTGGGCTTACCAGGAAGTGATCACGGGGCGGGCGGCTGCCACAGGAAGTGTTCAGGCGCTCTGGTTGATTCGCTTGCTGCCAAGCCTGGGCGCCGCTGGTGTAACCATTATTGGGGGGATATTAATCATCATCGCTCTGATCATCAGCATCAGGCTGCTGCTGAAACCACCGCTGGGCACTGAGCTGAATAAAAGAATGTAAATAGTAAGTAGTAAATAGTAAGTTGATCAAGTAATCGTTATCATAGGGGTGACCTAGTGGGTCGCCCCTTTTTCATTCCTGGTACCAACTCACTTGATCAGAGTGGCCATTTTTCCGGTTAAATGAAAGGCATTTCCATATATAATTAGATTAGATCTATTCTTAAATACAAAGCGCTATGAAACACAGTGAGGCCGCCCATGTCCAAAAGTATCAAACAAGCCGAAAGCGCCATCAAGGCCGGCGATACAAAACATGCATTTGAGCTCCTGCGGCTGGTCTTGGCCGAGGAGCCTAATAGCGAACGGGCCTGGTGGATCATGTCCGGTCTGGTCCAGCGCTCAGAACGCGCAAACTGCCTGGAGCAGGTCCTGCGTATCAACCCCGAGAACCAATTTGCTCGGGACGCCTTGGCCCAGCTCAAAACAGCTCCTCCTAAGGAAGAGATCAAACCCAAACGGGAAGTTCCCAAGCCTACAAAAAAAGCCCCGGTCACCACACTACCGGATGAGTTCAAAACCTGGCACTATACCAAGGGATCACGACTTTATTTGATCATCCTGGGACAAGAACGCCTGATCCGGGCTCAGGCCAAGACTGATCTGATCCCTCGCATAAAAGCTGCCCTCAGGAAGAAACTTCTCCCCCATGAGTACTTGGAGGAGATCAAGTCTATTCCCCTCAACAGGATCCAGGCCATTCGAGAAGTCGGCCCTGCCCTGCATATCCGATACTGGGACAAAGAGATTGAACGCACAACCCGCTTTGTGTTGTCCAACCCTGCCTTGTGCTCCCGGATCCTGGATTACCTGACCAAACGCCTCAGCCCCGATTATGAGCTCCAAACGAAAAAGACTCGCACCGGTTTGAACCTGCTGATCTCCACGCTACTGGTGATCGGCGCAGCGGTTCTGGCCGCTATTGGCTACTGGTCGGTGATCTCCGGCACTATCCAGACCCCTTGGCTGAAAGGGATTATCACCTGGCTTGGACCAGGAGGGATCAGCCTGGTCGGGGCAGTGTTCCTGCTGGTCGCCCTCGGTATCAGCGGTGGGCTGCTCTTCAAACCCAGAAACAGGCGAGAGCTGGTTGCCATTGGCCTGGAATTGGAAAAGGGAAATCATATATAAATATTGCAGGTAACATTGTGGATCTGTACATGCGTCCAACGGCCTGCAACTTTATCATCAAGTTCCTAGATTTTTTATGGTAAATAATATTCTGATTGGCTTCAGTTATGCGCTCAGTGCTGGATTGCAGCCGGGGCCTCTCCAGGCTTTTTTCCTGGCCAAGGTTGCCGAACAGGGCTGGCGCCGGACCCTTCCAGCCGCCTTTGCACCTTTGATCAGCGACGGTCCTATTGCCCTAGTATCCATCTTGCTCTTGAATATCCTTCCAGAAACCTTCCGAAATCTGCTGCAATTGGCTGGCGGATTCCTTTTACTCTACTTCGCCTGGAACGCTTTCCGCAATTGGCGGGAAGATCAGGTAGTCGATTTTGGAGAATCCGAATCGACTCCAAAAACTGTCTTTCAAGCTGCTCTGATCAACTTGCTCAACCCCAACCCCTACCTAGGCTGGAGCCTGGTGATGGGTCCAGCTGTTGTGGCTGCCTGGGCAAAGAGTCCCGGTACTGCAATATCCCTGCTGCTGGCCTTTTACATCACCATGATCATTACCTCGATGGTGATGATCTACTTGATGGGGCGGGCCTTGCTCCTGGGTCCTGGTGCCAGAAAAGTCATGAACTTGATCTCGGCTTTACTATTAATTGGACTGGGTTTATATTTTTTATATCAAGCCGGCGGCAGTTTATCAGGCAGGATGGGCTGACAAGCTTCAATACGCACTGGTCTTCTAATCAAACGGGATGGCTCCTATGACACACACTGTCTTTAAACTGGTCTACTTCCTCGAACTGGTTTTGATCAGTCTGGTTCGTAGAGCTGGCGTGCGAAGGTCCAGCCGTCTGTCCAAAAGGGAGGACCATTCCAGTTTCCTGGATTCCTTTTTAACTTATCTGTCCGGATTAGCCAACCTGATCCCTCTTGTCTACGCCCTCACTTCATGGCTGGATTTCGCTAATTATGATCTCCCGGCCTGGATCGGCTGGCTGGGTGCGATCGTATTTGCTGGATCCGGAGCCTTGATCTGGAAAACCCATAAGGATCTGGGGCGCAGCTGGACTCCATCCCTGGCATTTCGGGACGGTCATTACTTGATTACGGATGGGATCTACGGTTATCTGCGCCATCCTATGTATTCCGCCCACTTGCTATCGGGCATTGCTCAAATGATGATGCTGCACAACTGGATCGCCGGTTTTGCGTACCTGGTGGTGATCATCCCCCGCACCCTGGTTCGGATCCAGAAAGAAGAAAAGATTATGCTCGAGAAGTTCGGGGATGAATACAGGGACTACATGGAGAAAACCGGGGGGCTTATTCCTCGGCTGGATCGTTAGGTAAAAAATAT
>CAYORF010000109.1:0-3060 GCA_964406305.1 uncultured Anaerolineales bacterium | reverse complement strand
TTTATATAAGAAACAAGACAGGAGGCTGCGAATCCTGGGAGGGTTGTTAACTGTAATCCTGGGCCATGCGGGTGCTGTGTTCGGGGCTTTATATGTCGGAACAGTCGGGGTGACCCTGTGTTATGTGGGAGGGATCTGGCTCTTGATCATCTATCTAAAAAGTTCAGGCTAAAACAGGAGTGTTTATGGTTTTCCAATCACTGTCAGACATTCAGGAAAGGGAGATTGTTCCCGGCTATCGGGCCAGATTCGTCCATTCCGAAAACATGACCCTGGCTTACTGGGATGTCGATCCCGGTGCGGCCCTCCCGGAACACAGCCACCCCCATGAGCAGATCGCTAACGTGCTGGAAGGCCAATTTGAACTCACCGTAGATGGCGAAAGCCGGATCCTGGAACCGGGTAGCGTGGCAATCATTCCTTCGGATGTACCCCACAGCGGCAGAGCGATCACTTCTTGCAAGCTGCTGGATGCTTTTTATCCCTGCCGGGATGACTACCGGTAATAAAGAACCTATCCCTTCCAAACGGGTTGTTTACCGTAAGTGAGGTGTAACCATGAAACCCATATTGTCTGGAACCGGCTTTGGCTGGATCGACGTAGATGATCAGCGTATCAGCCACGATATCCTCATCCGCCTGAATGGAGAGGTTACCAAACGAAAGAAAAAACTTTCCAAGGAGATTTACGGAACCTCGCACACCATCTCCCTGGCCGAAGCGGAGTATATATATGAAGAAGGCGCCCAAGGATTGTTGATCGGCGGCGGCCAATTTGGACGGGTGCGCCTCTCCCCCGAAGCGGCTGCGTTTTTCGAAGAGAAAAACTGCCCTGGCACCATTCTGTCCACTCCCCAGGCAGTCAAAGCCTGGAATGAAAAAGAAGAAGAAAACATCCTCGGCCTGTTCCACATCACTTGTTAGATCCGTTTACACAATTATTGGTTTAATAGGACGGTTTTAATGAAATCCACTGCCACAACAATTACCGATTACCTGGCTGAAATACCAGAAGATCGCCGGGAAGCGATCACAAAGGTCCGTGACACCATATTAAAACACCTGCCAGAAGGATATGAAGAAGCCCTCAATTGGGGCATGATCACTTACCAGGTGCCCTTAGAAGTATATCCAGACACCTACAATAAAAAACCGCTCATGTACGCCGCACTGGCCAACCAGAAGAACCACATGGCTGTCTACTTGACCGGGATCTATATGGACGAGGAACTCAACCAGGATTTTGAAAAGAAGTATAAGGAAACAGGCAAACGTTACGACGTGGGCAAATCCTGCGTCCGCTTCCGGAAATTGGATGACCTTCCCTTGGAATTGATCGGTGAAAGCATTGGGGCCATATCGATGGAAGATTTTATTGAGCGCACTAAAGGACTTTCAGCACGCAAAGCGAAAAAAGGATAAATGCCTCCCAGATTATAGGACATGCCATGATCAGCATTCAGAACCTGGTTGATTTTTACGCCCGGAACATAGAAATCATCAAGATGCAGACCGAAAATCTCACTCACGAGGAAAGTCTGATCCAACTCCCCTTCCGGAGCAACTGCCTGAATTGGGTGGTCGGCCATGTGCTGGCCAACCGCTGCAATATCCTGGATCTACTCGGCGCGGATGATCTCCGCCCGGGACTTGATCTCGACCATTATGAAAGGGAATCCGATCCTGTACTGGGAGAAGCTGAAGGTGTCCTGCTTTTAGAAGATCTGATCCATCACCTGGAAGATTCTCAACTGAGGCTGGTAGCTGCTCTCGAGCAGGAAACAGAAGAATCACTCCAGCGGATGGTTCCCTACAGGGACAGGCCAGAAAAAGAAGTCTCCTTCTGGTTATTCTTTTTATATTTCCACGATTCCTACCATGTCGGCCAGACAGAGATCCTCCGCCAGGCGGCTGGCAAAGATGACAAGATCATCTGACAAAATTCAAGGATACTTGTTGCCACCGGCTGCAGCCCTGATACAACACCTATTCCCCCAAACAGTCCCGGCCCTTGATCAGTGATTAAAGATAAAAAGCGGGATCCTAACGGATCCCGCTTTTCTTTTTCTCGACGACTGGCTAAGCAATCTTTCTTGTCTTTGGCTGAGTCTGGTTTCCAGCTGAGGCGGAAGCGATCTGCCCACCCATCACACTATCCATGGGGTAGATGATCACCATTGAGCTTTCTTCCTTGGAAATGTCCAGCAACGCCTGGATCTGACGCAGTTCCAGCGAGCCTTCTGCTGTAGACAAGATGTTGGATGCTTCTGCCAGCGCATTTGCGACACTGACTTCGGCATCGGCCTGGATCTTCTTGGCCTTGGCGGAGCGTTCCGCCCGGGCGATAACAGCTAGTTCCTCGATCAAGGATGGGGGTGTGCCAACATCTGTGATACGCACGGCCCGTACATTGATCCCATAATCAGAAGCTGCAGCATCGATGATTTTCTTCAAATCTGTCGCAATTCTTTCTGTTTCACTTAATAATGGACGCAGGTCATTGCCGCCGATGGTGCTTTTCAGCGCTTCCATGGAGGCCCATTCGGTGGTCTTCCAATAGTCCTGCACAGCAATAGCTGCTTTTTCAGGATTTTCCACTTCTAACTCAACAGCTGCAGTGACGTCTATGGGGATATTGTCCTTGGTCAGAGTTTTGGTGGCTTTCACTTCATATGTCTGAATGCGGACATCCAGAATCCGGGCCACTGAGTAAATAAAGGGCGGAATGATGAACAGGCCAGGACCTTTGGTTCCGACCGATTTACCCAGGCGCAGCAAAACCAGACGTTCCCATTGAGGTAGTATGTAAAACATCCCGGCAATGATATTCGCCAACCAAAGCACTATGAGGGTTACGATCCCTCCGTAGACAAACTGGCTGGAAGCCCCGCCATTAATACCCCGAACGAAAAAGTGCAAGGCAAAGAGCAGCCAGAGTGGGACCAACACAATCAGGCGAATGAAGTTCCTGATAAATGCCTGGACAGGATTTTTGAGGATTGACATTTTTTCTCCTTTTTGAATGAACCTTATTGATAAAAGTTCAGGTGCAGACTTATC
>CAYORF010000108.1:0-8823 GCA_964406305.1 uncultured Anaerolineales bacterium | reverse complement strand
ATCCGGATTTGGTGCATAGTCAACCGTTACACCATCCACCCTGGTTGGAGGTATTTGTTGGAAATCCTCGCCACAGCCGGCAGTTTTACTTTCCAAACCCATCAGATCCATGAGGGGGCCAACCTGTTTTCCATTCGGTGAAAGACAGACGGCATATTCAAGGGAAAAAGGGTTATTCCCATCCCTAATCGTAACGAGGTCTAATCCCTGACTGGCGCAGAAAGAATGGCTTTGACCACATTTGCCATTCAAGAAATCCCACTCTTGGCAGCTTTCACCGTCAGGAAGGATACACATTCCCTCCTGGCCGGATTCACCCTCAATGATCTTGTGTTCATATCCCATTTCCAGGCAGTACACCGCAGCGGGATTGCCAATTCCTATCGCGGGCTCGGATACAACATTGCTGGAAGGTTGGATGTTTACCCCCTCACTCAAGGAGAGGAGAATAATGATTATCAGGAGCAGGGGGATAGAGAGGAATCGTTTTGAGATGGACATAACAACCTCACTGGATACATCTGATTGGGGAACTGTTTTAAAAATAAGGTTACAGAGATAATCCATAAACCTTATTTTTATTATACATGAGAATATTTGGTACAAAAAAAGGGCTGAACCTATTTGGCTGATCGGCCCTTTTTATCTTGAATATTGAATTTCTTCGGTATTATAAGGTTGACTGAAGTTAACCGCTCCACATATGGGGAGATTGCTTAACTAGTTTTCTGCCAGTTCGCTATTATATCTAAACCGTTAAATCTAAAATCTTCATTTTTCAATCTTATATCTTATATCCAAGATCTTATATAATCCAACTTTCAACCTTCAACTTTATTTTTGCCCTCACGGCATCGGAATGTTAAAAGTGTTTACCAGAAACACGGCCATTTCAGCCCGTGTAACTCGGTTCTCGGGCCGATAAGTCCCGTCCGGGTATCCGCCAGTGATGCTGACGTGCCCTGTTAGTTGTACCACTCTCTATGTTAGTGCAGGTTGATAAAATTGAGTAGAGGGAACCAAGATTGCTTCCGGCACTGGCGGTCGATAACCCAATGCGCTGTGAGGTCTAATCGTGTTGTATTCCTTCCTCCACATTTCAATGATGATTATTGCCTCCTTCAAAGTATAGAAGATTTCTCCATTCAGCAGTTCATCTCTCATTTTCCCATTAAATGATTCAATGTATCCGTTCTCCCAGGGGCTGCCCGGCTCGATAAAAAGCAGCTTGATCTGCAGGTTTGACAGGCAGCTTCGCACGTTCTTGGCGGTAAACTCTGCTCCATTGTCAGACCGGATATGGACAGGCACACCTCTTTGAATAAATAACTCTGTCAAAACTGATAGTACATCTTGATGAGTAAATCGCCTAGCGACTCGTGACGTCAGGCATTCCCGGGAATATTCATCAAGCACGTTCAGGATCCGGAAGGGTACCCTATTGTGGGTACGGGCCTGCATGAAATCATAGCTCCAGACATGCTGGGGAAAGAGCGGTTTAAGCCGGACCACAGAGCCATCGTTGAGCCACAAGCGACCCCTTTTAGGCTGTTTCTAAGGGACTTTTAGCCCTTCTCTCCTCCAGATCCGTTCCACACGCTTGTAATTGACAATCCAACCTTCGTTCCTCAGCAGAGCGGTCACCCGACGGTAGCCGTAGCGTCCGTACCGACTGGCCAGCTCAATGATCCTTGGGGTCAGGAAATCCTCATCATCTACTGGACGTTTATTGTACCGCTGGGTTGCGCGCGGTTGCCCCATCACCCGACAGGCTCTGTGCTCAGACATATCCAAGACTTGAATTGCCTGATTGACAGCTTTACGCTTCCTGTTAGGTGAAACTATTTTTTTCCCAGTACCTCCTTGAGGATGGCATTATCCAATGAGAGGTCTGCTACCAGCTTCTTCAGCTGGGTATTTTCTTTTTCCATTTCTTTGAGTTTTCTGGCCTGGGTGACATCCATTCCCTCATATTCTCTACGCCAGCGGTAATAGGTTTGCTCGCTAACCTCCAGGGTTTTGCAGGCCTGTCCCACTGTTTTCCCCTGGCTGAGCTATACCTCGGCCTCACGCAATTTGGTAATGATCTGCTCCGGTGTATATCGTATGTGCTTTGCCATCTTTTCTGCCTCCTGTATGTACTGATCCTAACATAACTTCTGGATCAGTTTTTGGGGGGCAGGTCAGGCTATCAGGACCGTTACTGGACCGGATCGATATCCACGTTGATGTGCCTCGGGTGGATTTCGCTAAACTGACCTCGGACCGATTGGGAGAACCTTCCAAAACCGTCCGTAATAGAGTGGAAATGGCAAGAAACCGTCAGAAAAAACGGTTAGAGGATTCTAACCGGGGCTCAAATGGAGATATGATCCCCAAAGAGATCTGAGAGTTCTGCCCCCTTGATAATGAATGCCAGGCTTTGATCAGGAGCGCCACTCAGCAGCTTGGTCTATCTGCCCGGGCGTATCACCGGGTGCTTAAACTATCCCGAACGATTGCAGATTTGGTTGGCGAGAAAGATATCTCTCCCATTCACCTGGGTGAAGCGCTGCAGTATCAACCCCGAGATTAAAGTTAAATATCTTGATTTTTAAATATCCTTCTAATTCGCTTCATCGATAAAGATGTAAGATACTCACGGATCTAGTCATCCAATAAAGTAATGAAATATTAATCATCCCAAGGAGTATTAAGTGAATACGTTTTTATGGATTATTCAAGGCATGTTAGCAGTTGTATTTATGATGACTGGCATTATGAAATTGGTTCAGAAAAAAGAAGCCATGGCAGATAAGATGGGATTTGTGGAAGATTTTTCTCAAAAGCAGGTCATTGGCATTGGTGTCCTGGAGATAATGGGAGCCATGGGTGTGATCCTGCCCTGGGCAACAGGGATCCTTCCTTGGTTAACTCCCTTAGCCGCAGTAGGTCTAGCCATGACAATGGTTGGAGCTTTCCTGACCCATCTCCGCCGCAAGGAACTGATACCGATGGGTATCGTAAACATCGTGCTATTTTCGATGGCCATATTCATAGCCTACGGGCGGTTCTTATAGTCGTCAAGATCACCGGATCAGCAAGGATCTCATTTTTGCCATCAATGTAATGCAGTAGATAGGTAATAAATGCCGTTCTTAGAACTCAAGACGGCTCAATCCAGTAACAGCTGTACTAGCTCTGCGTCAACGCTCTGATCAGGCTTCAGATATTCCTTCCAAATACCCAGGTGGTCTTGTAAGCGCTTCCGGAGGATTTCCAGTGCCAGGTTTTTATTCTGCATCTGACTCCGAGTCTGATCGCTTTCCACCCGAATATTCGTTGGCCTATGTACGATCATTACTTTGGTTTCCCGTTTATTTACATTCTGTCCCCCTGGACCACCAGATCTAGTAAAAGTGACCATGTAATCTGAGGGGTCCAGGGCAGCTAATTCGTTAATATTATCCTCAATCCAGGCACAATATCGAATTATATTTTTCTCATGAATATCCAGGTTGTCCATGATGGGAAAATTGCCCAATACTTGTTTGAGGGAGTCTTCAATATCTTTCCTGCGATGCTTTGCAGATTGATTTCTCTGCTGCTTTTTCAAGGCGTGAATGGTCTTTTTTCCTTTATGACCAGATGATTTTCCCCCACCGCCACCTTTATCAACAAACTGCTCTTCATAATTTTCGAAATCATCAGGATTAACTTTACGCAATCCCTTCGAAGATGGTTTTCTGCCAGTCATAATTTGAGCCCTGTTTTTTTATGTTTATATTATAGGTGATTCACGACAGGAATCGACAATTAATATTCTGTAAAAGGGCTTTTTGTTTTATCAAACACGGTGCAGAAGTTTAGTTCAACCGAGCTTACCATTGTCCAATGGAATTGTGAATTGGAACGTACTTCCCTCTCCCAAACGGGATTCCAAGGAGATCGTTCCCCCAAGACTCTCAATGATCCTTTTTACAAGCACCAGCCCCAATCCCGTGCCAGGAATGGAAGCTTCTTTGGCATTTGCTGCTCTGAAAAATTCAGTGAATATGTATTTTTGATCTTCATCTGAAATCCCGATCCCACTGTCCTGAACCCAACCAATCAGTTTATTGTCCTGGAGCCGGATCCCAACCGAGATCTCGCCCTGATCAAGGGTATATTTCACGGCATTGTTAATCAAATTACGCCAGACCACCTTGATTTGCTCGGGCACAGCCTCAATTTCAGGGATCTCTGATGCGATATTCAGGGTCAGGTGAAAATTTTTCCGATTTAGTTCTTCCCGGGACTCTTCAAGCACATCTTCCATAATTTTTCCTAGATGGACCGGGAACACCTGAGGAGATTCTATAACTTCCAGCTGCCCCAGAGCCAGAAGGTCGTCGATAAGTTTGCGTTCTTCCTGGGTCCTTATAATGCACTGTTCTAGGATTTGTTTCTCTTTCTCCGGATCAACATAACCCTGCAAAATTAATTTCAGGTAATTCTCCACTGCAGATACAGGCGATTTTAATTCGTGTGTCACCAAGCTGAGGAACTGCCTTTTCGCTTGATCGAGCTTTTCAAGGCGGAGTTTGTCTTCAGCCAGTTTTTTAGCTTGCAGTTCCACCTGGGCGATCCTTCTGGCTTCCAGTGATAAGGATCTCCTCTCCAAACCTTGATTGACAGCCAGAAGTAAGACCTCCATTGAAAAGGGCTTGGTCAGGAAGTCGTAAGCTCCCTCTTTGATCGCTGTAATTGCCATCTCAACTGTCGCATATCCGGTGATCATGATGCAAATAATATCAGGATCAATCTCGTGGATCATTTTTATCAGATCCAAACCACTGATCTGGGGCATTTTTATATCCAGCAGCACCAGATCATATTCTTGTTCCTTAATAGCCTGCAGGCCAGCAGGGCCATCCAGCGCAATATCTACCAGTATCCCATTCGACTCCAGCGCTCTTTTTACTGCTTCACAGATCCCGATCTCATCATCAACAACTAATACGCGGCATTCATCTTCCATTCGAGTAATCCTTATTCACATTTGATATGCCATCACCGGCTGCAGCTGCCCTAACACCAAAAGGGTGGGCTCCGGGATTTTTGATTGGTAAATAAATGGTGAAACTGGTACCCTGGCCAGGTTCACTCTCTACCATAATTTGTCCGCCATGCATTTTTATTATTCCGTATACAATTGATAAACCCAATCCTGTCCCCTTACCGGGCGGCTTGGTAGTAAAAAACGGTGCAAATAAATTAGCCTGGTTCTCAGCAGAAATCCCGACACCTTCATCCGTCAGTTCAAGGACTATCTTGCGATCGCCTGCTCTCCGAGTATAAATAACCAGCTCTCCACCTTTCGGCATAGCATCAGCCGCATTTGTCATCAAATTGGTTAACACTGTTTCAAGCTGAACCTGATCAGCCATTATCTGCGGCAGATAGGGGTCCAGGTTTATTGTTATTTTCACTCGATCATAACGTAGCTTTTTTCTTTCCTGAAACACCACTTGTTGAATGAGTTCGTTCATATCTACCGCAGTGGTCTCAACCTTATGCTGACGGGCGAAATCAAGCAGTGAGGCGACAATAGTTTTACAGCGTTTTGTTTCGCGAATAACGGCTTCAATATCTGTTCGGTTCTGGTCCGTCAGGGCTTTTTCCTTAGCCAGAACATCTGCGAACAGTAGCACAGTTGCTAACGGATTATTCAACTCGTGCGCAACCCCTGCCGCCAACTGTCCTAGGGAGGCCAATTTTTCTGACTGGAGCAATTGTTCCTGGGTTACCTGCAGGGTGTCCAACATGTCATTAAAGGAGGCCGCTAGAATCCCGACTTCCCCTCCTGCAGTTGTGGGAGCGCGGGCGCTTAAATCACCCTCAGCCACAAGCTGACTTGTATTCGCCAGGGTATGTAAATCTTTTAAGGGGCGGGTGATGACCCGGGAGATCGGGGTGGCCAATAAAAAGGTCATTACGATCGTCACCACGGCTACCAGGGTTAATCTCCTGTGAAAGGTATTTAAAAAATCCAAAAAGACTTTCTGCCGGGCTCCTACATATAAAATACCAACAATATCTCCTTGATGATTAAATAAGGGATCATAACGTGTTATGTACTCCTCGTTGACCACGAAAGCATTTCCAACATATTCTGATCCCTCCTGAAGAACTACCCGGCTGACTTCATCAGAAACACGTGTTCCCACCGCTCGCTGACCTTCCTCTGTCATAACATTTGTCGATACCCGCAAATCTCCAAAAAATATCGTCACTGTATCGACCTGGGTGGAATCCTTAATTGAATCAACCAGCGTGAAATCATTATTGAACAGATGAAAGATTGTCACTGCTCCAACGAGTTCTCCCTCCTGGTAAACGGGCGAGACGGCCACTATCCCCAACCCTGCGCTACCTTCCCGATCATCAAATAGTTCCTGACGCGCCTTTGGCGTCTCCAGTAAATCGATCTGGGATTGTTCCAGCATATCAGCATCCCGGAGCACCTCTATCGGGATCACCTCAGTTGCTGAAATGGCCGATCCGGTTTCCAAAACCGCCGCTGCCGGACTAAAGAGGGACCAGTTCCCACCTCCCATCATGATCTTATGGATTTGATCGTTTTTGATAATCAAACCAGTTATCACCTCTCCCCTGTCATCTAATATCGCTGCCACACGGTTGCCTTTTAACATATCGTCAGAAAGCACGGTAAGAAGTTTCTTATTAAGGTCCTCTAGGGCTGAGTCCTCCCCCGAGGCAGCCTCCTCAAACTTCTGGATTACAGTAGCCGAAAGAGAGAGTTGATTTGCTGCCAGTGAAAGGCCTTCCTGCCTGGTCTTGTAAAACAGCTCTGCACATTGAATATCCTGCTGAACACGTTCATCCATTGCTTCTGCCAGGTAGGTCGAAATCGTCCGCGAGATCACAAAGGTCCCGATCCCAATTGTGAGGGCTGCAACCATGGTGAAAGAAAATATCAGCGCAGCCTGGAACGGTCCATCGAAGAGATCTTTCAATTTTTTCAGAAGGGTTTTCATGGTCTGGGTGGATCAAACAGCGATCCCGGCAAGGATTGTTTTTACCTTCTTTATCAACCGGTCTGGGTCAATAGGTTTGCTTAGGAAAGCATCAATAGGTATATATTCGTCCGTAGGAAAGAGCTCCGCGTAATCCGTATTAGCAATCGAGGTGACCATGATAATCGGGATATCTTTAATCATCTCATCATCATGTACCTTGCGGCTGAAAGTCACGCCATCAAGTACTGAATCCATCATCACATCCAGGATGATTAAATCCGGCTCCTCGTTCTTGGCTTTATGAAGTCCTGCCTTTCCTCCTCCAGCACTGTCTACAGAATAGCCCTGCTTTTCCAAAACCATTTGCGTTGCCTGAACAAAATCAGGGTCATCATCAATTATCAGAATTTTTTCCATGGTTTATCCTCCTATACCGGTGTTTTATTTGGCACCAGGCATGTTTTATGCGTAATGTGATGTTCAAATTCTGCCCGGAAATGTTGAATTGCGGAGCGGACAGGGTTTACCAGGGCAGAGCCCATCGGGCAGAATGTATGCCCATCGATTCCTTCCACCAAATCCAGCAGCAGATCGATATCGCCCAATCTACCCTCTCCATTTTCCATTCTGTCAAGAGTCTCAAAAATCCGCCGGGAGCCAATCCGGCAGGGTGTGCAAAAACCGCAGGACTCGTGGGCAAAAAATTTGCTTATCCTCCTCGTAACCTCAACCATGCATTTGGTTTCGTCTATAACAATGACCGCCCCAGTTCCCAACGCAGATCCCGCTGCTGCCAGGTCTTCAAAAGACATTCGGACATCCAGTGCCCTGGCAGGCAGGATCGGTGTAGATACACCTCCAGGGATAACTGCTTTTAACTTTTTCCCGTCTGGTACTCCACCTGCATAATCACCAATTAATTCTTCCAGAGAGATACCCATTGGTAGCTCAAAATTTCCCGGATTATTGACATTCCCGCTTACGGAAAATATTTTAGGTCCTGCGCTTTCCTTTGTTCCTATCTTTGAAAACCACTCCGGCCCATTGTGAATAATATGGGGGATGCAGGACAGTGTCTCAATATTCTGGATCAAAGTAGGCAGGCCAAACAATCCTTTGGTCGCCGGATAGGGTGGTTTTAACCGCGGTGTACCTCGTTTTCCCTCAAGGGACTCCAGCATCGCCGTTTCCTCGCCGCAGATATAAGCTCCGGCTCCCCGATGAATAGACATATCCAGGTTGAATCCTGATCCCTGAATATCTGACCCGAGGAAACCAAATTCATAAGCATCCGCTATTGCTTTGATCCATCGTTTAACTCCCAGGAAAAATTCTCCTCTGATATAAACATAAGCTCTGGTCGCCCCGACCGCATAGGCTGCGATCAACACACCCTCAATCACCTGATGGGGATCCTGCTCAATAATTTCCCGATCTTTGAAGGTACCAGGCTCCCCTTCATCTGTATTCACAACAAGAATCTTCTGAGTATTGGCATCCCTGGGCATGAAACCCCACTTCATCCCGGTTGGAAAACCGGCACCTCCCCGACCCCTCAATCCTGAGCATTTCACCTGTTCTATCACCTCATCAGGTTCCATAGTCAGAGCTTCCCGGGCGGCCTGGTATCCGCCGGATTCCAGGTAAATTTGAATTCTCTCAGATCCTTTACGGTTTATATTTTTGGTTAATACTGGTTGAAAAGCAATTCCAGATCTTGACACATCTCTATCCATCAATAATCCCCCATATCTAGCGTCTCTATGAGGTCATCAATGGATTCAGGTGTCATATTTTCATAAAGTTCGTCATTCACCCGGAG
>CAYORF010000107.1:0-8985 GCA_964406305.1 uncultured Anaerolineales bacterium | reverse complement strand
CACAACTGTCTATTTATATAACCAGGATCAAAATCTCCTCGAAATGAAAAATCTTGCCCTTCCGGCGTCAATGGTGAAGCGGATAGAAAAACTTATCGGTTTGCGTATCCCCAGTATTCACCTCCCTGTTGAGGAAGGGAGTTTGACACAGGAATTATTACAGTCCGATGGACCGCGAATCATTAACGATCCGGAGATTATCCAGAAATGGATCCTGGAATTCATTAATGCCGGCAACCTGTCTGATAAATCGCGACTCGTTATTCGGAAATTAATTTCAAGAATATACAAGCTTGTGGGTTCTCAATCTCTTATTACTGTCCCAATGATATCGGACGGTAAACCCGTCGGGCTGATGGATTTCTCTCGTCGTGAACCATTCACCGAGGAGGACGCAAAAAGAGTTGCTGGTGTTGTCGGACAGGTAACGGCGGCCATAACGAGACTGCAAGCGATGGAGGAGAAAACTCGCAGCCAGCGTCTTCTGTTGACCGTCAGCGACGCCGCACAGGCTGTGCAGCTTGCGCGGACCCCCGAGGAAGTCTACCGCGCCACTGGAAGGGAAGCGGCAAAGATGGGTTTTAAGGTCGTTTTCTTAACACTGGATGAAGACAAAACAAACCTGAACATTTTCATTCACAGACTAACAACCGATCTGGCGAGGGCTATTGCGGATCCAACCAAATTATCAACGCCGGACTACAGTTTTCCTATCAAGCCAGAAGGGTATTTTAACAAGATCATCACTAATAAAGAACCGGTATTTATTAGTGATGACAGCTTACCCCTGGAAGAGATCCTACCCCATATTTCGCCCAAGGCCACTGAAAAAGTGATAGATATAATGGATAAGAAACAGATGATCACGGCCCCATTGATCGTTGGCGGTGAAGTATTGACTTTGGTCTCTTTCGCTAGCTCCGACCTGAGAGAGTCAGATGTGCCCGCCATTACAGCCTTTGCAAATCAAGCAGCCATTGCCATCGAGAACACCCAACTTTATCAAGAGACGGATCAACGCCTAAAAAAGATGACCGCGCTAAATAAAATCGATCAGGCAATCACCGGCAGCTTTGATTTAGAAATTATCCTGAATATAATATTGGAGAACTTACTGGAACAATTGGAGGTTGACGCTGCGGCAGTGCTGAGTTACCAGGAAGATTTGCAGACCTTACAGTTCACAAACGGTCGCGGTTTCCAAACGAGCTTCCAGAAAGGTAGAGAGTTGCGATTGGGGGAGGGGTACGCCGGGAGAGTTGCCTTGCAAAGAGAACATATTCTCGTCCCCGATTTATCACAGGATCAAGGAAAATTCAAAGAACCTGAGAGATTGTTAAAAGAAAAGTTTGTTAGCTTTTATGGTGTGCCCCTGATTGTCAAGGGGAAGATGGTTGGTGTCCTGGAGATTTTCCATCGATCTACCCTAGATCCTGACACAGAATGGGAGAATTACTTGCAAGTAATGGCTAGTCATATAGCCATCGCCATCGATAACATCACCTTATTCAATGACCTGCAGCGCTCTAACGTGGATTTGACACTGGCGTACGATGCCACAATTGAAGGGTGGGCGCGAGCCCTTGAGTTGAAGGACCTGGAAACTGTAGGCCACAGCCGCCGGGTGGTTGAGTTGACTATGAAGTTGGCGAGGAAGATGGAGATAAGCAGCGAAAAACTTACCCATATCCGCCGGGGTGCGCTATTACATGATATTGGCAAAATGGGGGTTCCCGACTCCATTATCCAGAAACCCGGCAAGCTTACTGACGAAGAATGGCAGATCATGCGGAAGCACCCGGTATATGCCTATGATTGGCTATCTCCAATTGAATACCTGTATCCTGCCCTGGATATACCATATTGTCATCATGAGCGGTGGGATGGCACAGGTTACCCGCGCGGTTTGGAAAGTGAACAAATCCCGCTAGAGGCGCGCATTTTTGCCATTGTGGATGTCTGGGACGCATTGAGATCGGATCGACCCTACCGGAAAGCGTGGTCCAAAGAAAAAACCATAGCCCATATTAAAGAGGAGTCAGGGAAACATTTTGATCCTCAGGTAGTGGATGTGTTTCTGGAGCTGCTCCGCTCGCAGTGAATAAGAAGGGGATGCCCTTTCCTTCCCATTTCGGTATGTATGGAAAGAATGGACATTCCCCCCTTTGATTAAGAGTCAAATACATATTATTAACAATCACAGTTTGAATTACTAGTCAAAGTGGGGTAGGGGGATACGCAGATCTATAAAAAGCGAACCGCCAATCCAGTCGATTCAGTGGGTGTTTACGGTGCAATTGGCATGGAAGGGCTGGAATTTATGCCCTTGATGGAACAATTCTGCTCCATCCTATCGAGAGGATAGGCGGTATTTCCCCCCATTTACAGGACGCTCTGTTTCACCGTCCAATTCGAAGTCAGACGGATATTTGTCTATCCTGTCTACCGGGCCAATAGATTCTACAGGGTGGTAAATAGGGTAGAAACAATGGACAACAAATTTAGTTTTCCCACCACGAGGACTGTCAATGCCCTGTTATCTGATTATTCCGACAAGAGTTGCGATGAGATCAAAGACCTGAAAAACAGAACAGGTCCTTGTTCCCCCGAGACGCAGATTTTTATTTTCCTGCAGGCTACTATTCAGCTACCCTGTGGGTTTTTGGTAGATCCACTCTGGTTTGCGGGTTAATGTTATGTTAAATTGCTAATTTTGGGTGGGAGACGGTTGAGCGGGACAAGAAAACCAAATTTAATGAGTCTGGGGTGTCATATATAATATACTTATTAAGTATATCGTGTATAATTTATTACAAGAATTTCACACATGTTTTCTGTGAGGTTATATGGACAAGATTAATAAACAACTATTTTTTTTACACCCCGTCTAATAAGGAGATAGCGCTAAGCTAGAGAAAGGTTCCATGAGAAAAAAGACCCAACCCAAAATATTTTATACTTTTTCATATTGCTTACTGTTATTTTGAATGGATCAATAGACGGTAGGAATCATCCGATTTTTGCAAGAGAGCTCTTTGCTTCACTGCCTAATGGGGGATTTGAATCCGGGTTGCTGAGTTAATCTGTCAGCTATCCAGAAGCACGATTGCTAAAGTGCTGAAAAAATCAATATATTGTTGTCTTTTGGTTATTGAGACAAAGGCCTTCGCCAGTTGAATATAAATGAAGATAATTTTATGTTGACGTGGAATTCAGGTCTTACTAAAAAATGGAGATGAAATGAAGAAACAATTTTCTGTCATACTGACCCTGATTTTTGCGTTAGTGTTAGCCGTATCACCGGCACTTGCCGATGCTGGGACAACCCTGGGTGATCTATACATTGACGTTGGAGATCCATGGGCTAATATTGACACTGATGTTACCGTGACTTCAACAGCAAATAACTTTTTGGATGGATACGTTGAATTTGCCGTCACGGGTGGTGTTGCCACTGACAACTTTCAATTGGTAAACGGCGGTTCTTTGACCATTGTTGGTAATGGCGTATTTTATAACGGCAACCGCATTGGCTCCATCGATAATACATATAATGGTTCAAACGGCAGACTACGGATTAATTTTAGCGGCTCAGCCCCCTTGACCAACTCAAGTTTTGAAACCGATGACATGACCGGTTGGACGGTGAACTCCACCAATAACCAATTGAATGGAGAAAGCTGGGCAGTGACACCGACCGGCTTTGCCGCCTGTTCAACTCTACCCTCAGATGATAAAAACCCAACAATTGATGGCGGTACCAGCATTACAGACAGTGCCGCTACATCAATAACTGAAGCACATTCTGGCACCTATTCGCTAAGGATGTATATTAATGGAAGCGTAGCATTGGGGTGTGACTCATCCCATTCACCCAGCGTCATAAGCAGCACCTTCACAGCCACCGCCACAGACAGTGTCTCACTGTGGTATTGGAGCCGATACGTAAGCGATGCTTCAGATGTCTATGGCTTCGTAACCAACTCATCTGGTGGCCGACAGTTCCTTTTCCACGATACCGTCACGAGTAGAGTTGGCGTTTGGAAAAACGCCTCAGTCGCTATTGGCACAACAGTTTGTCCCACTGGTTCTTGTTCTGACTTGAAATTTGAATTCATGAATGGCACCTTTGATTCTACCGGCGGCAGGGCTGTTGGCTCCACAATGTATATTGATGATATCGTTCTCACCCTAGGCACTCCCCCCACGGCAGTGACCAATCTAATGGTAGAGGCTATCATTGAGAATACGCAATATCGCAATACATCCAGCACTCCGGTTACCCCCAAAGCCTACAACATAAATTTCATGGATGCTGCTTCTGTTCCCAGCTCTAGTGCAGCGAATATATTTATCCAACGTCCCCCGATCGCAGTGGACGATGCGGTAAGCACAGACGAGGATACCTCCTTTACCACAATCGACCTGGTGGCGGATAACGACACAGATCCTAACGGGGATACGCTCGGCGTAACCGGGATCAACACCACCGGAACAACTGGACAGGTCACAGATAACAGGAATGGAACTTTTGATTATGACCCGAATGGTCAGTTTGAAAGTCTGTCAGTGGGAGACAGCGACACGGATACATTCGCGTACACTATCTCGGATGGCAACGGCGGCATTGATAGTGCCACAGTAACGGTGACAATCAACGGAACGAATGATGTGGTTGTAATGGGTAACTCACTGGCAATAACAGATGGGGATACAACTCCCAGTTCAGCCGATGATACTGATTTTGGCAGCACGGCATTATTCCTGGGAACGGTTGAGCACACCTATACAATAGAAAATCAAGGAAACATAGATCTTAATTTGACAGGCGCGCCATTGATTTCAGTTGGTGGTGCTCATCCAGCTGATTTCTCAGTTACATCGCAACCTTCCTCTCCGATGATTAGCGGTCACGCATCTACAACCTTCTCTGTCACATTTGATCCATCAGTAGCGGGAAGCAGGACGGCAGAGATTAGCATAGCGAGTGATGATTCTGTTACTCCCTATACTTTTGCTATTCAAGGGACGGGTGTTGAAAACGATACTGATATAGATGGAGTGATTGACAATGTGGAAGGTGGTGGAGATCGTGATGGTGATGGGGTGCAGAATTATCTTGATTATGACCCCACTGGCTATTTTTACGATGAAGCTACTGGTGCGATCATTTCAGGCGGCCTTGTCAGTGCCAGCGGTCCCGGTGCGATCACTACATTTGAAACTGGCGCGTCTGGATTTTATCAGTTTGCCACAGATGGCACTGCCGGGGTTTATACCATGGTAGTTACCCTTCCCCCGGGTTATAACTGGAGTACAACATGTTTGCAGGGAGATCCCCCGGCTTATGATCCTACCGGTCAGCCAGACCCTGATATGTTAGGAGCTGGAGAGAATGGAACCACTGGATTCCTGACCTCAAATGCCTGTGCGACTTTTTATTTCACAATGGATCTTGCTTCGGGTGATCCTTTTATTATCAATAACAACTTCCCGCTTGCTGCTAGGCCGCTGCCGCCCACGGGATTTGCCCCGGGTCAGGTGACTGAGCTGGCTGTTCAGACTGGAGAGAAGTCTTATCAAAAGTTGGGTGGAATGTGGCTTGAAGTACCATCCCTTGGCATGCAGGCCAATTTGGTGGGCGTCCCGTCAGTGAACGGCGAATGGGATGTTACCTGGTTGGGAAACAACGCTGGATATTTAAGCGGCACTGCCTTCCCCACCTGGACTGGTAATACCGTGATCACTGGACATGTCTGGAACGCAGACAACTAGCCGGGAATTTTTGTTGATCTAAAGTCCCTAAATTACGGCGACCAAGTGCGAATTCATGCCTGGGGTGATGTTTACACTTATCAGGTTGCTGTCAGCCGCCGGGTATCTCCTCTTGCTCCTAAGGCTGTCCTAGAACACAAGGACGGCGATTGGATCACACTCTTTACCTGTGAAGACTATGGAGAATATTGGGGTGATTATGGTTACAGGCGCATGGTTCAGGCTGTTCTTGTAAATGTAAGCTTGATAAATTGAGTTCTAATTCTTGAAACAAAAAGCCCTGCAGGAAATCCCTGCAGGGCTTTTTTTATTTTAACTTCCGCCTGATCAGCCCCAAAGCCCTTAAGTTATACTATTTTGAAATCAAATCAGAAGTGAAGTGACATGTATAAGGTTTCTATAGGATATTGTGTGCCTTGAAACTACCATCCTCGATCTTTCAGTTTGAAATCCGTATTTAATAAACAATACCCGGATTTGATCTATTCAAAATAGGAAACTGGCTATTAGTATATTAATGAAGGGTGCTGAACCTTGAGAGGAAGCCGCTGATAACCAATCTGCGCTGCCTACCAGCAGATTTAGCCATGATCAATCTTGAAAATCCGCTTAGACTATCACAATCACTGCGGATTCACAAGAAATTCTAATCGAATAATCACTGCTTGCAGCCTTTTTCCTTTAATGTATACTATTTTCGTAAACGGGAATTTGCTTAAGAAATTTTGATTGTTGATTAGATTTGATCTAATCTGAGAATAAAAAAGAACCCATTTTGATTTTCAAAAACAGGCTCTTTTTTTTACGATCGAGACGTCAATCTAGATGATTTGGTGGAAAATCCCCGGTGAGGTTTCAATACCATTAGCACATCATTTAGGCCCCTCCCCTCTGAAAGGGGAGGGGGCCTTCATATATATAGGAGATGAAATGAATTTCGTCTTTAATTCACACAAGAATTTGCCCATCTGGACCTCGAGCTCTGGTTCCCTGGAGGAAAACGAGAGAAAAACCTAATTATTTTTATAGGAGAAAAGATATGCCAAAAATTCTACACTTTGCAGATTCACACATTGATATGGATAATTACGGTCGGCAGGATCCGGGAACTGGGATGCCCCTCAGGGTAATGGATTTCCTGAAGCCGCTTGACCAGATTGTGATCCATGTTCGAGACCAACTTTACCAACCTGCGGCTAGACCTGGTGATCGTCTAGACAGATATCGCTCTCGACCCGGATACTCTGATTCGTTCCCTTCAAAAGATTTCGGCATAGCGTGGGATTGTGATAGTAATTGTACCGTTAGTCCAAAAGGATTTTCAGGGAGCTTTTACCAAAGTAGATACTGTGCGTGGAGTTTTCTTCGCGCCGGTCATGGGTGCGGATGGTGGAGTAAAACCACAAGAAGCTAATCAGATGATTTCTGATGCGGTTGATTAGCTGGTGCAAATTGGCATCCGTCACGAGATTCGCCGGGTGATCGCCATATCAAATACGTCTAAGGATTTGAAGAACAGTGATGTGTAATACTTCATACCCTCCAGGACACCACGTTCAAGTCGACGTGAAGTTCTTGCGGCTGAAAGATAAAGAGGGAAAGACGATGAAACGATACCAATATACAGCCATAGATGATGCTACACGTATACGGGCGTTACAGGTCTTTCCAAAGCATAACCAGGATTTTGCAATCAAGTTCATGGACTATGTGATAGAAAAATTCCCTTTCCGGATCAGCACGGTCAGAACCGACCATGGCCATGAGTTTCAAGTTCGTTTTCACTGCCATGTCGAAGATCAGGGAATACGGCATGTGTATATCAAACCGCGAACACCGCAGCTTAACGGCAAAGTAGAGCGCTCACACAGAACTGATGAGACAGAGTTTTATCAACTGCTGACCTACACGGACGATGTTGATCTAAATTCAAAGCTTAATGCCTGGGAAAACTTTTATAATTATGATAGGCCTCATATATCCCATGAAGGAAAAACACCTTATGAAGTTATGAAGTCTCTATTAACTTAAGTAGAAAGATGTCCCGTAGGATATGAAGTATTACAACGTTGAGGACATGAATACCCTGTACACACACATGGCCTATCTGAGAAGGGCAATAGAGCAAGATCCTTCCGCTCCTCGCTATTTACTCACTGTTCGGGGGAAGGGGTATATGCTGAACGGCAAGTGAGCCGCCCAGACGGCCGGAGAGCGTTTTTCTGAGGGAAATTCATACTGATGTTACCTGAGAAATAAGTCAAATATATTGAATTGCGTATAGGTAATATAGTACTTTGGTTAAAAACAAATTCAAATACATAAATAAAAATGTTCTCGCAAATTGGAGACCCAACTATGAAGTGTATCTTTGACAACCCTACCCGAATCTACTCCAGCAAGGGTCAGCTCGGAATTATTTCCAGAGTGATCCCCAGAAGCCGCCGTGGTGTGATTCTGATGTTGATCATATTGGAAATTGCATCAGTGTCTTGCAGCCGCCCCCAGCAAGCTTCATCCGGTGGGAAGGGTGGTACCCAAGCGACCGGAACGCCCGTTTCCTCAACTCCAATAGGAAATGCAGGAGGAGCCGTCCTAAAACTGGAGCGATATGCACTCTTTTTTAATGGGCAAGATGAACAACATGAAGTGGGGGCGATCCAACTCAAATTTTCTGAAACAACGGAAGGTCCTCTGGTGGTAGAGGGTACCGGGAAGACGGAATGGTCTGAGATAACCACATTTCCCAACTGTAGTTACAAAGTAAAGACCGAGACCACTGTGACTGTCTATGGGTTATATGATCTAGAGATCTGCGAGTTCTCTTTAACAATTAATGTCAAGTTCCCACCCTCTGCGACTTCATACGAAAATACTGGGGCGTGCGATGGTACCATCAATTTTAATAATCAAGTGTCCTCCGAAGTGATCAAGTTGCATCCGCCTTTTTCCAGGTCCAATAATTCCCCTGAAAACTCAGGGTGGTGGCAGACCTCTCAGGTCGAAATTACCGACATCACGAATGACAAAGTCAAAAATTACACGAACTGCCTTGTCTTCTTAACGCCGGAATCAATAAAAATAAAATGAGATTCTTGGAACGATATTTTGGTTGATATTCTTGTGTGGCGCCCAGAAGGGTGGGGGAGTAGATTCGGCTGTCGGGTGGAGCGGGGGTTAGGAAAACCACAAAGTTAAAGCATCAAGCTA
>CAYORF010000106.1:0-9048 GCA_964406305.1 uncultured Anaerolineales bacterium | reverse complement strand
ATACCCAGCTGACTGAGTCTTCCGGGACGCCTTCTTCAAGAAAGATCTGTTGAATGCGAAGATAAGCTTTAATAAAGTTCTCCGGGTCGCCACTGTATGCGGTGTAGCCGCCGTTATTCTCTTGAAGGGGAGCTATAAAAGCCCTGCGATCCTCATACAACCCCTTGGCGAAGAATTCAAATAAATTAGCCCAGTTGCGGATTTCTGTATCGTACGCTCCTGTTGCGACTTGTTCTGCTGTACCTTCAGTACCAAGATTCACAAAAGGTATGTACCCGTTATTCCAGGCGGCGGCTAATTCTGCGTTGATGAACCAATCCGGGGATTCAATACCAATGAAGGTTCCCGCAATTGAAAATACATCTCCACCAAAATCAGCATCATAGGTATTGATCTCATCCACTGTTGTGTATAGTTCTTTCGACGGATACATCCCCACCAGAATTGGATTGGATACCGCTCCCTTAGCCGCATCAGGAAGGAATCCTGTCGTCAGGGTAACTAATAAAGCTACAACTATTATTATTGTTTTCTTCTTAAACATCAAATCACCTCGTTATTATATGCTCAGTGAAGGAAAGCCCCAATTCCAGTTGATAAAGTAAGAATTTGTCGGACCCTTAATTTATCCAATCTTCTCTGCCGTAACTTGGCAGAGGAATTCAAATTCATTATAGCAAGCTTACCCCTGGAAATTCTATCCAGATTGAGCACCTAAAAAAACTGTAAGGACTGGAGAAATTCTACAGGAAACAAATAATTTTCTGTCTAACAATCATTAATCAGGGATATTGTTCGAGTTTCTGATCGATTGGTTAACTCTCAAAGAATCCAAAAAGATATTTTAATTAATCACAGTTTAGCTGATAGATCCGGGCTTGAGGAAAAGATAAGACGGTCTCTATGCCGGCGCATTGACCCGTATTGGGCAGGGAAAAACTATTCTCCATGTGTCCTTGATATATATATAAAGGGATTTTTTGTTTATAGGTACTGCATATCCTATCCTGTAACGACGCTAGACACCATTCACTATTAAAGGAAAGATATTCTGTCTCCCGCCCCTTGAGTGGAGTGATCCAGATCCCGGCATCCTGCCCCTCCCAATCTCCCGATCTTTGCTGACCAGAGATAAAAATAAGCCCTCCAGGAGGCAGCTGATCTTCAATCCACTGCATGGAAACCAGATCATCCAAGCTGCTGAAATTTGTAGCGTCCCGGGGCTGCAGGGTAATATATTCAGCCGAATTCCAAAATAAAAAGCCAATTATCACAACTGCCATTCCTGCAACATAGATCGGGGTTTTTTTTTCCATCCATGAAGAGAATCCCAACCCTTCCAATATAACCAGTGGGATCACAAATATAATATTAATAAATCCGGGATCAATTAGCCAACTACTATAGTGATGGAAAAAAGCTGGTAAACCTACCAGAGATGAAAATTGAAGCAGAAAAGCAAAACAGATCCAAAAGAGGGTTTTTTCAGTTGCGCTGATAAGTGCAAATGGTAAAAATAACCCGACAGCAAGGGTCGGATAGAGGAATTTCCCGGTGTAATATGAAAGACCTGTCCAGGAGGGTTTATAGAAAATCAAAGCGACAAAAAGAGCAATCATAAAAAATGCACTCACCCATCCAATCCGCAAGCGGTACACCAGGATGTATGAAATCAACACTATTCCTAAAACAACTGCAAATCGCGAATGGATCCAGACCAGACCGATACACATCATCAATAGCAAGAATAATTTCTTCCCTTTTAGATCTTCTTTATTTTGATCGATCAGACCAATCACAAGCGGGAAGATCATCAAACCCAATATCAAGGGATATTTTCCCCAATCTGCAGCCTGGAAAGGCATTGGCCATCCGATCCCTACAGCCAATGCGCTGATCAACCCGGCTGTCTTTTTACCTGTGAAAGAGACTACACATACATAGATTGTTACGGGTACAAGCGACAAGAAATACTGCCCCATGAAAGCCAGGTCCAGCGGGTGTAATCCCCCTTTTAGAACTGCCAGCCAGGCAGTGATACCGTGAAATCCCAAATGATAATAACTCTTGAATAAACGAGTAAAAAGTCTCCAGCCCTGGCCGTTTTGATTAAGAAAATCCCTGGTAAATTGAAAGTGGAAAGGGGAATCATGGAAAGGAGGTAGCCAGAGAGGTTCCAGGTAGCCAAGATATAGAATTAAAAAGAAAACCCAGATCAGGAGTGGAATAATTATTTTCACAGATAAAATCTTAAAAAGGAATGATCGCCATTCTCTTTTGAAAATAATTAATCCAGCGCCCCCCGCCATTAAGACCAGGACAGGAATCAGAGAAAAGATTTTCAGTAAAGATAATAGGACCGCGACCAGGCTGAGAAATATCCAGGATCCACCAAAAAAAATCATCCCGATCTGTGTTTCTTCTTCATCCCGTGAGGTAAAAAAAATCACTGTGATTGCCCCCATTTCTACGGCCATGAGGACCAGGATCAGCAGCTCCTTCCAATACCGCGAGCCCATTCTCAATCCCGCAGATAAGACAGAAATTAGGTCCATAATCCTACCTCAGAAACAGTTCACACAACCTAAAATGCATTCAACAGACAATAAAAAAAACGCTATCCCTTGATCTATTCAGAAATAGCGTCTTTTGAGCAATCCTTGATTAATAATATCCAGGACCGTCAGCTGGTTTTGTTGGCACTTGATCCAGATAAGGTAAATCGACGATCCCTCGAGCCAAAGCTTCATCTTCAGCTACAGTAACAATTTCAACCTTGGCACCAGAGAAATTGCTCAACAGAGGACCAAAACAGTACAAATATCCGGGATAATCATCCACGGTCCGGCAATAATAACTTTCCTCATTTACAAGCAGAAAAACTTCAACCTGGGCGGATTCGGTATGTTTCAAAGAAATCACCTGTTTATCCGCTGAATAACCGACGGAAAAGATACAATAATCTCCTTCCCATTCATCTTCACATAGGGTAATCTCTGGCAGCGGTTCAGGTTCAACTGTCGCTGTCGCTGTTTGTTCTGCGTCAGCTTCCTCGGTGGGTTTTTCTGTTTCAGTGGAGGTCGATTGAGCAGTTGCAGGTACGGGAGTCTTGCTGGGATCAGTTGAGGTAACTTCTTTTTTCGAAGTACAACCCATCAGGGAGACCATACTGACCAGGAAGATAAACAGCAAAATTATTGCCTTCTTACTTGATATTCGTTTCGTTCGGTTTTCGGGATATTGGACGGTAATTTCATTGGCATTCGTCATTGCGTTCTCGCTCCTGATAAAGGCATATTCCCTGTGAAATTTTTGTTGTTAATTTTATGAAATAAAATTCAAATTACATCAAATTATGAAACCACTACTTGTTTTTACCACAAATACAATCTTTTTGTCAAAAATAAACCTAAATGGCAATAAATCGAGATTCCCCCATCGACCAGGATCCTCTCTCAGAAAATATCCAGACCTTTGCTGGAAATTTTAATATCCCTAGAATTAATTATAAGTTTAGTGGAGTAGCGTCTATGAAAAACAGGCAAATACAAATATTGTATTTGATATTATAGGTTCGAAAAAAGAATTCGTGGTCAGATATAGTTTATCTACTCATTTTGTTTAGTAATTTCCGAAACCTTCTATTTCACAAGTAGAGGTTCAGTATATAATGTAGGCGGGAGAAAATATAATGAAACCTAGACTATCTAACTGGATCCAAAATCGTCTGAACGGTTTGATTCTCGCCCTTCAGGGAAAGTACCGCAATCTGGCTTTGGCCTCCCGGTTGGACCTCAACTGCGATCTGCCCAATCTAGTTGTGATCGGTACCCATCACAAAACAGGCACAGCCTGGTTAATGTCCATTTTTAAAATTATCGCCGATGATCACGGACTGCAGTATTTTTACGGTTTACAAGAGGATCTTCCTGCCAATACAGAGATTTTCTTCCAGCATCACAGCCTTTTTGAATTTGAAAAATTACCACAATCTTATCGGGGCGTGCACATGATCCGTGATCCCCGGGACGTGATCATTTCTGGCTGTTTATACCATCAAAAAGCCGACGAACCCTGGCTGCATTATTCCAATCTGGATTTTGATGGATTAACTTACCAGAAAAAAATAAACAGCCTGGGTAGCCTGGATGAACAAATATTTTTTGAAATGGAAAATGCTGGCCGCAGAAGCCTGGAGGATATGCTGGCCTGGGATTATCAACAGCCAGAATTTATTGAAATAAAGTACGAAGAGTTAATCGAGGATCAGAACTTGATCCACTTCCACCAAATGTTCACCTTCCTGGGTTTTCCAGGCAGTACCCTGCCCGCCTTATTGGCTGTCGCCTATCAAAACAGCCTATTTTCAGGCAATCTTGGAAAATCACTGCATATCCGCTCTGGGAAAAAGGACCAATGGAGAGATTATTTCACAGCAGAACATAAAGAGCGTTTTATGAACCTCTTCGGGGATGCATTGATCCAGCTGGGATATGAAAAAGACCACAGTTGGGTCAATGAATCGCAAGATTCGAAGCAGCAATGAAATTGATATGAAGTGTTATCTCCATATTGGAACGGAAAAAACAGCTACAAAAACCATCCAGAGTTTTTTACATTTAAACAGAGAAAAACTGCTTAAGTACGGTACCATCTTTACTAAAAGTGCCGGAACTCATAATAATATCAAGCTCCCCTTGGCCGCCTATAACCTAACCCGGCGGGATGAACTTACGAGAATTTATGGCATAAATTCCCCTAAAACCAGGCAGACTAATCGACAGAAACTCATTCGCAAACTCAAAAACGAGATCAACAACTTGCACGGGGAAAGTGTGCTCTTTTCTTCCGAGCATATTCAATCCAGGTTAATCACATTAAAGGAAATCAGAAGGTTAAAATCCATCCTGAATGAGTTGGGAATTGAGGATATCACTATTATTATCTACCTCCGTAAACCTGCGGATCTAGCCAATTCTCTCTATTCAACAGCAGTAAAATATGGCTCATTGGATGATTCTCCCCCCCCTCCCTCACAGAAGTACTTCCAAAATATATGCAACCACAGAAGGACCCTGAGAAAATTTCAATCCGTGTTTAGAAATTCCACGATCATTCCCAGACTTTTTATCTTTAATGAGCTGAAAGGTGGATCCATCCTGACGGATTTTTGTGAAACCTGTGGGTTGCCCTGGCAAACAGATTTCATCATCCCTGAAAATCAAAATGAAAGTTTGTCCATTCTTGGGATAGAAATATTACGCCGGATCAACAAACAACTCCCATATATAATAAATGGCAAACTCAATAAACAGCGCTTGAAAATCGTACATTATATTCAAGAGAAATATTCCGATCAAAAATATATAATGCCAGAAAATATATATCAGCAATATTATTCCGAATTTCAAAAATCCAATCAATGGGTAAGGAAAACTTATTTTCCCGACAGAAACACACTCTTCCCGCTATCGAATATACCTGAAGAAACCAGAACGGATTTGCCGAGTGAAAAAATTGATGAGATTGCGAACGAGCTTATTACCAGAGGGGATGGGTAATCAATACCGGGATATGGAATTTCAAACAAAATATTTTTAAATGAAAACCTTATTTTGTTGGATTTTCAAACCACTACTGGGCAATCAGATTACTTAAAGATACAGGCAATTTTCCCTAATAACCAACCAACCCAAAAAACATATATCCTATGCAGCTGCATTTTATAATCGGGAGCTGTATTGTTAATTTCCTGCTCCTGCCAGATAAATTGATTAAACCCACGATCTGCAAATTCCTGATATTTCAGGATTCCTCTCATAACTAACTGATTTTTTGAGACAGATTCCTGATTTATAGTCGCTTGAAGCAATTTCTTTGTTCGGGGATAATGATTAAAATGTTTTAAGTAAACTTCCCTAAAAATAGGCCAATAGGCTCCCCAAACTGCAGGACCTGGCACCAGAGGATTACTGGCCTGGTTCACCTCGGACAAATAATTTGAGATCACCTGATCATTTTCTTGATCCCGACGTTCATTCTCCCTTTTTATTGTATTTCCCGGATGAACTCTGTAATCCAGCAGTACTTGATCAATATATTTTGGCGACTCATTTAACATCACGCGCAAAAGATAATCCCAATCATGGCAAGTGATATAGGAAGCAAACTCACCAATTTCTTCCACCAGTGTAGTATGGAAGAAAAAATTACTACTGGTGATGGCCCTATTATGCCTTAGCAGCTCAAAATCCAGGGTTGGGAAAAATCGAGTAACTTTTGAGCAGATCCTGTAATAATAGCGGTGGGGTGTATTAGGTGCCAGGGGCATCCCATCAGCGTTTATATGACGGACTCCGGAAAAGAGAAACCTTGCCCTGGTCTTTTTGGCTTGTTGGTACAGAACCTCAATTCGGCGGGGCACATAACGATCATCAGAATTGAGGATAGCGAGGTAATCCCCTTTTGCAGCTTGAATACCTCGATTGATGGCTGCGTGAGCACCCTTATTTTTTTGCTGAATAAACTGATATGGATATGGAGAATCCAGAAGTATTTTTTGGGCGATCTCCCCGCTATCATCTGTAGAACCATCGTCTACAACAATCAATTCAAGATTGTTGTACGTTTGCTGGAAGATGGAATCCAAACTTTCAGCGACAAATTGTCGATGATTATATAGAGGTATGATGATCGATATCAGAGTTGAACTCATTTACAACTCTTCTGGCATAAAATAACACGAATCTGACATTCTATCTTTATATAACAAGATACCTTCCCTATTGACACTGGCCCACAATATAACCTTCCATTTCATGCAATCCACGACATCGACTGAGGAACCTCTTAAATTCTTTTTTATTGGCATACTGCAGGAAATCCTCATTCACGGCCAGCCAATCCGTTTTAATCGCGATCCACAGCGGCGGAGCGTATTGTTGATCACCCTTATAATAATTGATTTTCAAATTCTGATCAGTAATGTACTGGATCGACTCAAAGGTGCCATGGCGCTTGGTGAGCACCAGATCACCATCTTGGTACTCAGTGAAAAGTTCCGGTAGAGAGATCAAGGCTCTGGTTGCTTCTGTAGGTTTGAAAAAATTCCCCTCCAGTTTCGAAACCGGATATCCAAAAGATTGCCAGGAAAAAGCAGTACAGGCCACAATTACCAGTAGATAGATGGCGCGTATGTTTTTCTTTTCCAGTGCAATCAGAGGCAGAACCAAGAGGAATATACCTATTATAAAAGGAATTACATAGTGACGCCCCCAACCGATCGAAAAATAAAACCACCAGGCCGAATAGAAAACGAGAATGGCAAACAGTGGATAATACACCTTGATCATCTCATGATGTTTCCGGATCAGCCAACCAGCGAGCAAAATCAATCCCAGGAAAAGCAAAAAAGGTATCCCAAAACGCTCAGAAAATACTGCGTTCTTGGACAGCGTATCTGGAATAAAGTTCTGGACACTGTGCTGCTCCAAATAGGACAGGCCATAACTTAGAGAGTTTAAGACCCGATTGATATTCTGTTTTAATCCAACCTGGGATATATGAAAGAATTCAAAGATTATCAGGGGAAGAATTAATCCCAAACTGAAAAACCCTACTTTGGACAAATAGGTCAGGCTGCCCTTTTTATCTTTTGAAAAGATTGCAAAGCCCGCCAGGAGAATGAGAGCTGCGATGAATGATAACAAGGCGATAATAGCAGCGAGTTTCGTAAGCACAGCCATCAATAACAAACCTCCGGCCAGGACCTGATTCCCTACTTTCTCAGAAGAGGAATACATCATAACGGCTGCGATAATCAATAAGGCAGCAGGCACCTCTCCCAGAGCAGCAAACCACTGTTCAAAATGCTGGCTTAAAAAAGTGTAGTTCAGGAAAAAGAACAACATCACTGCCAGAGTATAACCATAGCCATTACTATATCTTCTAAGGGTGATCCCAATTACAACCAGCAGGATCGCATCAATAAATATAATAGCTGCCCCGGGCGCCCAGTAGGTGGTCCCAACCAATTTTATCAAACCCGCAATTGGCAGTATCACCCCGATGTGGGAATCAAATCCGGCATATATACTCTGGAAATCACCTGCCAACAGCAGCTTTGCTTTTAATGCCAGATCCGCGTCATCACCACAGCACAGGCCATGGGAAAATGTAAAACCCAGCACAAATACCAGGAACAGGACCAATGCTCCTGCCGCGATCAACGCTGAGATTAGCTTTTCTTTCTTCTCATTTTCCATATAAATTGTTTCCAAAACTACAAATTTCTGCCTACGAATAGATCTCGCTGAAATAAAAGTTCGAGGTTCAAGGAATAAAGTAAAAAGTAAAAAGTTTTAGGTTCAAGGTTTAAGGTTTTTCAAAAGCAGCATAGATAACCTATCCTCAGAGGGATTTATCGCATACGAATGTAACAACAAACCTGAAAACTTACCAACCTTTCAACTTTTCAGCTTTCTAACATTCAAACTCTCTATTTTATATCCGATATCCTATATTCTCAAATTCTTATTTCATCTCCCTTTAAATATTATCATCCCCAAAAATGTTTTCCCCAGAATATAGAGATCCAGGAACAACGATTGATGTTTGATATAGTACAGATCATACTGCAGCTTTACCAATGCATCCTCCACAGAAGCTCCGTATCCATAGTGAATTAACCCCCACCCAGCCATGCCCGGTTTCACGGCGTGACGCACCCGGAAAAAAGGAATTTTCTCTGATAGCTTCTCAACAATTTGCGGTCGTTCAGGACGGGGACCAACAACACTCATCTCCCCCCTGATGATATTGATAAATTGTGGAAATTCATCCAGGTGCATTTTGCGCAGGAGTTTCCCCATCCGGGTGATGCGGGGGTCATTTTTTTCCGCCCAAACTGCCTTTCCCCTTTCGGCCCCAGGAATCATGGATCTGAATTTGTACATATTAAATGGGTTTCCATTACGACCGAGACGTATTTGTGTATAAAGGATAGGCCCCGGGGAATCCAGGTAAATAGCTGCAGCGATCAAAGGAAAA
>CAYORF010000105.1:3534-9169 GCA_964406305.1 uncultured Anaerolineales bacterium | reverse complement strand
CAGTCCGGCCTGTTTGCCGGCGGTGATGGCCATATTGGTGCCTTCCCAATGCAGGGCATTGACCATCGAGGCCGCATCACCAGCTACCAGAATGCCGTCAGTGTAAAGTTTGGGCATTGTGGTCCAGCCGCCTTCGGGGATCAAGTGAGCTCCATATTCCATCATTTGCCCGTCTTTGATCAGGGGGGCAATAGCCGGGTGTTCCAGGTAGCGCTGGAGCAGTTCGTAGGGTTTAATCCCTGACTCCTCGAGAGCATCAAGGGTCACACCAACTCCTAGGGAGAGGGCGCTTTTGGCTGTGTAAAGGAATCCCAGTCCGGCCAATCCCATAGAAACATCGCCCATAACGGAAATGGCCATGCCGTGGTCATTATCGGGCAGGCCCAGCCTGGCGTTGATATCCTTGGCAGGGATCGAGATCAGCTGCTTTACTGCTAGGGCGGTTTTGGAGATCTTGATATCGTGGTCAATTAAACCCAGTTTCTGGGTCAGCAGGTTATTAACACCCTCACAAATGATCACCACCGGGGCATAAACATCACCCTGGGGGCGATCTGTCTGAACGCCGATAACTTTGCCGTCCTCGTAGATGAAATCTTCTACTAGAGTTTTGGGGATAATGAATGCGCCTTCAGCAACGGCCTGCTCCGCCCACCACAAGTCAAATTCTGAGCGCAACGCCACATAGGCGTCAATCGGATCGTTGTTCACGACCCCGCCCGAAACGGTGGCTTTTACCAGGCCGTCATCTGACAGGAACCAGAAGCCGGTCTCGGTGACCGGGCGCTCCAGGGGTGGTTTGCGGTCGAAGAAATCAGGATAGATATCTACCAGCGCATGGGTGTATAAAGCTCCACCAAAATAATTTTTGCTGCCGGGTTTTACACCCCGTTCGATCACGGCGACATTTAAGCCTTCCCGGGCAGCGATGGCTGCTGCGGTGGAACCTGCCATGCCGGCGCCTACGACGATAACATCATACTGTAATTTATCTTTGCTCATGCCGAAGCTCCTTTCTGAGCACGGAGTTGTTTGATCATTTCCGGGATGACCTCATAAAGGTCGCCCACCACACCCAGAGATGCTACTTCAAAAATGGGTGCCTGAGGATCAGTGTTGATGGCCAGGATATAGTCAGAATCCTGCATGCCTACCTTGTGCTGTATAGCGCCAGATATTCCGCAGGCGACATACAGTTTGGGTCGGACGTGTTTTCCGGTCTGGCCGACCTGGTGAGCATAGTCGATCCAGCCACCATCCACAGCGGCCCGGCTGGAGCCAACCACACCGCCCAGCTCGTCTGCCAGTTCTTTGATCAATTCAAATCCTTTAGAATTACCCAGGCCTTTGCCGCCTGAGACGATCACCTCGGCATACTCCAGGTTGACCCCGGCGTTTGTATCAGAAATGAATTCCACCAGATTGGCGGCCATCATTTCCGGGGTAACCTTAAATTCCTCTTTGATAATCTCGCCTTTGGCTTTTGTATTCCGTACTGGAGTTTCAAATACCCGGGGACGGACTGTAGCCATCTGAGGTGTGTGATCCTTGCAGACGATGGTGGCAATCACGTTGCCGCCAAAGGCAGGCCGGGTTGCTAAGAGGAGTTTCTTCTCAATCTTGCGGAAAGGACCCATTTCCAGCTTGGTGCAGTCCGCAGTCAGGCCGGTTTTTACAGAAGTGGCAACAGCCCCGGCCAGGTCGCGGCCCAGGGTAGTAGCCCCGATCAAAAAGACTTCTGGTTTGTATTTTTCAACAAGGTGTGTGAGGGCGTCAGTATAGGGCCGGTTGAGATAATGCTCAAAGGCAGGATCATCCAACTGGTAAACCCGTTCCGCCCCGTACATCATGGCTTCCTTGGCAACGTTATCAACATTATGTCCAACAAGGATGCCTTCAACAACGGCTTCTTCACCGCTGGCTTCTAGTTCATCAGCAACTTCAGAGACCAAGCAATTGGCAACCCCGAGTAGCTCGGCCGCCACGGGATGCATCTCTCCATGGTCCTGTTCAATAAATACCCAAAATCGTCTGGTCATTTTTGATCCTCCAATAAAGCGGCCACGGAAGTGATAGAGAGCATCTTTCCCAGAGCAGTCTCTACAGCGCCGTTCAGCCCATTTTCTTCAACACTAATGGTTTCTGCCGGTTCGTGGGCTTCAGGACTACCGGATTTGGCAACCATTGTGGGAGAGCCTACCAGGCCGATCTGCTCGACGTCATAAGCGACCGGTTCTGTTGCAGACCAGATTTCTGGTTTGTACTTCAGAGAAGTGATCAGATCCGGCAAAGCGGCGTAGGGGATTTCAGCAATGGCCTTTTCGGCTGTTAAAGCTGCCGGCAGTGTAGTTTTAATGATCTCTTTTCCGCTTTCCGTTTTACGGACGATCAACGCATAGCCTTCTTCTTCATTGATATCCTGGATCTCAACTGCATATGTAACCAGGGGCAACCCTAAACGAATGGCTGCACCAGGACCTACCTGGGCAGTATCGCCGTCAATGGCCTGTTTGCCAAAGAAAACCAGGTCGACATGATCATCTTGGTCGATCTTGCGGATGGCTTCTGCCAGCACGTAGGACGTGGCCAGGGTATCGCTTCCGGCAAAGGCGCGATCGGAGATCAACACGCCCCGGTCGGCGCCCATTTCGATGCACTCCTGGAGTGCTTCCTCGGCAGCTGGTGGCCCCATGGTAACTACGGTAAGTTTGCCGCCCAGTTTTTTCTTCCACTCCGCGGCGGATGCTACAGCATGGGCATCATAGGGGTTTAGAATGGCAGGCACACCCTTGCGGATCATGCTGCCTGTTTCGGGGTCGATGCGGATGTTGGTGGTGTCAGGCACTTGTTTAACGCTTACTAATAAATGGATCATCGTTCACCTCGATCTGTTGAGTTTTGTACCGACCATATTATAAGTCAACTTGTGAATTCTGCCACGATGCCTTCGGCGAGGTAAAGCGTATGTAGAGAGTTGTAAGTGGAACATGGGTGGTGGGAGGTGTGTTTTAAGATGATGGAAATATAATCTTTCTTTAGTAAAAATTTAAGCACTCAATGAAAAGGTAAGAACCCCTCGGAGGAGGGGTTCTTACCTTTCTTGGAGATTGTTCGGTTGAGACTAGAATCACATTGAAAATGAATCGCCGGAATGGGACTATTATTTTAAGGACAAACACATTGGTACTGGCGGCCAACCAATTGATAAGATCCGCCGGCTGCTTTGCAATCCTCTGCATTCAGATCAACACTGCAGGTTGGAGTGATCGGTTTGGGTACGGGTATTTGGATAGCAGGCAGTTCATAAACCGGTTCCGGGCAGTCGGGCAACCAGAGAGTGAAAGATTGGTCAGTGCCTTCCACGCCCTCAGCGATGTAGAACATCCAGTAAACTCGATTCGGGAAGCCTTGCTGGCTGGCTTGATTAGCCTCTTCTTTTCCCAGCTTAGCGATGTATTCGTTGGGGAGGTCGCCATCAGGTTCAAAACCAGGGAAGAATTCTTCTTCCACTCTTAGATAAACGGGCAGTATGCGGGTATCCGGAGGGAGGCTCAACATCATTATTGAAACCTCTATATCCTTGAAAGGATTGCAGAAATTGGCGACGACGTTGATCGGAGTGTCCTCGTAATCACCATAGAGGCCGACATGGTCTGGATCACCAAGTGTATACTAGGAGTCGGTAATCATGGTACGCAGGGTGTAGCTTCCTAACGAGCTATACATCACTCCCGGGGAGAAAAGCACGGTGTGGCTGGCACCGGGCGCCATTTCCGGCAGCAGATCATAACCGGCAGGATTGGGCGGCCCATCACCGTATTGGGGGATCAGTACCAGTTCAAAGCCTGAGGCAGTGCCATTACCGACATTGGTGACGGTCACCTCTACCTCCCTGAAAGTGTTGACAGGGATGGTGGTGCTGTCCAGGTGAACTGTGGTAATTTCCATCAAGGGATTTTGTAAATTATCAAGCTGGAACTGCCAGCCGAAGAAAAGATCGGACATATCCTGACCTTCTGTGAGTGTGATCTCGTACTCGCCGCCGATGGGTTGAGTAAAGCCTCCTGGGATCAGGATGGAAGTATTGGGCTCAACGGACGGATCGATGCTGATGCAGTAGGTTCCCGCATTGGGCGGGAGTAAATTAAACTGATAGCTGCCATCTGAAGCAGAGATCGTAGTCTGGGAGACGCCGGCTGTCGAACAGGAACCATCACCGAGTACCAGCTCCACGCCTGCAAAGGCTGGTTCGCCAGGGGTGTACACACCATCACCGTTAATATCGTTATAAACCATACCGCTGAGTTCAGCCGGGTCTGAGGAACCACCCTGGTTACCAGCGAGTTCATAGGATCCCAGGTCGCAAGCAGAGCCATGCGGGCCGGGATTCGCCGCGCTGGTCGGTTGCCGGACAGGTCCCTGTAGCGGCATTTTTAGCCGGACTACTGGGCGCGATAGCGTGAGTTTGGGTTGGACCGCCATTGCTGGACAGGGGATCAAGCTGGGGATCAGCGTTGATCGTAAAATTATCACAGCTTCCATCGTCGTCCAGATTGGGACCTGAGGTCGGGCTGGTGGCAGGGTAGCTGCAGTTCTGAGGCAGGTTACCGGCGATGATCGAATTGACGATTTCGATCGTATCTAATACCGACCAGACTGCTCCGGAAGTAGTCCCTGCATTCGATGTAATCGTGGTGTAACTGATATGCAGGGTACCGGTACCACCGTTCATTATTGCTGCGCCGCTAACAATTTCTGGAAGTGTCGTAGAGTTGGCGGAGATAGTGCTGTTGGTGATTGTCATCATACCGCCGTTGGATATTGCGCCGCCAGATTGACTGGCGATATTACCTACAAATGTACTATCATTAATGGTCGCGATACCTCCATTCCAAATTGCTCCTCCGGATCCACCGGGGTCACCGTTATAATCAGCCTCATTATTCTGGAATGTGGATGCATTGATGGTCATAGTTCCGATATTATATATCCCGCCGCCTGTCCGTCTGGCCCTGTTGTAATCGAAATCACCGTTATTGACCGTTAGTACTCCAGTATTGAAAATCGCTCCACCATTATTGCGGAGAGGGAGAGTGGTATCGGCAGGTTCAACGCCAATGCCATCATATAACCGGATATTATTCAATACCAATTCTCCCCCCTGGGAAATATGAAAAAGCCCGATGGCAGCTTTTTGTGATCCGGTGCTTCGCCGAACCGTAGCTCCATTGCCGTTGATGATGATCGAAGTGGTGATGGATGGGGTACCGTTGTTTCCGTCGACGGTATTATCTACCACGCCCAATTGGTAGACACCCCCCGGATCAAGATTAATGGTGTCTGTGTTAGGGCCATTATTATTGGCATTGTTAATGGACCAGATCAGGAAATCAGTTGTGCAGGGTGGGGGTGGTGTTTCGGGAAGGCAACCGGTTAGCATAAGACTTAAAATAATCAAGGCAGCTGTCAACCAGATGGTTTTAGTGGACGAAGACTTCATTTACCTCCAGATAGGTTTGATTGTGTACTTTCAATATAAAAACGTAAATGAAAGGGATAATGTTACAACGGGTAAAACTACATTATTCAGTGTAACCGAAAATCTTCTCTCGGGAATGAAAAAACTCCCGAAATT
>CAYORF010000105.1:0-3434 GCA_964406305.1 uncultured Anaerolineales bacterium | reverse complement strand
AAGTTTCCATAAAACCCTTCCAACTGGAAACCGGCTTTTTCACATCTTCGGGCAGTGGTCTCTTTAAGGGGATAATCCGGATCCATCAGCAGTTCTGAGACTGCCAGGATACCGCCAGGTCTCAGGACTCGCCTGATCTCTTCCAAAGCCCGAGATTGGTCTGGAATTTCCGGCAGGACAGTGATCAAATAGACCAAGTCAAGGACTTCATCTTCAAATGGAAGCTCATAGGCACTGGCCTGGTGTAAGGTTATGTTTTGGATATCCTTGTTTTCAGGCAGGGCCAGTTTCTTTTCCAATTGAGATAACATGGCCGGCTGGATATCTAATGCCTCCACCTGGCCGGATGGTCCTACAGCCCGGGCCACAAATGTGGTAAATCCTCCGCTACCGCAGCCGATCTCAAGAACCCGCTGGCCAGTTTTGATTCCGCTACCTTCAATTACTCCAACCGGGGGCTGCAGCTTGCGCCTGTAATCGCTGTCCAGAAATATTCCGATGAATGCCGGGGCTGGAAAAGGGATCGTTTTACGAATAAGTCTGAAAAGGATCTGCCAGACCAGGAAGATGCCAATTATGTATAGGATGATTTTTCCAATTTTAAGAAGCATAGTTACTCTCCAGGTAGATGATTTACCTCACCATAAAATTATAACCTCCCAGGATCGCTGTCCAGGCCATGATAAATGACATCAGAATCAGGATGTGGCTTACAAGTAATAGAATCCATTTGTATTTCTTTCCTGCGATTATCAAGATCAGGCTGATTTCGATCAGGGGATATAGAATAAGGCTGAATATATCATTTAGCCGAGGCAGAGAGCCAGAAAATAGAGGACTTATCAATGCCATAACCAGTGTTATTGGCCAAGCGATCAGCCCCATGCCTTGCCAGAACAAAGTTTCCAACAGTTGTCTGATGTTGAATGTTGAACCAGGCTGCAGAATTAGGGGCAAAATTATGATGCAGACCAGCAAATTGACCACAAGCGAAATCCAGATCAATTTTTGAGAAGGGTTATTTGAAGAGGTTTCCATGGGATAAGGGTAACCGGTCTGGCTTTTCAAACTCTCTCAAATGGCTCTCAGATCCTATCGTTTCAAAAAAGATCAGAATCAGTAAAAAATATGAATTCCTCAATGAGTTTTTCAAGGATGCTACTGAAAATGTTCCGAATGGAGGAGATCTGATAATATTTCTTGGGGGTGGACTGCCCTTGCAGGTAAGGGCAGGAAAAACGATGCATGTCTGGAAGGGCTTTTTATTCGATCAGGTATCCAACAGCTCTTTGACCCGCCCGACGCGACCGTCTATCAGGAGGACCTTGATACCGTGGGGATGAGTTGGGGAATTAGTTAAAATCTCTTTAACCCTTCCTTCAGTCAACTTTCCTGTTCGCTGATCCTTTTTAAGCACAATCCGGACCAGGCTTCCAATATTGATGTGGACCCGTTTTATTTCAACCATAGGGCTGCCGAATTCCTATATTGCTGGACTGCTAACCTGAGATTATTCATGCCCCTCAGGTTTGAATCCTATCTCTCCAAAACATCAATGGCGAAAATGGACCAAGATGCGGCCAAAATTTTTATCATCTTTTTCAACCCGGTGGTAGAGAGATTTAATCTCTTTTTGATTCAGAAACCTCAGTACGCGTTTCTTTAATTGACCGCTCCCCTTGCCGGGAATAATTTCCACCATCTTGATTCGTTTATCCATGGCTTCCCTGATGACCTCATTTAAAGCGACCTCAATTTTTTCTCCCCGGTTATAAATCCTATGCAGATCCAGGGTCAGCTTTGCCATTTACCCTTCTCTTTTGACTCCAGGTATAACTGTTCGACTTTTGTTCTGGCCCATGGGGTTCTGCGCAGGAACTTCAGGCTGGATTTCAGGGAAGGATCGTGAGTAAAACAGCGGATTTTGATACGTTTCCCCAATTCGCTCCAGCCGTATTGTTCAACAAGGTTGGTGACGATTTTCTCCAGCGTGATCCCGTGTAATGGGTTTTTCGGTTGGATCTCACCCATGAGTTTAATTATATCCTTTTAGGAATTCAATCTGCGATCAATGGATCGCCGAAAGTGTGCAGAAGATTGTTCTTAAATAAAAGAACCACTCAATTAGGAGTGGTTCTCTTTAGCTGGCGGGGACGACCGGATTCGAACCGGCGATCTCGGCCTTGACAGGGCCGCATGTTAACCGCTACACCACGCCCCCAGCGAATTTCAATTTTATCATATTCGGTTTTCAAGTCAAGATTATTGTTGAAAGATCGGGGACTGGAGATTGAAGACAGGATAACGGGTAACGTCCCTGTTTTCCGTCTTTGGTGCGGATGCGAAGCATCTGTTAAAACTCCCCTACATCTCCTACTCGGAAAAATTCCATTATCAGCATGCCAACCAGGGTGGTTATCATCAGGATCGTACTCAAAGCCATTGCCTGGCCGTAATTCAGGGCACCCGGGCGGGATAGTAAACGGTAAATAACAATTGGTACAGTGGGATATTCCGGACGAGTGATCAATGAGCTAGCCCCAAATTCCCCGATCGAGATAGTAAATGCAAAAGTAGCCGCCACTAACATGGCTCGGCCTATCAGCGGCAGATCGATCTCCCTGGTGATACGTCGGGGTGATGCACCCAGGACCGCTGCTGCCTGCCTTAATTTTGGTTGGATGCTGGCCAAAGCCGGGGTCAGGCTGCGGACCACAAAGGGAAAAGCTACCAGGGTGTGGGCAATCGGCACCAGTAAAGGGGAGGTCCGTAGATCAAGCGGCGGAGTATCCAGCGCCACCAGGAAACCCAGTCCCAATGTCACAGCCGATGTGCCAAGTGGAAGCATTAATACCGGATCCAAGATCTTGTCCATTAGAGTGAGGTTTTTCTTTGCCAAAGCCCAGGCTGCTGGTAATCCTAAAGCCAAAGCCAGTACGACAGTGATTAAACCGTATCCCAACGAAACCCCCAGTGCAGTAGTGGGGGGTACATAAAAGAGGGATTCACGCGGATTTTCGCCAAGTGCCCTGTAAAATGACAGTGTAGGTGGGGATCCCGGCCTCGATCCACTGAATGATTTCAACCCCAGGGATGCCAATGGGCTGATCAGGAACACAAGCAAAAATACGATCATAAGACCGGCCAGGATCTTACTCCGCGTTGATATTAGTGGTTGCTGGCTTTTTTCTCGTGATGATAATTCGACGGGTTGATTGATGCGGCCAATCAAGCTCGTGTAAGCGATGGTCAGGATCAGAGTAAAACCAATTTGCAAAAGCGAGAGTGTGGCCGCTAGGGGCAGGTTGAATAGGCTGATAGTTTGGTAATAGATCTCCACTTCCAGGGTGGAAAATAAAGGTCCGCCTAAAACCAGCACAACTCCAAAAGATGTGAAATCAAAAATAAAAACCAATAATGATGAAGCAGCGATG
>CAYORF010000104.1:0-9299 GCA_964406305.1 uncultured Anaerolineales bacterium | reverse complement strand
GTATTGGTTATTCAGAATATGATTGGAATACAATAAACCGCAACCTAAACGAGTTCCATGAAGGCCAGGATCAAGTTACTATGCCCTGCATTGATCTGACTTATCATGAGACGAAAAAAGCCCAGTTTGATAGTGGAAAAGAACCCACAAATGATTATCGTTGGCAGGTATTACAGAAAGAACATGAGGTTATTCAATCTCTTCGGCCACAAGCTGATTTATTGGTAAATAAAGACTTTTCTGTTTCTCCAGCGAAATAATAGTAATACCTTTCAATTCTGTTAGGATGTTTCCCTCTTCATTCAATCCATAACCTGTTAACCATGACGATATAATAAGAAGACAGCAGATTATTATCCTGACTGTCTGATTGTCAGGTATTATGCTCGGTTATAAACAACCGTGAAACTTGATGATGAGTAAATCCAGATTTGGAAAACTTGTATTTCTATTGATCCTTATTGCTGGCCTGATAAGCGCTTGTGATGAGATTCAAGCATCTCAGAAATACACCATCAAGGGTACTTCAACAAAAACACCTTTCCATATCAAATCCACCTTCACCCCCACTAAGGAACCACCTCCAACCTTTACTCCCTCAGACACTCCTACAATAACTCTGGCGTACACTAGCAGCCCTACGATCACAGAGACACTCGAGATCACTGAGACCCCTACTCTATCAAAGCCATCACTCACTAGCTCTCCCCAACCTTATACTGCAACACCCAAAGTTAAAACTTCTGTGCCGCAGGAAAAGGCAACAGTTAAGGTCTCACTCACTACAAATGGGCGTGGGCGTGGTCTATTACCAGCATGATGGTGTTACCCGGAAATTCTACACTGTTGATTTCGTCAGATAGTAACTCATAAGGATAATTTATGCGTATCGCTTTTCTTAATCCACAAGGGAACTTTGACCCCGCGGACAGTTATTGGACGGAGCATCCCGATTTTGGCGGACAGTTGGTGTACGTCAAGCAAGTTGCCCTGGCTATGGGTGAACTTGGCCACCAGGTGGATATCCTCACCCGGCAGATCATTGACCCAGCCTGGCCTGAGTTTAGAGAAACTTTTGATGTTTATCCTGACTCTCCCAATGTTCAAATTATCCGTCTTCCTGCCGGACCGGAGAAATTCCTAAGGAAAGAACTTCTATGGCCTTACCTGATTTCTGATTGGGTACCGAATGTAATCAAGTTCTATAAAAATGAAGGGCAGGATCCAGATTTCTTTTCAGCTCATTATGGAGATGGGGGATTATGTGGAGTATTGCTCAAGGAATTGACCGGAATCCCCTTTTCCTTTACCGCTCATTCTCTGGGCGCTCAGAAAATGGATAAACTGAAAGTGAACAGCGAAAACCTCCAGGAATTGGAGGATTATTTTTTCTTCCGCCGCCGTTTACTGGCAGAACGTTTATCTATGAACCATTCGATTGTCAATATTACCAGTACAGAACAGGAACGCCATATCCAGTACAGTCATAACGCCTACAGGGGCGCTGTCGACTGGACGGAGAACTCGCATTTTTCGATTATCCCTCCAGGAGTGAATCTTGAAATTTTCGATCGAGATTCTAAAATGGAAGGGGAAGGAACACTTCATAAACACATCGAGGAAAATTTATCCAGGGATATTGCAAAGGATAGACTAGAATTCCCCTGCATTGTCGCTTCCAGCCGCCTTGACCCAAAAAAGAATCACCTGGGTCTGGTCCAGGCATTTGCTTCCAGCACAGAACTGAGACAAAAAGCTAACCTGGTGATCCTGACAGGAAATTTGGAAGACCCACTGAACGGATTTGATTCGGTCGGTGAGACAGAAAAAGGTGTCCTCGATTCTATCTTAAAAGTGATTGATGAATCGGAGCTGCGAGGCCAGGTATCTATGTTTTCCATCCAGGGCCAGCATCAATTGGGAGCTGCTTACAGGTATTTTGCAGCAAAAGGATCCGTATTTGCTCTAACAGCCCTGTATGAACCCTTTGGCCTGGCCCCCTTGGAAGCCATGGCTTCCGGCATGCCAGCAGTTGTCGCAAAATTCGGGGGTCCAAGCGAGAGTATGCTGAACGGGGATAAGGAATTCGGCTTACTGGTCGATCCAACAGATCAAGATGAGATCAGCACGGCGTTATATCAACTAACATCAAATCGTGAACTTTGGCAGCAATTCGCTGAAGCTGGTTATCAGCGGGTTTTATCCCGTTATATCTGGAAAAGAACTGCTGAAGGTTATCTGAAGATCCTGCAATTCGCAAAAGAGAATAATTTGGGTGGAAAACATCTCCCTATCCACCCCTACTTCAAGGACCCCCTTCCAGAAAATGATATTACAATCGCAGAACTGACTGCGGCTTACCTGGAATATGAGGTGCTGGGTGTTGGTGAAACGCTGGTTGATTTTATTGCTACCAGCCAATCCACATCGCTCAGAACAGCGGAGGTATTCCAGCGCTTTCTCGGCGGGCAGCCAGCAAATGTAGCAGTTTATGCTTCTTTATTAGGATCTAGATCTGCAGTTCTTTCTAAGATTGGTGAAGGCCGGTTCGGAGAATTCGTGGAAGAATCTCTTCAATACCTTGGAGTAAACACAAATGCACTCCTCAAGACTGATCAACTCCCCACGACATCAGTCTTTGTTACCAAAACCACCGGGGTGCCTGATTTCCAGGTAAACCGCGGCGCGGATTCTCTTCTAACTATTCGGGAAACTCCCGAAGAGCTGATCAAACACTCCCGGGCAGTCCATACATCATGTTTTGCACTTTCCAGAGAACCCTCACGATCCGCTATTCACCGAGCTTTGCGCCTGGCAAAACGCTATGAAAAGGTCGTTTCTCTAGACCCCAATTACAATCCCAGGATTTGGCCTGATAAAGTCGAAGCCTGGGAGGTATTGTCTCAAATTATGCCCTATATCACCATTGTCAAACCCTCAATGGAAGACGCCCGGTTATTATTTGATCCCAACATGAATGAAAAAGAGCTTGAAACAGCTTGTTTGGATCGTTTTCATGACCTGGGAGCTGAGGTTGTAATCATAACTCGCAGTGGTGGGATAGTGACGATATCAGATGGAGTGACCGTAGAGAAGGTTGGTCCGCTGCCTTTAGTCTCGGTAGATAGCGTTATTGGGGGTGGTGACGCTTTCTGGGGTGGCCTTCTGGTAGCTCATTTGGACGGCAGATCCTGGAAAGAAGCAGTTTGTTTCGCTCATAAAATCGCTGCCCTGAAATTGCAAAATGTGGGCCATGTCAAGAAATTGATAAATAAGGATCTGATTTATAATCAAATAGAAGAAAAGTCGATCTGACAGAAGGTATGGCAAAATAATGTCCTGGGACGTGTCTTTCATTTCCCTTCACGGGGATCCCCTTGCGGATCTAGGAGGACCTCACCATGGAGGTCAAAACGTCTATGTCAAAGAGCTGTCGCGCTACCTGGGCGCCTTTGGCCTGACAGTAGATGTTTTTTCACGTTGGGAAAGTGAGAAACAAGTAGACCAGGAGAAGTATTCCCGCGGTACCCGTGTCATCCGTATCCCGGTAGGTCCCCCTCAAGAGATTCAGAAAGAAGAACTGATCAATTTACTGAGGGAGATTGCTGATTGGATTCCCTCATATCAAATTCAACACGGCTTAAAATATAATCTGGTTCACAGTCATTATTACTTGAGCGGCGCAGTCGGCCTCCATTTAAAAAACACATGGGGCATTCCTTTGGTACACACATTCCATTCCCTTGGTGTAATCAAAGAGGAAACTCTGGGAATAAGGGACCAAAGTCCAAGTGCCAGGTTGGAAATAGAAAAAAAGTTATGTCAGTCCGCTGACCGGATCATCGCCACAACCCCCCAGGAAAAGGAAGATCTCATTGAGCTATACCACACAGATCCAGACAAGATAACCATTATTCCCTGCGGTGTAAATCTTGACCTTTTCCAGCCGCTTTCCCAAGAGGAATCTAAAAAGGATATCGCTTTCTCAACAGATGATTTCTTGATCACATACGTAGGGCGATTGGAGGAACGAAAAGGGATCGACACATTATTGGAAGCCATATACCTGGCCGATAATCCCAGTATCCAGGCCGTGATCGTTGGTGGTCCACCAACGGATAAACCATTCCTGAGCTGGGCAGAACTTTCCGAAGAACCATATAAAGAATATATGGCAATGATCGATGAATATGGTATCGAAAAACAAATCACATTTACCGGCGGTAAGAGCCAGGATCAATTGTCCAAATATTACAGCGCGGCAGATATCACTGTCATTCCATCATACTATGAACCATTTGGAATGACGGCTATTGAAGCCATGGCTTGCGGAAGCAGTATAATCGCCTCTCGTGTTGGCGGTTTAAAATCTACCGTCAAAGAAAACCAGGTTGGGGCTCTATTTGAGCCTAGAAATGCAGAACAATTGGCTGAAAAGATCAAAATCATCTTCGATCAACCATCGATCAATGTAGAGATGAGAAAGAATGCCCGACCTTATGTGGAGGAAAACTTCAGTTGGAAGTTTGTTGCTAAATCTGTGGCAGTTGTCTACCAAGACCTACTTACAGATGACCAAGTAATAGAATAAGTGCCAGAAGTTCGATTGATACAAAAAAAGACCGGATGCTTATCAGCATCCGGTCTTCTATTTTAATAGTATAGATTTTACTGCTCCGGCCAAATTCCTGCCTGAAAATCCGCCAATTTTTGGGTAAGAACCTCTCTATCATAAGACAAAGCATAAACCATATAACCCAGGTATTCATCCTGGATCCATTTACCGATCTGAGCTTCTTCTTCCACAGGGATCACATTATCAAAAATGATATCTTCCTTAGGGTCGATCAGAGCGGCCATACAAGCCATCTTGCTTACATCTGCTGCACTGAAATCCGTCAGTACATAAGTCATCAATCGCGTAACCAAATCTGGAATCTGTTTAATTCCATTAGAAGTCAACATTTTTGCAGCAAGAGCTTTTAATACCAGAGTTTGGTTCCTTATCCTACCAAAATCACCAATATCAATTCTGGCGCGAACTACTTGTTCAGCTTGTTTCCCATCCAAATGCTGTGTTCCAGCATCCAGATAAAGTTTGGGCTGTTCAAAGTGTTTTATATAAATCTCTTCAGGAAAGTAAACGTCCAATCCACCTAATGCGTCTACAATATTCCGGAATGCATAGATATTAACAGTAATATAATGATCAACATTCAATCCAAAATTATTCTGCAAAGTATTAGCTAATAATCCCGCCCCATACCCAGATCCATCATAAAACCCCATACCTTTTGTACCGTAGAAATAGGCCTGGTTGAGTTTCCCCGCGGTCACGCCTTGAGCAGCGGTTCCAGTAATATCTACCCAGAGATCCCTAGGGAATGCAAGTACAACAATTTTCTTGGTTTGAAAATCGATTCTGACAACCCTGATTGAGTCGGCTAAACCAAAAAGGTAACCTTCAGAATCTATTCCAGCGACCAAGATCGTCATAGAAAGATCATCACCACATACTGGCTCGATCGTTGCTGTAAAATCAGGATTAGGCGTAGTCGATATTAGGGCTTCCTCAGTTTCCCCAGGGGCAATTGTCTCCGTATCTGTATCGAGAGCCATTTCCTCTGTAGCAGTCGGTAAATCAAGGGGATCACCGAAGGGAGTATCCCAATTGAAATATAGATACCAGCCTACAATATTAATAATGATCAATACGGCTAATATGATACCGATCTTTATAGGAGATTGTTTCAATTTTTCAAACATTATATTTCCCGATGGCTATTTTATTTACCGCGAGGTATCTTATCATAAAGGATATACTCCGACAAGGAACTCTTTTTTACAATAATCTGGAGCAAAATTTTCATTTTCGGAACAAGGTTCCGACCATGACATAATTCGCAATTTATGGCCAATTTCTTTGTTGAAATTCCATTAATAATTCGCTGATTTTCTCATTATCACCCACTAAAACAGCCGTATTAACACCGCGAGTTGGGTCATAGATCATATCCTCAACCATGAGCGAATCTGGTAGAGTAATGAAATTTATATCTTCTCCAAAGTCCAGCATACCGCCGAGGCAAATTAACTGTGAAATATCAGCTGGACTCAAATCGGTTTGAACATTGAACCTTAATTGTTCAATCAAAGCAGGTAATGCAGAAATACCTGAAGGAGAAAGCATTTTGACGGCAACTGCCTTCAGGATAACAGTTTGATTATTAATCCGGCCAAAATCACCTATATTTATCCGCTGCCTGGCGAGTATCTCAGCCTCTTTTCCATTTAGATGATGAGATCCAGCTGAAAGAAATAATTCAGGTTGTTCATTAACCTTTTTATATACGTCCTGGCCTAGGTATACATCTATCCCACCTAATGTGTCGATAATCATTCTGAAACTATTTAGATTAACTGCCAAATAACGGTCGACACGATATCCATAATTTAGCATTAATGTCTCAGCCAATAACCCTGATCCATATCCGGTTCCACTAAAATATCCCATTCCTTCAGTACCGTAAAAATATGCTTGATTTAATTTCCCTACTTCTATCCCCCTACTCTCTAGTCCGGGAATCTCCACCCATAAATCTCGAGGAAAAGCGAGAACAGATACTTCCTTGGTTTGGAAATCTATTCGAGCTACTCGGATCGCATCAGCCAACCCGTATAAATAACTACTGGATGCTACACCTGATACCAGGATATGAAGCGTAGGAGGAGCACCACAGACAGGTTCTTCCGTTGGTGAAGGGGTTACAGATGCTTCCCCATCAGACTCACTCAAATCGGGAGTCTCGCTACCATTAACCTCCGTTGGGAGGGACAGAGCTGGATTTAGTGGCTTATTCCAAGAAAATAGGAGATAAGCCCCACCAATCAGGATTGTAATCCCTGCTAGACTAAAAACTATAGTCTTTAATATTTTCAAATTATCTTTTTTCATAAAATTTCCTAATTTTTCGCTAATAACATTTTTAATGATAATGAAATATTATTGGTATGACGGCATCTTACTATGATTTGTTCCTGATAAATATAATAAATCAGGTCCCTATTCGGAATTTAGTCCTTGCAAGCAAACCAAGACTCATTAAGTCAGAAGAAGTTTTAATCCTAATGGGATTAAACCTGGCTGCAGGAATGGTAATTTCCAAAAATGCGATCGCATTCCATCTCGATCATGTCGACTCAACAACGATTGAACGGAAGGGGTGATTAATTGTACCAAACGTTCATAATCATAATCGGACATCTTTTCAAGCATAGTCCTGATTAACAAATGGAGGTTAAGTTCCCGTTGCACTTCCAGAAGTGCTTTCCGGTATGATGATCCATTAAGGATCGCTTCCGCTGCTGCTTTTCCGCCCCATAATCCAGTCACTGTTCCCCCTACTGTAGAGACTTTTACCTGACCTGCAGCATCACCCACAAAGAGTACCGGAAGATCTCCTATCAGGGCGTTGGAAATAGATTTCCGTGAATGCAGGGCCGCCAAACCACTTTGATAATTAGTCGGTTGGAAATTGTGTTCGTTTAGAAAATTATCCAATAAGCTGCGAATGTCAGCTCCAGGCTCAGCTACTAGACCTACAACCGCTGTTCTATTTTGATCAGGAATTAACCAGTAGAAATACGGCGTATCAGTCACATTAAACCAGACCTGTGTGACACCGACATCCCAGTTTTTGGGCAGTTTTATTTCTGCTTGGAGTAACGGTACAGCAGGTATATTTTCAATTTGGAAATGATTTCTCACCTGGCTATTCACACCATCAGCGCCAATCAAATATTGAGTACATATCTGTTCTTCCTCTCCCCGATTAGAAAATAACAGATGTGTTTTCTCCTGATTGACATCAAATCCCAGAAATTTACTTCCAGTTAAGATTTCAGCGCCTGCCTTTCGGGCGCGCATTGTTAGATCAATGATAAACTTATTCCGATCCAAAATTAAATCTGGCGTTGAGAGGGGGATTACCGCTTGTTCAGATCCGGCTTGTATGACAATCTGATTAATTTCATGCTGGATCAGATCCGGGTTAAAATCAGGCATCACTCGTAACAAACCAGGGGTAATTATATATGTCCTGGCTTCTGGAGCTATCGATTCAGATTGCTCCATCACAACTACAGTTTTCCCATTCTTTGCCAAGATCTCCGCAGCATATAATCCTGCTGATGAAGCTCCAATGACGACAATATCGAAGAACAATATTCCTCCCATACAGTTTTACAGATCGTGTCTATTATAGTTGATTTAGAGCAGAAAATTAGGAGAACAGTAATCCAGTAGTTTCCTCCAATAATAACCAATTTATCTTTTATCCAATTACAATCCAGATTAATCTAAAAGCTGTGTTCGTTCCAAGTTATCTTCCTTTTAACATAAATACTTGCCCAAACGTACGGAATAGAATGATGACATCAAGCATCAAGGATTGGTGCTTGACATAATAAAGGTCGTACTGCAATCTTAGTTTTGCGCTTTCCAAGTCATCGATATAACCATAATTGACTACTGCCCACCCTGCCATACCGGGCTTAACCGCATTGCGTAAACGATGAAAAGGTACTTTTTCATCCAATTCAACCAGATGTGAAGGTCTTTCTGGCCTGGGTCCTACAGCAGACATTTCACCTTTGAGAATATTAAATAATTGAGGCATTTCATCCAGACGAAATTTTCTCAACCAGCGCCCCACTTTGGTTATGCGCGGATCATCCTGCTGAGCCCGCTGGGCTTTTCCTCCAACCTCTGCATCCGGGATCATGGTACGCAGTTTATAAAGAAAATATTTCTTACCCCCTTTACCAACACGTTCTTGTTTATAGAATATTGGTCCCGGAGAATCTAGAAAAAGGATCAAGGCAATTATTGGTAAAATGGGAAGTAAAATTGCTAATCCCACAGATGCACTGAAAATATCAAAAAGCCTGCTCGCATATGAATAAAATAGGCTGGTTTCAGCAGAATCCATTGGTAGGGAGATAAACCAGTTATCTCCTATATGTTCAATCGGCACCCTTCCAGTCAGGCTCTCATACAATTCAGTCATTAAGGTGATAACAACAGAAAATTCCTTTAGATCCATCAAAGATCTAAAGGTAGCAGAGTTCATATCATGGGTAATTGCTAAGATAATTTCAGGGATATCATATTGATTGACAATCGTGGTCAGATCTTGAGATGATCCCAAGATGGGGATTATATGATTATCATTCCCCCCTGTTTCGTGTCAATTAGCACACGTAAATGTACCATCTAATTTCGGCAAGAATGTACCACC
>CAYORF010000103.1:0-9300 GCA_964406305.1 uncultured Anaerolineales bacterium | reverse complement strand
GATTGGAAGGGGACGGCCACCCCGCTATATTCCCGGGCAAGCCCCCGGGTAATTTCCTGCCTTTCGTTAATATCGTTCAACCATTCCTCGGTCACTTCTCCGGTGATGAGCACAAAAGGTTCACAGAGAATAAACTGTGTGTCTGGCTGTAATTGGCAAGTGTCCTGGAGGAGCTTTCGGTAGACCTCTTGGTAATCCTTAGGGTCGGAACCCATACCCATATATAGATAATTCCAAGTATCGTTCACTCCGATCAGAAGGCTGATTATATTTGGAAGCAGGCGCAGGGAATCATTTTGCCAGCGGTTAGCCAGATCGCGGATCCGATCACCGCTCACACCGCGGTTGTAGATCTGCAGGTAGTGATCGGGATAACTTTCCAATATATATTTACTGATCAACTGGGGATATCCATGCCCCAGCCCGTCCGGGTTATTGGGGCCAATAACCCGACGACTGCGGCCGACATCGGTGATGGAATCACCCTGGAAGAGGATCACACTGTGTGGTTTCAATGTTATTGACATGTTGTGGACCTTAGAAAAAAACGAAATAACGGGGAACGGACTTTTTATAATCCAAGTAAGAGCTCCCGTATTGATCTTCCAGTGCCTTTTCTTCACCCAGAATTCGGAAATGGTTCATGACCACTCGCACAGTCAGCAGCGCCAAAACTGTCCAGCTGCCTACCATGAGACTGAAACCGACCATGCCCACTGCAAATGTCACCCACTGGGGATTGCGCGAGATCTTATACAATCCTTTGGTTACTGGTTCCCCCGCGGGTGTGATGTTAAAAGTATGTAGGGAATAGAGAAAGCCTGCTTGACCTATCAAAGCCAAAGCAAGGCCAATCCAGAATATTGTCTGGTTGATTTTCAGGGACGTAAAGAGAATTAGAACCATTGCGGCCAGAGCAAAGGGCAGCCCAATTTTTGCTGGCCGGGCTTGATCCAGGGTCCATCCGGAATCTTCATAGAGACGATCCACAGTCTCTTTTGGGAAAATCTTCAATAAGATTATAAAGATTCCGTAGAATATGACGATCGGTATCCAGCCGTTGAGCCAACCCAGGCTGAGAGGAGGGAAGAGGGTCATTGACTATTCCTTTGTTTCCGAGGTGCAATTTTCTTCCAATTGATTATAAAGCGCGGTACCTCATTGCGGTACTCGTCGTACTTCTCACCGAAGAGAGTGCTTAAATGTTCTTCCTCGGTGATTACCATCAGATAACCGATTCCAACATAGAGCAGGATCCAGGCGGCTATCTGGAGAGAGGGATACATGATCCCCAGGCCTACTAGCATCACTCCGTACGTTAGGATCTGGGGGTTGCGGGTCCAGCGGTAAGGCCCCGATTGACGCACTTCCCCGGGCCGCTGACCAATTGTAGTGCTGAATCCTAAATGAGCCATGATCGCCAAGGTGGTCAGCAAGCCCAAGATGCTGATTACTGCGCCTAAATAGAGTTGGACCGGATTTTCAGGAGCTGGCGGCAGCAGAGGCCAGGGCACAGATAGATGAAGATAAATCACGTTGGCGTGCAGGGCGAAGACAACAAATTCGAGGGTCACAGACAAGGATCCCAATTTTCCGCGCTGGAGATAATCTCGGCGGACGAACATGCGGAAGATTATTATCGCTGCTAAAAGCGTGAGGACAAGTCCAATCCAATAAAGCATATTTCAATCCTTTTATATCAAACTCAAAACATTAAACATAAAACTTGAACTAATAATCAGTCCTGTTTCCGGGCAATAAAGATCAATTCGCCCGGGTAGGTTGATCCTAGTGGATTTTTATCATAATCTGCGAAGACATCCAGAACTTCAAAGCCGCAGCGGGCCAATAAATGTTCTGCTTCGTAGCGGAACAGGTAGCGCATCGGGAAGGCGTGCACAACACGTTCTTCCCTTCCGTCAGGATGGGTCAGGTAATAGATCAGCTCTACATCCAGGATCTGCTTGAGGTGGTCTCGTTGATTGGTCTTATTAAGGCGGCGAACTTTAATACCTTTCGGGGTGGTGAACTCAGGTTCCGCTCCTATCTCCTGACCCAGATTGTCCGCTGTGATGCCAGCTAGTGAGGGGTTGAAGATATCGAGGATAAATGTGCCGCCTGGTTGAAGGTGGTGGTGGATGTTTCCCAGGCATTTGATTTGATCCACGGTTGTGATCAAATGCTGGAAGGGTCGGAAAGGCGTGGTAATCAGGGCGAATTTCTGACCCAGGTTAAAATCGCGCATATCTCCCTGCACCAGATTCACCCGCTCCTGGACTTCTCTAGTTTCTTCCTTTAAGTCAGCCCGGCAGACATCCAACATGTGATCTGACAGGTCCAGCCCGGTGATGGAAATTCCAGCTCGGGCAGTAGGGATGAGAACCCGCCCGGTCCCGCAGCCTACTTCGAGGACTGGTCCGCCAGATTCTATTGCGGCGTTGACAAAAAACTCCACATCAGGACGATCCCGATAGGGAATGACCTGGTCATAAATTTGGGCTACAAAGGGATTGGACTGATAACCGTCTATATCCTGAATCATGGAGCTCTCCTTATTGCCTTTTAAGCGTAGATGAAGGGGAGAGTGGTGTCAAATTCAATAAAAATTCCCTGAGTTTTCAAAACTCAGGGAATTTGTTTTAACGCACACCCCATATGATCCAAACCACGATCATGGCCAGGCCGATCAAAAAACGGGCCACAAAAGCTAGCCCCCACCCTGTTAACAAACCCTTGGTGGTATCCCAGGCTTCCTGGCTGTCTCTGATGCGGGCGTATTCCAGTAAGAAGAGCATGGTTGGAGCGGCGACGATTCCTCCAAGGGGGGGAAAAGCAAAGGTACCGATCAAGCCACCTAATAATGCCCCAACGATCGAGAGCCAACTGGCGCCGGCCTGGCGGGCTTTGCCGCCCATCAGCAGGTTGTCTATCAGTGTGCCACCAATCATTAAGAGAGTTATAACGACCAGGACCCAGATCTCAAGAACTGCAAATCCGGTAGCTATCCCATGAATCAGCACTGCGGCCCAAATGATAGTGACTCCGGGATAGATAGGGATGACCATGCCAAAAAGACCGACAGCCATGATCAAGTATGTAAAAATATTGAGAGACAAATTCAACCAGTTTGGCATTTGATGTTCCTCGGAGGTTTTAAGATCCTCGAGGTCTCCTTTTCACTAAGGCTCGATAATTTCAGCCCCGCCCATCCAGGGGCGCAGGACTTCAGGGATCACGACCGAGCCATCTTTTTGTTGATTATTTTCAAGTACAGCGATCATCACCCGGGGCAAAGCCAGCCCAGAACCGTTCAGGGTATGGACAAAACGGGTGCTTTTTCCCTCTTCGGGACGGTAGCGGATGGCAGCCCGACGGGCCTGGAAATCACGGGTATTGGAGATTGATGAGACTTCCAACCATTCTCCGCAGCCGGCAGCCCAAACATCAATATCTGAGGTATATGAGGCGGCAAACCCAAGATCACCCGTACAGAGATTATTTACGCGATACGGCAAATTGAGTTTCGAACAAATTCCTTCGGAGTCTGCCAACATGCGCTGGAACTGCATCTCAGAGTCATCTGGGTGGCAGTAAACATACATTTCAACTTTATCAAATTGATGGCCGCGTTTAATCCCGCGCACTTCCCTGCCAGCGCTCATTTTCTCACGCCGAAAACAGGGTGTGTAGGCCGTATAAGAGATAGGTAGTTCGGCTTCATCCAAAATTTCATCTTTATGCAGTCCGGTTAAGGACACCTCGGCAGTGGGCACCCACCAGAAATCCTCCTCATGGTCATGGTAGAGGTTTCCTTCGAATTTGGGCAGCTGGCCAGAGGCGTAAACAATATCTTCCTTCACCATAAAAGGTGTGTATCGCTCTTGATAACCATTTTTTGTGTGAGTATCAAGCATAAAACTGATCAGGGCTCGCTGCAGCCTGGCCCCCAGTCCGTTCAATATATAGAATCTGCTCCCTGACAACTTCGTGCCGCGCTCAAAGTCAAGGATACCCAGCTCGGGGCCTAGGTCCCAATGGGCTTTGGGCTCAAAATCAAATTCAGGTATTTCTCCCACTGTTTTAATGACCTGGTTTTCGCTGTCATCCAATCCTTCGGGCACACGCTCATCCACCAGGTTTGGGAAGGTTCCCAACAAGGCTTTGAGGGTTGGCTCTAATTCCTTTAATTTAGTTTCCAGGCTGTCCTGCTGATCACCAAGGGTTTGCATGGCGGCGATCTTCTCCTGGCGTTCGTCTGGATCCTTGGTTTTTCCAATAGCTTTGGAGGCCTGATTTTTCTCTGCCCGTAAACTTTCCACCTGCTGGAGCAAGGCTCGCCTTTTCTCGTCCAGTTTGATTACATCGTCAACTACGGAAGGATCTTGATGTCGTTTGATCAATGACTGCCGCACAAGATCAGGATTCTCTCGGAATAATTGGATATCTAACATGTCTGCACTCCTGCTTCCATTTAATTAAAACACCCCTTCGCCAGCAGGACGAGGGGTGGTCGTGGTGCCACCTGCTTTCACCGCGGAATGCGGTCTCATTGGCTGCGAGATATCGGTCGCTCCGGCCCCCTTACGGCAGAATGCCTCTGCGGGAGCGATGTCCTCAACCTGGTGGCTTTGGATGCGGAGGGGATTTCGCTGGTCCCATCCAATCCCCTTTCACTAACCGGGGACTCTCTGAATGGGGGGACCGGGTACTGGTCTCCGCTTTCATCATTATCGTATTATTAGTGTATGGCCTCATTATACAGGAAGGTGAAAGGATGACAAGGATGGGAACTTTTGCCTTAAAATTTGATCAACAATCATATAAGCCATTTATGCTATACTGGAAAAGGATCAAAGCCACAAATTTCCTTAATGCAGGCATTTTTGCATAGTATTTATATCAATCTAGATATGCGATTTAATCTGAAACTTTATCTAAAAACCATCAAGTTTGCTTTCTTTAAATCGGAAGGCACTCCCGGTAGACTGTCCCCTAAACGCTTTTTTATCAATTTGTTTATCTTCCTGTTCTGGCCGGCCTGGATGCTCAGCATGCGGATCGCTTATTTGTTTGATAACCTCTTTTACCCTGAACATCAGGAACAGGATGTAAAAGAGCCGGTTTTCATTGTTGGGAATTTTCGATCCGGCACAACATTTCTACATCGCTTATTGACCAAGGATGATAAATCAACTAGTTTTACAAGCTTTGAACTATATATGGCGCCATCCGTGGTGGGAAGAAAATTCTACCGATGGTTATTAAAGGTAAACTACGCTATTGGCAATCCGGCGAGATGGGTGATTGGATTGTTCAACCGTATTGTTGAGAAAGAAACCTATATGCACAAGATCGGCCTGGATGAAGCGGAGGAGGATGGACAGGTTCTTTTTCACGTCTGGTCATCATTTGATCTATTGGCCTTCTTCCCTTTCCCTAAATTGATCAAAAAATACATTTATTATGACGACCAGGTCCCGGTAGATGTTAAAAAAAGGGACATGGATTATTATTCCGAGATTGTCAGGAAACATATATACTCTCATGGCGGCAAGCGTTATATTTCCAAGAACCCCAGCTATTCACCTAAGGTTAAAACCCTGCATCAATACTTCCCGGACGCAAAATTCATCAATATCGTCCGCAACCCGCTCCAGGTTATCCCTTCCACGATCAGCCTTTATTCGAAACACTGCCATACCTATGGCGATCCAGAAAATGAGTACAACCTTCAGGAAACAGTCATTGAGTATTCCAAACACTGGTATTTGTACCCGCACCAGTATTTAAAATCGCTGCCTGCTAATCAGTATGTGAGGGTCTTATATAAGGACCTGGTTGCAGATCCAGAGCGAACGATCCGGGATATATATCAAAGATTCAATTTCGAGATCAATCCAGAATTCGCTGAGATAATAAGAACTGAAGCCGCGAAAGCCAAATCCTATAAAAGTAAACACCGCTACTCCTTAAGGAAGATGGGTTTGAGCAAACAACGCATCGAGCGAGAATTCCAATTTGTTACTGAGCAGCTCGAAGTTTGATACAGTTTCTCACACCAGGCCCATTCCACTGCCCCATTAACTTAATTTTAATTTACCCCTTGACAAAAGACCGCGCACAGGCTATTATATCAATATATTGTCAAGCTAATATGTACAAATCCATAACAAAACTATAAATAATAGAGGAGTTAAAATGGCAAAAGTAAATGTACCCACTGGAAATGAGCATGAGGGAAAGCTTGCCCGATTGGTTCGTTTCAACCTGATCATGGGTTTTCTGCACCTGGTGCAGGGTATCCTGATGATCGTTTTATCCAACGACACCACATATCCAATCCTTACTAATTTCTTGGGATTTAACCTGGAAACTCTTTCTTTACAGCCAGACACAAAACTGCTGTATAACCTGCGGTTTGGACCTGCGGTGGCTGCCTTTTTGCTGATCTCAGCTGTGGCCCATTTATACCTGGCTACAATAGGCAAGAAGAAGTATCTGGAAAATCTAAGCAAAGGTATGAACCCCACCCGGTTCTATGAATATGCATTAAGTTCGTCCCTGATGATCGTCTTGATTGGCATGCTGTCTGGATTGTGGGATCTGGGCGCCATTATTTTGATCTTTGGTATCAACGCCATGATGAACCTGTTTGGTATCATGATGGAGTATCACAACCAGCACACAGAGAAAACTAACTGGATTTCCTTCATCTACGGAAGCGTCGCCGGCATTATCCCCTGGATCGTGATCTTCCTGTATTTCTTTGGCTCTGTTAGTGGTGGTGGAGAAGGCCCCCCAACCTTTGTATATATCATTAACCCGACCCTGTTTGTATTCTTCAACATCTTCGCGGTCAACATGGTACTGCAGTATAAAAAGGTAGGACCCTGGAAAGATTATCTATTTGGTGAGCGAGCTTATATCGTTCTCAGCTTAGTGTCAAAATCGATCCTGGCCTGGATCATTTTCGCAGGCACCCTGGCACCGGTATAAACATATAACCATTGCTCAATAGACTTGCGCCGATTTATCGATTGGTTGATTGGATGATATTAATTATACAATCCATGCTGATCGGTAAATCGGTTTTTGCCATTAATATGGGCGGGCACAGGCCAGCTTTGGATAAAACACTGCCCATGGTTCTTTGTTTTCAAGCAAGAATTATTATGGGTTATCATAAAGCTGGATCTGATGGCTGGTCAACCCAATGGAGGAATAATGATTGATTTCGGAAGCATACCCCTTCGAGAAGATATTCAATGAATAAGGACTTAATCATTCGATTATCCAACTCATCTGATTTGGATAATCTTCTGGAAGTGGAGCGGGCAGCCTTTGGTTCTGAGGAAGAAGTCGAATTAGTTCGGAATTTGTTGGACGACCCCTCGGCAGAACCTAGATTGTCGCTGCTGGCTCTCCAAAAACAACAAGCAGTTGGTCATATCCTATTTACTAGGGGATATTTGAATCCTGAAATTGATCTTAAAGTTTCAATCCTGGCTCCTTTGGCTGTGATTCCGGAATACCAGAAACAAGGAGTTGGCGGTAGTCTGATCAGGGAGGGATTGGCGGCCTTGGAAGAAGATGGTGTTGATCTGGTCTTTGTGCTCGGCCACCCATCTTATTATCCCCTTCATGGATTTAAACCAGCCGTTTCGGCAGGATTTGAACCTCCTTATTATATTCCCCTGGAATTTACAGACGCCTGGATGGTTCAGGCTTTAAAACCAACCAGCTGGGGTTCTTTCAAGGGACAAGTGAAATGTGCCGAGACCCTCGATTGACCCGAATATTGGGGTGAGTGAATCGAGATTGGATACCTCGGACCAGAAATCAAAAATGGAATTCAAATATGACCCCTACCGTTAATATCTCAATCTGTGGCTGGTCCGCACATCTGAGTGCAGCTGCCACTATTTTGACTTTCGTGACGGGCATTCTGTTTTTCAGTGGTGGAAAATCGTTTGGAAAGATCAACGACCTCTTCAGTGTTTTCCAGGTCCTGTTGATGATCCCTCTGGTTTTTTTCTTTAGTCAGTTGATCACACCTCCCAGCTTTTTAGCCAGGTTTATCAGCAGCGCCTTTGGCTTGGGAGGGATCCTGGTCAATGTTTCCTTGATCGGTGCTAGAACACTGCCAACTGCCCTGATCTGGATCGGTATCGCAGCCGGGGTTGGATACTTGTTGATCGTGGGCGGGTTTATAAAGGGAGGCCAGCGGGATCCGATCTTTTATGGAGGATCCCTCTTGCTGGGTGTTTGTTATCCAATCTGGGGCATCTGGTTGGGAAAATTGATCCTGGTAAGTCTCGGCTGATCACAAATAACGACTGCCGGTTAATAAAACAACCGCGAGGGGTCGGTTATACTTATTTCTGTAGATAAGGTTAAGGTTTATGAACTGTACACATTGCGGCGCGCCAATGACCTTGTTCAGGGAACGAGACTATTACTTTTGCGAACACTGCAAAAACTACCATTTTCCTGAACAGAGCAACGAAGGATTCCGGGTGTTGGGTGAAAACCCAGAAGGGATCAAATGTCCCCACTGCAAGATCGTATTGAATTTGATGACATATGATGATTTTTTTCAAGGCTACCAGTGCTCAAAGTGCCAGGGAATGATGTTCAATCGGACCACATTCCGGGATGCGATCGATTCTCAAAGAGCAAAAGTCAAAGCCCCTCCCGAGCCCAATAACACTTTCGATCCTGTTGAACTGGAACGAAGGACCTTTTGACCCATCTGTGAAAAAGAGATGGATACCTTTCAGTATATGGGTCCGGGTAACATCGTGATCGATACCTGTCACGCAGATGATTTGATCTGGCTGGATTACGGCGAGATCACAAAAGTGGTTAATGCACCCGGCAGAGACCGGGGTGTGCCCAGGAAGAAACCTGTGGAACCGGAGGAAGAGAAAAAAGAAGATAAAAAAAGGTCAGTAATCGACCAGTCATTTATTGATCTACTGGGATCTTTTTTTACCTGAGCTAAATAATCAGGCGGCGGATCCTTTTCTAGTGTCAAAGAGAGAGACGTTATGGTAAACCTAGTGTTTCGATTGACTATTTTAGGAGTGCTCCTGCTAGCTTTTGGTATATCAGCCTCCTTCCGAAAGCGAGCTCGGGACGAAGGTGGAACGATCAAACGCCAGGAAGAAGGTTGGGGGATTCTTGTCATAAGAATGGGAGTTTCGCTGCCGCTTCTGATAGTGATCCTTCTGAATATTTTCTGGCCGAATCCTTTAGCCTTGGCCAAGTTCAATACCCCCTCGTGGCTGAGAATCCTAG
>CAYORF010000102.1:0-9432 GCA_964406305.1 uncultured Anaerolineales bacterium | reverse complement strand
GGAGTGTCTATTTATCAATGGTCTTTTTTCCATTTCACGCTGAACCAAGACAGGTCTCTAGAGGCTTATATTACACCAGCTTACCTCTTTCAATCTTCAAAGTTGCACTTACGAGTTGAATCTAGTAAGTACAGAAGAACAATAAGAGGTAAAATTAGGAAATGATAGATCTGGAGTTATAAATGACCATCAGAATTCATCCAACATCTGATGTTTCAAAGAATGCCATCATAGGTGATGAAACAAGTATCTGGCATCAAGCTCAGATTCGGGAAAACGTGTCGATCGGGAAGAATTGTATTATTGGTAAAGGTGTTTACGTTGATTTTGAAGTCAGAATAGGTAATAACGTTAAGATCCAGAATTATGTTTCAGTTTTCCATGGTGTCACGCTTGAAGATGGTGTTTTTGTAGGACCACATGTGTGTTTTACGAATGATTTGTTCCCACGGGCAGTTAACCCTGACGGGACATTAAAGTCGGGCGATGATTGGGAGTTGAGCAAAACGCTTATAAAGGAAGGGGCCGGATTGGGTGCAAACAGCACAATACGCTGTGGCGTAACCGTGGGAAAATGGGCGATAGTAGGCGCAGGCAGTGTGGTTACCAGGGACGTTCCAGACTATGGTTTAGTATGGGGAAATCCAGCCCGATTGCACAGATTTGTCAGCCCTTCCGGCGAAGAATTGGTGGAAAAATCTAGAACAGATGATGTGGTCTTGGCTACTGTTGCTGGAAAAGAAGAAGAATATTCAATACCACTTGATATTTGGGAGAAAACTGAATGATAAGTATTGCCAGCCCAAAAATGGGGCTAGAAGAGAAAAATGCCGTTATGGAAGTGCTGGATTCGGGAATGCTTGCGCAGGGTCCAAGGGTAAAGGCTTTCGAAGAAGCCTTTGCTGAGTTTTGCGGGGTCAAACATGCTATTGCAACGACTTCAGGAACGACAGCACTTCATACAGCATTGTTGGCAAATAAGATAGGTCCCGGTGATGAAGTGATCACCTCGCCTTTCACATTTATTGCCTCTGCAAACAGTATTCTTTTTGTAGGAGCAAAGCCAGTATTTATTGATATTGATCCAGAAACTTTCAATCTCGCTGTAGATTTGATTGAAGGAGCGATCACACCTAAGACGAAAGCAATCATGCCAGTCCATTTATTTGGTTTATGCGCAGAAATTGATCAGATCATGGCCTTGGCAGAAAAACATTATCTTGTTGTAATTGAGGATGCCTGCCAGAGTCATGGTGCTTCCTTTCAGGGGAAAAAGGCTGGAGCCTTTGGCACCGGAACCTTTTCTTTCTATCCTACCAAGAATATGACATCTGGTGAAGGTGGTATGATCACAACCGATGATCAAGGTATAGCGGATGATGCCCGGGTGATCCGGCAGCATGGTATGAGGCGTCGTTATTACCATGATGAACTTGGATATAACTTTCGAATGACGGATGTTCTGGCTGCAATCGGATATGAGCAATTGAAAAAACTGCCCGGGTTCAACAAAAAACGCCAGGAAAATGCGGCGTATCTAACAGATCACCTATCAGAAAAAATTACCACTCCGATTGTCCCTGAAGGATATCAACATGTATTCCATCAATATACTATCAGAGTATCCGGTGGAAAGAGAGATGCCTTCATAGAGTACTTGCGTGAACATGAAATCGGATCCGGCGTTTACTATCCTGTGCCAATCCATAAGCAGACATATTATATGAATGATCTTGGATACAACCAAACATTGCTTGAAGCAGAACTTGCAGCTGAAGAAGTGGTCTCGCTGCCAATTCATCCGGGATTAACCAAGGCCGATCTGGACAGTATTGTTGTAGCAGTTAATGATTTTTTCGCAGAGAATTATTAATCCTCCGCTTCGCTGGTTATCCCGGTGTGGATATTAGTGGTGCAGGCACTTCATTCCAAGAGACTTCTTGTCCCGAACTGATTATGAAATGAATTTCAATATTTTCCGGTTTTGAGGAATTTCAGGAATTAAAGGAACAAAGATGATAAAAACAGCTGTGATTGGTGTTGGTTCTATGGGACAGCACCACGCCCGAATTTACAATCAACTAGAAAATTCTGAACTGGTTGGTGTGTCGGACATTGATATAAATGTTGCCAGGAATATCGCCGATAATTATGATGTGCCAGCCTACGAAAATTACCAGGAATTACTGGAAAATGAAAAGCCAGAAGCTGTTACTGTGGCGGTACCGACAGTACAACATGAACAGGTAGTTTCCGAGGCCTTGGAAGCCGGAGCTCATGTGTTGGTGGAAAAACCCATTGCTGCGACAATTGAAGAAGGTCAGCGCCTGATCACTAAAGCAAAATCGCTTGAACGTCAGTTAATGGTCGGCCACATTGTCAGATTCAACCCCGCAACTCAAATGCTAAAACAGAAAATTCAGGCAGGGGATCTGGGTCGAATATTCCAGATCGTCAGCCGACGTGTTGGTCCATTTCCGGCGCGTATCCGGGATGTTGGTGTCATTGTTGACTTAGCTCCTCATGATCTGGATCTGATGCGGTTTTTAACCGGTATGGATCCCGTGCGTGTTTTCGCCGAGACGGAGAATCGCATTCATACTGATCATGAAGATCTGGTTACTGGTTTGTTACGCTTTCCGGATGGAATTATTGGTATGTTGGAAATCAATTGGCTTACTCCAACAAAAGTTAGAGAAACATTAGTGTTAGGTGAACGGGGAATGTTCCGGGTGGATGACCTGACCCAAGATTTATATTACTTCGAAAACGCCCAGGTAGATGAGGAACTATGGAGGGATTTGCGTGTTATCAAAGGGGTCAGTGAAGGTCAGATGATACGTTATTCCGTTCAGAGACAAGAACCCTTAAAAGTTGAGATAAACGCATTTCTTGAGGCTCTTGAAACAGGAACAGATGTTCCTGTCACTGGTGAAGATGGTCTGGCGGCATTAAGGTTGGCACTGGCTTTAGTGGAATCTGGTCAAAAGCACGAAATTGTCTATGTATAAAATGAGAATTGATTTCTTATTTGAGTGAATGTTATGACGCTTCAAGATTTAAAAATAAAAATAGAAGATAGATCGGCAAAGATAGCAGTGATCGGTCTGGGATATGTTGGCTTACCGGTTGCCTGTGAGTTTGCCAGAGTAGGATTTCAAGTGATAGGGGTGGATATTGTTGAGGACCGGGTTGAAAAGATCAATCGTGGAATATCCCCGATCGAAGGTAATGAGCCAGGTTTGGATGATTTGCTTGGATCTGTGATCCAGCTTGGCAATCTTCAAGCCAGTACGGAATACCAGGATTTGAGTGACCAGGATATCATCCTGATTGATGTAGAAACACCTGTCGATGAGGATCATCAGCCGAGGTATGCTGCGTTGCGATCAGTCCTGCGGGAATTAGGTCCAGTCATGAAATCAGGCGCTTTGGTTATCGTTGAATCGACGATTGCTCCCCTGACAATGCAGGATCTAGTCCTGCCGTTATTGGAAGAAAGCAGTGGAAAAGCGGTTAACCAGGTTTTTTTCCTGGGTAATTGTCCCGAGCGAGTTATGCCCGGGAAGTTATTAAAGAATCTTCGAACAGTAAGTAGAGTTGTTGGTGGGATGACAACCCAAACAGCTGATACCATGATAGCCTTATACAAAAACGTGGTGGATGCAGATCTTGATTCTTCAGATTGTATTACTGCTGAACTGGTGAAGACCGCTGAAAATGCTTATCGAGATGTCAATATTGCCTTCGCCAATGAAGTGGCCTTGATTTGCGAGGCGGTTGGTGGTGACGTTTGGAAGGTCAGGGAACTGGTAAATAAAAGCCCCAGCAGGGATATGCATTTACCCGGTGCAGGAGTGGGGGGGCATTGCATACCCAAAGACCCCTGGTTGTTGATCGCCAATGTTCAGAAAGACTATCAGCCCCAGTTGATACCTACGGCCAGAGCAGTCAATGATTCTATGCCTCTCCATATAGCTGAGTTGACAATCAAAGCCCTTAAAAAGGTGAATATCAACATCAATAAAGCCAGAATAGCTGTATTAGGCTATGCTTATCTGGAAAATTCTGATGATACCAGGAACAGCCCCAGTGAGGTCCTTGTTTCTCACCTCCAAAGTCTTGGTGTAAAGGTAATCATACATGATCCATATGTAGAGGATTTTCAGGGGGATATCTTTGAAAAGGGAAGGGACTGCCATGCGGTAATCGTTATGGTGAAACATGATGAATATAAAGAGTTGGACCTCAGGAAACTTTATCGTGTTTTGAAGAAACCATTTCTTATTGATGGTCGTAATGTGATAAATGAAGATGATGCTATAGCTTCAGGATTTAATTATTTAGTTATTGGTAAATGAGTTGGCCTTTTAATCAAGTCATTTTTCTGTTCTATCATAAATTATTGGATTCAAGTTTCAAGTGCAACATCACTAACTTCAAAAAACACCATTGCGGGCGTTCTGATATCCAGACATTTTCTTGGCCTGGTATTTAATCGCGTTTCAGCAAATAGTACCTTATCACCAGTGATTTTAGAAAAATCACTCCCTTTTGGGAAATACTGCCGGGATAGCCCATTTGAATTTTCATTTGATCCCGGTTCCCAAGAGGAGTAAGCATGAGCAAAGTATACATCAGCATCCAGTTCTTCGGCAAACTCTTGGTGATCGGCAAATTCTTTCCCGTTATCACAGGTAATGGTCAGGGTCTTAGCCTTGTAAGGTGCCAACATCTGAATGATTGCTATTTTAGCAGCCGCAGCTGTGCGCTGATCAATCTTTTTCAATAATGTGAAGCGCGACTTACGTTCAACCAGGGTAACTAAAGCGTATGGACTCTTCTTTCCGATCATGGTGTCAGCTTCCCAATCTCCCAGTCGTTTTCTTTCCTCAACAATGGCCGGGCGCTGCTCGATACTCACCCGATTGGGTATTTTCCCTCGGCGTTCGTTGCTTCCGTACCGTTTTCGGCGTTTTTTCTGACATCGCAGATGTTTGTGAAGCTCACCTCCAGCTTTCTTTGCCGCAGGCATGCAAAGCTTCGGCATAGATGTATTGGTAAATCCATTCATGACTGCCCCGGGTTTGTTCGTATCTCTCCATCCAAAAAGAAATCTTCTCCGGGCTCCAATCTTCACGGATCCTTTCCTCAATCCAGTTCCAGGTTTGGGGTTGAATACGCCATTGGTTCCGCTTACGCCTGTTGATCGCTTTCTGGTGAGCCAGTTTTGGACGATATCCTCGTTGGCCTTGGTTCCGTTTCAACTCCCGACTGATGGTAAATTTATGGACTCCTATCGTTTCTGCTATTTCTGTTTGTTTATGGTCACTTCTCAAAAGTGCGTGTATCTGATATCGTTGACATTGGGTTGCCGGAGGCATGCAAAGCTAGCTGGTTGTAACTCATAAACGCTCCTTTGACTTGGTAGGTCTCTAGAGGCTTATATTACACCAGCTTACCTCTTTTAACCTTCAAAGTTGCACTTACGAGTTGAATCTAGCTTATATTTATTCCTTGATACGGTACAATACCATAAGTATATTTGCCCAAAGATATATGTACAAAAGGATAAAGACCCATGTCAGAACACAACCCTCCCGACTCAGTCTATTACGAGGATATGATTGACCTGCGGCAGTTGATAAAAACCTTGTTGAAATTCAAGTGGATTATTATTGGTGCCACATTGATTGCGGCTTTGGTGGCTTTTTTTGGTAGCAAGTTTATCCTGTCCCCAAAATATGAGGCCACCGCTCTGGTGGGTGTCACCCAATCCTTGTTTGAGGTTGATCTAGAACCTAGCATTAATGATCCTTCCCCGATTACCACTTACCAACAGCTGACAGAAATTACAAAATCCCTTCCTGGATTAGCAGAAGCAGATGATGTTTGGCTTACGGTATGTACGGAAATGAACATCATCTGTCAGGGAGATGATAATACAAAACCTGAATTAGAAGCTGCCCTGGTTGGTACTCGACATCTAGAATTGACCGTTACCAGTGATGATCCTGGACTTTCGGCAGAATTTGCCAATCTTTGGGCTGAAGAAGTGATATATCTCTGGGAGTTGATCTACGGTATTGGTAATTTGGATCTGGAAAAAATGGAATCAGAGGTCTTTCAAACCTTGGAAAACTGGAATACTGCCCAAAAATCGTTAGAAGAATACCTGCCAGAGAGCAAAAATTATGTGATCCCGGTCCAGCTAAATCAGGCCCAAGAAGAACTTGGCCGTTATCTGAAAGAGATTGAAGAAAACAAGAGCATTATTCGGGATGCGGATTTACTTTATTCCCGTCTTGGTGAACAGACCCAAACCAAAACACTGCTGATCGGTGATGCCCTCAGTTTAGTGGGGCTGCTGCAGCGGACAACCGGAGAGGTGAGTGGTACCCAGTTCCAGATCTCGGGAACAGATATTTATGGGGGTGGGTATCTGGTTTCTGATGCCCGGGAAACACTTGCAGATCTGACTTCTGCTATTAAGAGCCAAAACGAAGAACTGAGGGACCAGCTTGCTACTTTAGAGGCTCAGATCACCCAATTAGCGCTGGAAAAAGAAACTGAACAATATCAGGTAACTCTCCTGGAGCAGGAGCGGAACCGAGCATTGGGTTATTATCAAGCTCAAGCTAGATATCTAGACGAAACTCGGATTGTAGCTAAACATGGTAGTCGGGCAGCCTACTGTGTAGCCAAGGCAGTGGTTCCTTTAGAAGGCGAGTCAAATACGCTTGTTGCTACTGCGCTGGCAGGTCTGATGGGGTTGATGGTGTCTACTGGTGGAGTACTTATCTATCAATGGTGGGGGAATCCGCGAGAGGATTGATGGATCTTGTTTAAATCAAGAAAATTACCCAGATATCCCTATGTAAGCCATCGTAAGATCTGAAAGGCTAATTCTTATCCCTTTTTATGAAGTAGCTTACCCCTAAAAATTCATATGTCCCATTTGAAAATATATTTGTTATTAGTCGGTGTCCTGATAGTAAGCACAGTTTCTGTTATCCCAGCAGTAACTGCTGCAGTCCAGGTTAATATCTGGTCACTGGGATATGCCCGTTACACCTTGGCAGAAGGTATAGAAGGTAATGGCACTGCTCCTATACCTCCGCGAGCTCACCAGCGGGCTTCTCTGTGGCTGGCACGAAAGGCGCTTTCTGGGGAGGATCCTAAGGAAGCAATAAAATTGGTGCAACTATTGGCCGATGAGGGAAATCAGGATGCGCTGATGATCTTGGGAAATTCCCTCGCAGCTGCAGGTGATTTTATTGGCGCGGTGGAGGCTTGGAAGGGAGCAGGGGAATACAGTATACTTCTCCAAGCTGCCTGGCAAGCCAAAGAGGAAGGCCGAATACAAGATGCTTTGTTGTCAGGTCGGGCAGCCTGTGGGTTGAATCCGGAGAAAGGTACACTTTCATTAGCAATTTTTACAAGTGATGCAGGCGACCTTGAAACTGCGATACTCCTGTTGCACCAAATATTAGATGAGTATCCTAGATCGGCACAGCGGCAGGCATGGCTGCTCCAGTTGGGAGATACTTACCGTAAGCAAAAATCTTGGGACGATGCGATTGATTTTTATCGCCAAATTTTATACGAACAGCCCAGAAACATATTTGCTCATATCGGCATGGGATGGGTGTACTATGAACGGGGAGATGGTCTAGAGTTGGCTTTAGGGGAGTTCCATCAGGTAGTAGCTCTCGCTCCGGAGCGCGGGGATGGCTATTATGCTATCGGGCAAGTGCTTGCGAGAGAGCAGAGTTATGCTGTTGCGGATGACTGGTTTGTTAAAGCCATTAAATGTAATCCTGAAAATCGCTGGTGGAGATTAGAACGAGCGAATAATCTGCGCACCGCTGGTAGTTTTTCAGTGGCAATGCAACTATACACTGAAATAATGGGGAGATTTCCGAATTGGTCACAGGTATATTATGAAATTGCTTGGGCAAATAAATTTGACAATAACCCAGGAGAAGCCATACAGGCGATAGAGAAAGCGATTATGTTAGAACAGCAACAGAATTTTTGGTACTTTTGGAGAGCTGGCAAAATCTACGAATGGGCGGATAAACCTGAGGAAGCCAAAGCCACTTACCGTCAGGCATTATCCCTATCACCAGAAAACCAGGCTGCTAGACAGGCATTTGAAAGATTGACGAATACTGATCCATAGAAGAGGTAAATTTCTTAAATGACCAAATATAATATTGCAATTTGATACAAAGGGAAAAGATATGCAAGAATTACATATGAGATATGGGTAGAATTTATTTGAATTTCAATTCAGGAAGAACGTTACCATATGAAAAAGAAACTGGTCAATTTACAGAAAAAAGGTTGCACAATTTATTATTGTAATAAGTTAAAACAATTATTTGATGCGTTTGTTGATTATGATAACTAACTTAACAATAAGTATATTATGTAATACTAACCTTGGAGGTAACTTACTTAATTTCGCTTGTAGGATATGGGGCTCGATTTGCCATGTTTTCCTTCAAAGAAAGCTGTTTGTGGGCAATAACTCTAGAGGGTTAAAAACTTGTTAGACTATAAAATGAAGATAAGAGATGAGAAAAATGATAAAAAAGATTCCAATTATTGGGCCTATCTTAAGAAACGTTTACAGAAAGTGGATAAACCCAATTAAACCGTTTACAGGCTCTGAGAATTATTGGAGTGAGAGATATGATTCTGGAGGAAATTCTGGAGATGGTTCATATAGAAAGCTTGCTGAATTCAAGGCAGAAATTTTGAATAAATTTGTTCGGCAAGAGCACATCAATACGATAATTGAATACGGATGTGGAGATGGCAATCAGCTTAAATTAGCTGAGTATCCCTCTTATATTGGTTTTGACGTAAGCCTCAACATAATAACTCGATGCCGTGAGATCTTTTTTAGTGACAATACAAAAGTATTCAGATTGATGAATGAATATAAAGGAGAAAAAGCTCAGTTAACACTATCGCTGGATGTAATATTCCATCTTGTTGAAAATGATGTATTTGATGGATATATGCAGAGGTTGTTCGATTCGGCTGAAGAGTTTGTGATTATTTATTCATCTAACACAAATAAAAATGATGAGGGACAAGCTGCTCATGTTAGAAATCGCAAGTTCTCCGAGTGGGTGAAAAAGAATAAACCTGAATGGAAATTGTGCAACCACATACCCAACAAGTATCCATTCACTGGTGACTCTAAGACTGGCTCATTCGCCGATTTTTATATATATGAAGAAATGGATCAATAACTCCAAAAATAGAATAATAAGTGATCATCAAAAACTTCGGTCAACCCGAAATCGTTCTCCGCTGTGACAAGGCAGCGCTAGGCGCAGTTAAGGTGAAATGGGGTGAATGCAGAGCCTGTCGGGTGGTGGGACAGCCAAGAACAACCCAGCGGTACAATAAACG
>CAYORF010000101.1:0-9560 GCA_964406305.1 uncultured Anaerolineales bacterium | reverse complement strand
GGTGTCCGCTGTGACAAGCCACTACATCCATTTACACAATGTTCTTGACACTACCCAAATAAATATTCCTAAATTCTATATGATTAACAAATTTTCGAATACGACGGTCAAGTTATCTCATAAAAGATTTGATTCAACATCTTCTAATCTGATTTACTATAGATCTCTTCCAGGAACTGCATGGCGTAAGCGTCTGATATGTCCAATTCACCGTCTATAACACCAGCTTCAAGAAGAACATTGCTAGTGTATGCCCATCTTTCACTCTCCATCCATCCTATTTGTGAACTACCTGTGTGGATCAATGGCACCGATTGACTCAACATATATGCTTCGTGCCCTCTATTACTTTCAGGGGCATACTTCAATACAAAATCAATAGCTTCCTCTTCATTTTCAATTGCATACTGCCATCCTTTTAATGTGGCTCTAAGGAATCTTTCTACGAGATCTGGGTTATTAATGATGGTATCTTCTGCTGCAAAAAGAACATCATCATACACCTGGACTCCATAATCCTCAAATAACATAATATTAACTTCATACCCAGCTTCAATTACCTGGTGTGGTTCATTAATACTGAATCCAGTGGCGACATCAACCGTACCATTGATAAGTTCCTCGACACTATACCCCACCAGCGTTTCGGTGATCTGACTTCTATCAATCTCCAATTTATTCATCATCACTTGGTAAGCAATGGTTATCTGTCCTGGTTTCAAACCAACTGTTTTTCCTAAAATATCCTGTGGTTTTGAGATCCCCGATTCTTTCAGGGAGTAGAGACAAAGCGGGCTATATTTAAAGATTACCGCGATGGCTTTTACTGGTTCTCCTTCTTCCCTGGCTAAAATGATCTCGCTGGCTGATTTCACTCCAAAATCAGCTTGCCCTTGAATAACGGCATCTATTGTTGGTTCTTCAAACGTGAAGGGAAGCAGGTTCATCGTTAGATTCTGCTCTTCATAGAATCCTTTCTCGACAGCAACATACATGCCGGCAAACTGGGCTTGATGCAACCACTTTAATTTAACTGTAACTTCTTCGTTGGGTACATCAACCTCAACTGGAGTACAGGCAGATAAAATAATAAACAAGAGGAATGGTAAACCTAGTAGGAATTGTTTATGCCTCATCGATATCAATTCCATCCTGTTTTGCGAAAGATAGATCATAAGGTGGTACTCTTCCAAGCTCCAGCGATAAACCGTTTATTAGTCCTTTTAACTCGATCATGCGCTTTTCACGTCCAACCATTGACCTATTGAATCCTTCCAATTTGGCGATAGTATCTTCTTGGTTTTGGATCATCTCCCTGACATCATCGATCATCAGAGATAGTCCTACCAGAAGCTCGGTGAATTCATCCTCCTCGTCAGGAATCTCGATGTTTTCGGTAAAATCCCCCGTGGCATAGTTCGACAGGAATGGAGTCAATTCTTTTAGGCGTTTGGTGACATCATCTTTGAATAGATCAAGATCAGATTTAGGCATTTTCATCTTCATCCTTCAACCAGAGGAGAGCCGCTTCTTCTGAAATAAAATGCCTGGTATTATTTTGACCACTGTCTGCTAAAATGAAATTTACAACTGTTCGGACAAAAGTTGAAGCCCCGAAAAACACGATTTTATTAATGCTTGAGTGGCCTGTGGCATCTGCGAGTATTTTCCTGGCTTTTGAAGTCACTTTGGTCATTTGGCTTAGATCGACCAGCCATTCTATTTCGTTTTCTTTGTTTTTAGCTAGGAAGATAGTTTCCTTTAATATTCCTTGAGCAGCTTTCTCGTCAATGACGCCAAAAACTTGTCCCCTGACAATCATCTTTTTGTCATCCCACCAGATTTTATATTTCTCTTCTGAAGGCATTATTTCTCCTTGCTCCAGGAGGGTCCATCCAGCCGGGGCCACTCCCTAAGAAGTTACTATATTTTCATTCAACAATTGTTCGATCAAAGGGAATATTGTGGTGCCAAACTCGGACTTGCGGATAAATCCATCCGCTCCAGCTTCAAGGGATTTGATTTTATAATCAGCGATTTCATGCTGGGTTACCATAATAACCTTGGGGGGGGTCGTTGAGCTCTTGATCGCTTTGGTTGTTTCAATCCCATTAAATTCTTCCATGACATAATCAACCAAAACAATATCCGGGCTTAACCTCTTCAGATGATCAAGTGCCTCTTTACCAGATATGGCAAATCCAATGATACTGATATTTTCATTGGCCAGCAGATATTGTTTTGCAGCATTAATGAACCCCGGATTGTTATCAACGATAAAGATTGTTATTAGTGCCAAAATTATCCTCCAATAGTGGTGTCAACATTTAGAGCCATTTAGTTTTATATGGTTTGCATAGCCTGATTTCACCGGGCATTTACAGACGGTGCAGTACATTTAAGTTTACAAGAGAGGGGCGTATTATGAAATAAGTAAACTACTTAAAAGGATTAAGTAGTTTACTTGGCTGTTTTGGTCTGCGTTACTCGGAAATTAGACCGATCCGAAGAGCATAACGCACCAGGCCAGGTATATCGTGAATCTCTAAGGATTCCATAATGGGGGTTTTTGGTCATCCCCTCAAAAAGATTCAATCCGGAGTGGGGTTGCCAGGTGGTAGCCAAGGCAGGATCATGCTAAGGTTATTAAATATACATAAAAAGAGCATACGGTCAATGCTAAAATAATTTTGGCCGGAGTTAACTATTAGCACGGAGACGCAATAGTAATGCGCCAAGGCATTGTGCTTGCTTGGCCGGAAGTTCCTCGCATAGACTTTGGATTATTGGTTTTATCGAAGATATGGTATCTGGCCACTTCGATACTTTTAACAATACGAGATTGTTGAATTGCTAAATTCTTTCGTTTGGAGTTTTCTTAACTAAAGAAATATTAAATGCAACTTTAAGAAGTCTAAGAGCAATTTCTTCTAGGTTGCTGTCTGGAGGAGCAGGGATTTCCCTTTGGGCCTGTGCTATGTATTCAATTATCTTTGAAAATTGACCTTCAAGATATGTGATTAGCGTGTCGTTTTGCAGATAGACTGCCTGCATAGCCACGAAGCCCATTATAAATATTTCTTCTTCGAGATTCTGATCAACAAGGGTTGAGAACCTCCTTTTGAGGTAGGGTTTATAGCTTTGGGACCGGTCATAACCAGGAAGAAATCTGGGAGGGCGTCAGGGTTTATATCCAGCATATATTCCAGTTTGCCGTACCATTTAACGTTGACGGTCCTACCGCCCAGGGAACCGCTTCTAAATCGACCATCGAATCCTTTTGGATTTGCCGATTCTTCTAGCTCAATATCAAAGATCTCGGCAGCGATATATTCCCCGGTGTGCCCGATGGTGGTTGGCCGCTGCGTGATCCCGGAGATCTTTTCCCCGATGGAGTTCAATTCTGACAATAAAGTTACCAGTTTTTCAAGATCGTTCATAAACATATTCCAAGTGAATGTTTGTCAATAGTGGTGTATTTAAAATAATCGATGAGTAGCCTTAAATCACAACTCTTGTCTGAACAATAAGATAACGGGGCGTTGACAGTCCTTGTGGTGGGAAAACTATATTTGTTGTCCATTGTTTCTACCCTATTTACCACCCCGTAGAAACTATTGGCCCCGTAGACAGGATAGACAAATATTCGTCTGACTTCGAATTGGACGGGGGAACTGAACATCCTGTATATGGGGGAAAATTCCGTCCATCCACTCTACAGAATTGACAGAAGATTGTCCATTGAGAACGCAATTTCCATAAATCCATCCTGTTTGCACCCAAACTGCACCAGGAACTATCGTTGTATTAACTGGATTGGCAACTCGATTTCAATCATCCCAACATGCTATACTTAGATTGAGACTGATATTTGGTAGCTTCCTGCCGCCTCTGCTCCAAAGAACAAAAAACTCCTGAGCCGTTGACAGAGGTGTTCATTCTTCTATGCGCCTATTAATCGTGAAAACATTGGAGTTTCCATGGCAGCCGATCGCAAGCCACGGAGGTGGTTTATGAAGAGCAAGAATAAAGCTGATCCAAAACAAAAAAGAGGTGGAGACAAGAAACCTCCCAACCAGTCTCGACCTGGAAATAAACCCGATGATGAAACCAAAATAGAAACTTTCACCAGAGAGTGGTCGACGGAATTAGCAATGCAAGACTCAGATGATAAATATCGCTTGCTATTTGAGACTATGGAGCTAGGCGTTGTCTACCAAGACGCGAAAGGAAAGATCATCTCTGCCAACCCAGCTGCCGAGAGGATCCTAGGATTAAGCCTAGATCAGATGTTGGGCCGCGTTTCCTTGGACCCAAGATGGAAAGCAATGCATGAAGATGGCAGCGAATTTCCGGGCGAAACCCATCCCAGTATGGTTGCTCTAAAAACAGGCAGCCCCGTAAAAAACATAATAATGGGAGTTTTCCACCCAGTGGAAGAAGCAACCCATTGGATCAATATCAATGCTATTCCTCTGTATAAACCGGGTGAACCAATACCCTACCAGGTCTACACAACGTTTGAGGACATCACTAAGCGCAAAGAAGCGGAGGAGGCAAAAAAAGCGAACGAGGATCGACTGAATCTGTTTTTCGATGCAACGCATGAGCTTATTAGCTTGCGCGACGAAAATGCGATAACTCTCTGGGCCAACCTCGCGTGGCAGAAAATCTTTGGCGACATCAGTGACACGAGGACTGAACCCTTCAGCATATTGCATCCTGATGACTATGACACGGTGAAGAAAGCCTGGAAAGCGATGGTTTCCGGTGAAGGCGATATCAACAATCTCGAATACCGATTCAAACTTCCTGGTGGAGAATATGGTACGTTTGAGTCCACCACATACCCAGTTCTCATGGATGGAGAGCGTCGCTTTTACATCGTTTCTCATGACATCACTGAGCGAAAGCAGTTGGAGCAGGCATTGCGGGAAAGTGAAACATGCTTGCGTACAGCTGTCTTAAGTTCAGAAATAATATTCGCCCAAACCGATCTTGATTTGCGATATACCTGGATATTTAATCCCCATCCAGATTTTAATCCAAACGAACTGATTGGCAAGCGGGACGATGAGCTTGATACAAACGGAGGATCAAGGCAGCTGATAAAATTAAAACAGCAGGTGATTGACACAGAAAAATGTCTGCAAAAGGATATTACCTTTGAATTATTAGAGGGCGCAATAACATATACTATTACCGCTGATCCTTTATATGATTCCAATGATCAAGTCGTTGGCGTGATTACTTGCGGGGTGAATATTACTAAACACCTACAGTCAGAAGAGGCTCTGCTTAATAGTGAAATACGGTACAGAGAATTGTTCAACAATATCAGCAGCGGGGTGGCTATTTATTCAACCAGAGACAATGGGAATGATTTTGTCTTCCAGGATTTCAATAAAGCAGGAGAGAAGATGGACGGGCACCTCAAGGAGGACCTCATCGGCAAGAGTATCCTCGAGGCTCGCCCAACCATTAAGGAGTTTGGGCTTTTCGATGTTTTGAAAAGGGTGTGGAAAACCGGCGTCCCGGAGTATTTCCCGGAAAGCCATTACAAGGATAACAATATTACAGGCTGGTATGAGAACTATGTGTACAAGTTGTCCACGGGGGAAATTGTTGCAGTCTTTGACAATGTCACTGGGCGTAAGCAAGGAGAGGAGGAGCTGCAAAAGAGTGAGGCGAAATTCCGCAATTATATCGAAACTTCTCAAGACCTAATCTGGGAGTGTGATGGTGAAGGCAAATTCATGTATCTCAATCCTGCCTGGGAAGAGACAACCGGATATAAATTAGATGAGATGCTCGGAAAGCCTTTTACTGATTTTACTATTCCAGAGGAGGTCGAGGAAAATTCGGCAGAGTTTGCACGGCATCTTGAGGGTGGTTCTGCCTTAGACTATCCAACGACATATATTTCAAAAAACGGGTCTAAAATTGCTTTGAATTTTAATGCCGTCCCACTTCTTGATTCTAAGAAGAATATCATAGGCACTCAAGGATCAGCCCATGATATCACACAGCGAAAGCTGGCAGAGCAAAAGATTTCTTATCAGGCAAACCTTTTACAAAATGTTCCAGATGCAATTATAGCCACAGATATGGATTTTCTGATAACGAGCTGGAACAAAGCTGCAGAACTTATTTACGGTTGGAAAGAAGATGAAGTACTCGGTAAGAATATCGACGATGTATGTAAAACTGTTTTTTTTGGTGAGTCGCAAGAAGAATCCCAAAACCAACTTCTTCTCAATGGATATTGGCAAGGTGAGATCTTCCAGAGAAATAAAGCCAATGTAAAGATTCGTGTACTTGCTGCAGTTTCCATGATAAAAAATATAGGTGGGAAAATAATTGGGGGAGTTGCTGTAAACCGTAATATCTCTAAGCAAAAACAAGTGGAGTCTGATTTTGAAAACATGTTTAATCTTTCTCAAGATCTTTTGGCGATATGCTCTACAGATGGCGATTTCCTAAAAGTCAATCCCAGCTGGGAAAGAGTTTTAGGTTATTCCCAGAAAGAGCTTTTTAAATTAGGCTGGAATGGACTCGTTCATCCCGATGATGTTGAACAAACTAACAAAATTGTTGAAGAACAGTTGGAAGGTGGTCCTGTTGTTAATTTTGTTAATAGATATAAATGTAAAGATGGTTCATATAAAACCTTAGAGTGGCAAGCGACCTATGCAGTAGAGGGTATAGTTCACGCGACCGCTCGTGACGTCACCGAGAAAAACCTGGCAGGGGACGTCCGAAAAAAACATGCTATCCGATTAAAAATTCTAAGTGAGATCAATTTGGCCATCCTGGAGGCAGAGTCGTCAGAAGACATCGCCAAAAAAGTCTTAGCTCTGGTCCCATCCATCCTCCCATCGGACTTGGCCAGCATAACCTTATTCGATCCCATTACAGATGAAATCATCATAATTGGGGCTACTCCACCCGGGAAAAGAGAGGAAAAGGCTCCAACCCGTTTTTCCCGGCAGGCATCCGACATCTATAAAACCTTGAAGCGAGGTAAGATCCACATTATTTCAGATCTGGATGAGAAAAAAAAGCTGTCTCCAGTAGAGCGACTTCTCCAAATGAATGGAATCCGCTCAGTGATGAATGTGCCTCTCATGGTTCAGGACCAATTGATCGGCTCGCTCAATCTGAGTGCCAAAGGACCAGGTGGATTTAGCGAAGAGTATCTAGAGACTGCTTTAGAGATCGCCAAACCAATTGCGAACGCCCTCCAAAATGCGTTGTTATTTGAGCAAGTGGAACGGGGACGGATAAGACTCAAGGCATTATCCAGACAACTGATCGAGATACAAGAAAAAGAACGAAGAACTATAGCTTTAGACCTCCATGATCAGATTGGTCAATCTCTTACTGCGATAAAAATAAATCTACAGACCTCCCAATTACTAAAAGACCCTGACAGCATCAAACAAAACGTGTTACAAGGAATGGAAATCATCGATGATGCTATCGATCAAGTTAGAACACTTTCGGTCAGCCTTCGCCCCAGCATGTTGGAAGATCTCGGTTTGATGTCCGCGATAATGTGGATGATCGACCAAATCCAAGATCAATCAGATATCGAAATAATAATAGAGGCCAATCTGGATCAAGGACGTCTGGCCCCCTTGATGGAAATAACTTGTTACCGAATCATTCAGGAAGCCTTGACGAATACTATTCGACATTCAGATGCCTCGCAAGCCAATATCCAGCTGATTATAGACGACCAAGAGCTGCACCTCAAGATCCAGGATAATGGGACAGGTTTTAATGTGGAATCTGCGAAAGCCTCTGCCCTTCAAGGTGAAAGTTTAGGTTTGCTGAGTATGGAGGAGCGGGCTGAATTGATCGGGGGGCGATTTGAGATCTCCTCAGAAAAAGGAAGTGGTACAAACGTTTCGGTTATCTTCCTAATCGATCTTTCCTCCCCCATCAAGCACCAAAAGATAAAGCGAGGTAAGGCATGAAAACTGTCAGGATCTTGCTAGTGGATGACCACGCCCTGGTGCGGTCCGGCTTCCGGGCATTATTGAATAATATTGAAAACATGGAAGTGATCGCTGTAGCAAAGGATGGTCGTCAGGCATTAGAGATCATCGATGAAACCCCGATCGATCTGGTTTTGATGGATATCGCCATGCCTAACTTGAACGGTTTGGATGCCACCTCGCGCATCAGGAAAAATTACCCTGAAATAAAGGTAATTATTTTATCAATGCATGCTATAGAGGAATATGTCCTTCAAGCATTGAATGCTGGAGCTCATGGTTACTTGCTGAAAGGTGCTGAAATATCTGAGCTTGGATTTGCCGTGAATTCGGTGATGAGCGGAGAAACTTATATAAGCCCGGCTATCGCAAGACACGTTGTGGAAGGTTACCTGAACGGCAATGTTGGGTTAGGCCGAAAAGCGGAGTCCAATATTTCTAAACGAATAACTCCCCGGCAGCGAGAGGTCTTGCAGCTGATCGCTGAAGGGAAATCTTCTAAAGAAATTGGCCTCATCTTGAAAATTAGCCATAAAACAGTCAACGCGCATCGGCTGCGCATTATGGAGTCCTTAGGGGTCCACGATATAACTGGTCTGGTCCGTTATGCTCTTCGGGCCGGTTTAATTTCCGAGTAACCCAGATCAAAACAGCCAAGTATATTACTTAATCCTTTTAAGCATTTTACCAATAGCTTTAGTTTCCCTTCACCTATAAACTTAAATAAACAACACCGGCCGTAAATGCCCGGTGAATTCAAACTATTGTATCCCTCAAAAGCTCAGGGGCACTCTGGGTTGACATCAATTTTGGAGGATTTTTTTGGAACCAATAAATTTTTTTATCATAGATAATAACCTGGGGTTCATCGACGCGGCAAAAAGGTATCTTCAGACCAACGAAAATATCAGCATCATTGGAACCGCCCTATCAGGTAAAGAAGCACTTGACCAACTTAAAGGGTTAAGTCCCGACATAATTTTGATCGATTATGTCATGGAAGAATTAAATGGGATCGAAACAACCAAGGCAATAAAGAGCTCAAACAAACCACCGAAGATCATCGTAGTAACCCAACACAACATCCCTGAGTATAAAGTCAAATCCCTTAAAGCTGGAGCGGATGGTTTTATCCATAAGTCCGAATTTGGCACCGCCATTTTTCCTCTGATAGAACAGTTGTTGAATGAAAATAATGCAACCTCGTAGGAAATGTTCAGGTGAGATAAGACCGTCTTGGTGAAAGGACGCCTAATGTTTTCAGAAAGAAAATATAAAATCTGGTGGGATGAAGACGAGGAAATCGGTAGAGCGCAAACCTTCGTTATCCTCGATGAGTTGATCGTGGCGCGCTCTACCCGCCTGCTTGTCCTGGCACAGCAGATTTGGTCATCGGGAGGATTTATAGTTATTGGCTTGTTCTGGCTGGTGGTTACACTAGCGCGAGGGAAGCAATGAGCATTCCGATCCGCCTTCTGATTCTTGAAGACAATGAAATGGATGCTGAGCTGATGTTGAGCGAGCTACACCAAGCCGAATTCGAGCCAGATTGGCAGC
>CAYORF010000100.1:0-9825 GCA_964406305.1 uncultured Anaerolineales bacterium | reverse complement strand
TAATTACCCAAGAGAGGGTTTTTATTTATTTGTCCACCGTATGGGGTGCACTCCATAGGAGCGGTTTTTTTGTTCCTTCTGAAAATATTTTATTCATCCTTATCAACGTACGTTCCGAATTCTTCTATCACTCCATTTTCCATGCGTAGTTCATAGATCTCTGTAGCACGGTAGATCTTCTGCTGGAGCTGGAAGAATCCATGCCAGTGAGCCCAATCAGGCGCACCCATCATAGCGCCCTGGCGTGCCCGCCGGCCTTCATGATGCCAAATATAGTAATGGAGGATCTGGAATTCATCGTTCCAGGGATTTTCTTTTAGCAGTCCGGCTTCTTCCAGTTCAAGACGCATGGCTTCAACAGGAAGCCAATATGCTTCGTTATACAGCTTGACTGCCTTGTCACCACTTTCAAAATAGCCGGCAGTATGTGAGCTGCTGTGGCAGGAGTTGCAGACCTGCATCATTTCCACTCGTCCGGCTTCCCCATCGCCCAGCAAGGGGGACATGACATCATCACTGTTTCTGACCTTGCTTTCCGGTGTCCATAGATTCCAGTACAACCGTTGGGTAATATTATGGGTTGGTTCCAAGTCGCCAATACCGCTCATATGGCAGGTGGCGCAGGTAGGCGCCCGATAATCACCGGGTTCCCATTCTCCATAAGGCCTATCCCAGATCCAGTCTCCCCCTTCAGTGTCGTAAATCTGTCCGTGTTTGGTGTTCTCATAGATCTCAATATCGGGATGGTCAGGGCCCAAGTGACAGCTGGCACAGGCTTGTGGTTTGCGAGCTTCAGCCTTCTCAAATGCATGGCGTGTGTGGCAAACTACACAGTTGCCGATCTCGCCATTAGGATAGACACTGCCAATCCCAGGATTGGGATATGTCTCTGCCGTGGGGTGGCCAGTTTCGTCCACGATCAGAGTTGTACCATGGCACAACATACAGCCGGTCTCATCCGAGGCTGTCTTGAATTCAGGATGATTCTGGCCTTCATGGACTTCAACAAGTGCTGTCAAGCCGGCTTTGGGAATTCGTTGGATGTGGGCCCGGTAATGGCCGCTGGCGTTGAACTGTGCTACCTGATCCTCATGACATTCTCCGCAGACAGAGGGTGGGATCAACATCGAGACCGCAACCTCCAGATCTTCATGGCCTTCTACTCCCGAAAGAGCCATCGGTGAATCGGGATTGACCTCGTGGCAGTCAATGCAGGAGATGCCTTCCTCTGCATGACGGCTGTTATCCCAATCCGCCACGATACCGTGAGTTTCTGTGGTGTGGCATTCAACGCATTCCCTGGCAGCATCAGTGAGATTGGCCTCTCCCTCTTCAACCACAGCAGGTTTGTCAGCACAGGACACCAGGAACACGCTGATCAATAAAACTGTTAACAGGAATACCAGGGGTTTTATAAATTTCATTTTTCACCTATCCCTAAACTATTGACGGACATCTTCATCAAAGTGATATTTGTATTTGGTTTCCAGGAGGTACATATTGAGGTTGGCATGCCCAACCCCGTCATGGCAGGTAGAGCATTTTGAGTCGGTCACATTATTGAAATACATATCATGGAAACCATTATCTGCTGTGGCTTTTTCGAGATTTTGATGGCAGGTCAGGCAGCCGGAGTCATAGACATATTCTTCCCGGCGATCTCGTAATGCCTGCCAGTCTAGAGTACCTTCTTTCCTGGTCAGAGTGACCCAGACGTCATGGGTCCCTGATTGGGCTTTGCCAAGGAAGTGGACGAATACGTTTTCGTGGGATACATGGCAATCGGTGCATGCCGACATAACCCCGCGGTCGTTATTGCCGCCGTGGGTGGAATCGAGGTAGGACTTGACCATAGGCTCCATGGCGTGGCAGGTGCCGCAAAATTCCGCCCGGGATGTGACCTCGATCCCGGTTTCAATCACGATCCAGGATACGAAACCTACAATGAATAAGGATAAAATGCCAACGAGCCAATAGAGCGCTTTTTTCCCTTTTTTCATATTATTCTCTTTGTATATTGAAAGATGGACTGGCTCTTAAAGGTTATATAATGTTTACAAACCGATATTGTTACACTCTTATTCTAAACTATATATGAGAAGATTGGTACAAAAAAAGTGATACTTTCCTGGGTAAATGGGGTTTAATTAACTGATAAGAAGTTTTCAATAAGGAGCCATCATGAATAACGACTATAAACTTTACGGATATCGCTGGGTTGTACTTGGAGTTTTCATGTTCATCAACCTGACCATCCAGATGTTATGGATCACCTATGCGCCAATCACAGGCCTGGCAGCGGAATTCTACGCCGTGACAGATCTGCAAATTGGCCTGCTGTCCATGGCCTTCATGATTGCTTTTATTCCCTTTTCTATTCCTGCATCGTGGGTCATCGATACCTACGGGTTCAAGATCGCGGTTGGGATTGGCGCTGTATTGATGGCAATCTTTGGCTTGCTTCGCGGTTTTGCAGGAGAAAACTACAGTTTTGTGTTGTGGAGCACCATCGGGATAGCCATAGCCCAGCCATTCTTGCTCAATGCCTGGACAACTGTTCCGGCAAAATGGTTCCCGGTTGAGAGCCGAGCAACTGCCGTCGGGTTGGTGACGCTGGCTGGCCTGGTTGGCACAGCGTTAGGCATGGTGCTCACGCCTGCGTTGGTTGAAATAATGTCGATTTCCACTGTGCAGTTGATCTTTGGTGGAACAGCAGCCTTCTCATCCGTTCTATTCCTGGTCCTTGCTCGCGAAAAACCGCCGACCCCACCTTGCGCTCCCGGGCAGGAAACTCGAGCGCTTGTGTTGGATGGCTTGAAGCATGCCTTAAAGATCAAATCGTTTTGGCTGTATCTGGTCGTGTCATTTATTGGATTGGGTATATTCAACGGTTTGACCACCTGGATCGAAGCCATTATTCGTCCCCGAGGTTTCACACCGGCGGATGCCGGAACATTGGGTGCCTTGATGATTGCTGGTGGATTAGTAGGTGCTGTTGTCCTGCCGGCATTATCAGACAAACAGAGAAAAAGGCAGCCGTATCTGATGCTGGCTTTTTTGGGAGCGATTCCCGGTTTGATTGGTTTGACATTCGCCCAATCAGGTCCTTTACTGTTTATTTCCGCTGTTGTATTGGGGTTTTTCCTGGTCAGCGCCATGCCGATCGGGATGCAGTACGCGGCCGAGATCACATATCCAACACCTGAAGGGACATCTAACGGTTTGATCCAATTATTTGGACAGGGAGCCGTAGTTTATGTTTACATTATGGAATCCATGAAAACCAGCAACGGCTCATTTACACCGTCACTGATCTTGGCGTTAGTATTATTGGCCGTCAGTGCCGGGTTGGTGACCCAGATGAAAGATCCCCTGCCGGGGCAGAAATTCATTGATAGCTGAATGTTTATCGCTTTACGCCATACACAAAGAAAAGACCGCTCAAAAGAGCGGTCTTTGTTTTGTGACCCGCATAGGAATCGAACCTACAACCTATTGATTAAGAGTCAATTGCTCTGCCAATTGAGCTAGCGGGCCGTGCCAAAAAAGGCATGGGAGATTGTATCTTTCCAGAGGAGAAATGTCAAGAAAACTTCCCAGGATCACTGTAACTGGGAAAGTCCCGCTAGCAGGCTGGAACCTATGGTCAGCATGAGGCAGCTGCCAATGGCCACGAGGGCGAACGGTGGGATTAAAATACCTGCAATTGCACGTCCTGTCGGCACATCATGGGATACTTTCACCAACCGGACCGTAAGGATCAGTGTGTAAATGGACAGGACAAAACCAGCCAGTCCAGCTAAGAAACCGACTAAAGGCACGTAGTAAAGGAGGGAGACCACACCTCCCAAGATCGTGGCCGGGACCTGGACCAGGGCCATCAGGTAGGCATGGGATTTAAAATCTCCGCTCCCACCAAACAAACGAACACCCAGATACTGCAATCCAACAGAGAGGTAAAAGGACAAAGGGGTCATGATCACTGTGCCGATCAAGATCAAGAAAAAGATCATGCCCAGATTGAAGCCAAGATCAGGCAGCTGTTCCCCCAGGATGGTTGTGATCTGCTGAAACTGGAGGAAGCCGGTGATCATGAATATCACTACCGCGGCTATGGTATGAACCAGGACAGATAATAAAGTGTCTTCAGTGTTGGCTTTTTCTTGTTCTGCCAGGAAGAGATTCTCTGTCATTCCAAAGAAGCTCAGCCAGGTCTGGATCAGGCCATCCCGGGACCGATCCTCTTGAGGGCGTTTTTTGGGGCGGGCAGGGGAGCTGGTCTTTTTGCCGTCCTTTTTGCCGCCCTTTTTGGCTTTTCCGTAATTAACTTCGATGAATTCACTCAGCCTGTCCGGATCTCCCAGGATCAGCAGGGCTTCCTGAGCTGGTTTTCCAGTCAATTCAGAAGCCACACTCTTGGCGTAGGTGTCCTTTATCAGGAGAGGATTAATTTCTAGGGCTTGGGCAAATATCTGGAGAGCTTTTTTGGTTTGACCACCAGTATGAAGTGAAAAGGCTCGCTGGACCTTGCTTGTCGCTTCCCTGACGTCTGCGTTGGAAAGATCATCCTCTTCGCTCTCTAGCATGGGATTTGCTAAGGCTGCCGCTATTTCAGATTCGGTCTTTTCTGGCGCAGCTGGAGATTGGCTGATCGGTTCAGGTTCTGGCTCAGGTGTATATGTGGGTGTTGGAGTAGGAGTGGATTCAGTTTTTGCTTGGGAACTAAACAGATGCTGGGCAGCTTTTTTGGCATACTCCCGCAGCTGGGCATCGGGGTCGATCTCGGCAATCTCGATCAGGTGCTTCAAATAGTCTTGATTACCCGATAAAGCTATCGCCTTGACAGCCTGGGCTCGTACTTTAGGGTCATCACTATCCAGTTGAGTTATCCAATCCTGTGCCATAATTCACTCCAACAGATCTCAATATTTATACCCAATAAATGACATGCTAGTCGTTAACTAAATTATAGTCAAAAAACATTGTCGGGGCATATCAATCAACTAACAATCTCGTGAAGGAAGGTGGTTGATAAACATCTGGTTTTAGATCCCCTCATCCCGGTCTCATCATCACCCGTACCACCTTGCCGGTTATTGCTTCGCCACCACATAAATTCGGGCGGACCAGACTCCGAACGGCCCTCCGCATGTTACCATGGTTACCCTTTCATCGTGGGTTGGGCCTAGATAATTTAGATGATTGTTCAGCTCTGCGGCTGTTTTATATAGGTAAGGGACCTGAACAACTTTCGTGACAAAATAATTGAATTTATCGCCGTTCTCGGTATACAAAACAATTTTATCACCTGGTTTCAGATGGTCTATCTTGACAAAAACACCTTCCCAAGCATACCAACCCCGATTGTAATTGTGGCCAACCAGAACGATATTCCCGCCGCCTCCTGGGTCTCCAGAAGTGAGTGTCTGGCCAACCAGATCAAGACGGCTGCTGGTAGCAAAGAGGGAGTTAGTGTCATACTGAATTTGACCGTTATTGTCCCGGTATTGTCTAAGTGGGACAACCGCTCTCTCCACATTTATGCTGGGAATAACCAATCTGATCACAGGGCCGGCGGGGATGGGAGTGGGTGTGGGAGTGGGAGTAGGAGTAGGTGTAGGTGTAGGTGTGTATGGATTGTGAACCAGGGAGAAGAAGACATCTTCCGGAGTGGCTTTGGGAGTTCGGACTGAAGATAACTGGGGCAGAGGAAGGCTGATCTTATATGAACTGAGTATATAGTTCCCTGAATCTAGCTGGGAGGACGCCAAGAACGGTTTGAGAGTGACTAGCGCTGCCCAGAGCAGCATTAAACCACCAACTATTAAAAGGAGATTGGGCGACCAGCGGCGCCAAGGAATTCTAAACAAAGGAGTCCTTGAATCATGATCGCTGGTTGGGCTGCCTTAATTGAACAGATTCCCAACCAGGGTGATCATAATTAGGTGAAGAAAAGCAACTGCCTACGCCAGTTCAAGTTCGGGACGCAGGCAATTATATGCAATTAAACGGCTACCTGATTTCTACGGCGGAGGATGAAGTATCCCGCGGCAACCAAACCTACTCCGACAAGCGCAACAATGCCTATCACGTAAGGAGTAGCCAGATCAACTCCCGTAGAGGGTGGGTAACCAGCATAGTCATAAGTGGCTGTGACCCGGCAATCCGTAGTGCTGTACCAGGATACGACGTGGTAGCGGTAGGAATCAGGAAATAGCTGATAAAGATCTCCGCCGCTGTAGAGGTCACAAATCTGGTCATTGATCACAGTGTCTAGCTGGGTGGCGTCACTGCATGCCCAGGGGTCACTCAGGGTGCCTGTGCCGCCAGTAGTGACGCTTGTGCTGCAGTAGAATGTGCCGGCGGCGTTAACTGGTGAGGGAACCATACCGACAACCATGACTGCAAAAACTGCTATTAATAGGATATTACGAAACTTTTTCATCCTGCACTCTCCTTGATGTTCATCTTTAAGGATTATATCCATATTTTCCTAAAAAATCACTAAACATCGGTGTAAGGTGTTTAGTGCCGTTTTTCTCAGAGCGAGTTTATTCCAGAACTATTTCCAATAGTGTATCCGCCAAGCTGATTAGGTCTGGATTTGATCCTCTCGCTATCACATATTGATATTGATCAGCTGCTTCTGATGGTCTATCCATTGCCTCCAGGGCCATTCCGATATATAAATGCATGTTAATATCATCCGGATCCAGGTATTGAGCCGCATCAAAATACAACATTGCCAGTCCAGGGTCCTCTTCCAGCAGGCTGACCACTCCCAATCCCTGCAGAGCAAGCGCATGCCTTGGGTCTGTGCGAAGAACATCTTCCCAAACCAGCCTTGCTTCAACCAACCGGTGTTCATTGAGGATCAATCCCGCCCAGGTTGATTTTGTTTCTGAGAGTGTAAAGTCTAATTCGAGGGCTTCCTGATAAGATGCTGCTGCAAATCCCCATTTTTCCTGGGCATAATAGGCATTTCCCAAGTTTCTATACGAGGTAGTATTCAGAGGGTTTAGATCGATTGCAGATTGGAAATGCTCTACTGCCAACTCCAGTTCATCTCCTCTCATCAATACCACCCCAAGGTTATTATGGATCCAGGGAAGGTATTCATCCAGGATGAGAGCCTGTTCATAAACCTCGATCGCTTTCTGATCTTTTTCCTGCAAAACCAGAATATCTCCAAGCATACCGTACAACCGAGCTGACTTTGGCTGCAAGCGCACTGCAATTTGAAGATAGTCCTCTGCTTGGTCAGCCCGTCCTTTCTCTACCATTCGGTCAGGGAGGGTATTATTTGCCCAATCAAGGAGGGAAGGCCCGAGGGTTAATAACATTATGGCCAAAGCTGATGTAACTACCAGGGAGATCCAGACTGCTTTCTTCACATGGAGAATAGGGCGGTATTTAGGTCTTGGAGGACTGGGAGCTTGCCAGTCTGATCGATTCAGGATCCAGATGATCGTATCGGTTTGGGCAGTGATAGTGAACTCACTTGGCTTACCTTTCAGGAGCATCTCACTTCCGAAAACCTGTCCTGAACTTGCTGTAAGGGATTGCCCAGGTCCCATTTCCAGAGTTACCTCACCACTTTCAATGATGCCCAAGAAGCGCCCAGATCTTCCTGCCCGGATGATTTGCTCTCCTGGTCCAAAGGCCTGTTTTTTCAGCTTTAACGCCAGAAAATCTAGCCGTTTGGCTGGTAGTTCTGTGAATAATCCGATCTTCTTGAGATCTGGTGGTGAATTTTGATTGTTCATTGTTTAATAAAGAGGATCCTAAGCCGCAATCAAGATCATCTGATACGGTTTCTTGAAATATCCATAACCGGAATATCTTGAGATGATTGTAACAAGAAGATTGAGATTATGTTGGATCTAAAAAATAACTGACAAAATTGAGAAGAGATGATTTATTCAGATTGAGGGATTGATTTGATCAACCCTTTGTCCATCTCGTGAAGATGATTTGGACCCAGGTGGCGGATGGTTTCTTCAACAATCTTGGCATTAGCTCGAAGTTTGGTTATATCTACACCCAATAGCGCTTTCCCCAATGACTTGAGGTTGCGCTGACCCCTATTGAACATCTTAATTGCCCCCCGGTAGTTGCCCTGCGATATTTGGAAATAGGCCAGGCCTATCTGTAGAATGCCCTGATACAAATCCCGCTCGGGTGAGCTAGTATTCATCCAGGCCAACTCGAGCGGTTCGTGGGCTTCATAAAACTCCCCCAAATTAAATAACTCGATCCCTTTCCTGGCTTCTGGATGCAGAGGATCAGCTTTCGAGGGTGAATTCACTAGTAAATGTCAATCCTGATTTGAGGGTTGCCAATACAGAGCAGTATTTATCCTCTGAGAGCTGCATCGCCCGCTGGATCTTTTCAGCCGGAACATCTCCCCAGACCCGGTAATTAAAATGGAGGGAGATGTAAGGGTAGGGTTGCTCCTGGCTTTGCTCAGCAGTTACGTCTACTCTTAAATCCTCAAGAGGTTGTTTTCCTTTTTCAAGGATCTGCACCACATCATAGGCAGAGCAGGAAGCGGCAGACAACAATAGCATATCTGAGGGGTTGATTCCCTGGGCAAATGGCTCTTCTTCGCGTTGGTAGCCGATTGTAATCGAATTCCCCAAGTGATCTGTGCCTACAAACATGCGCGAACGCAGCCATTCCAGTTTCACTTCTTTTGTTTTAGTTTCCATAGATTTTCCTCTGAATTTTGAAATGATCTCAATTTAATTATATCCTGTGGGATTACTTGATGGATAAGAGATTTGTAAAAATTAGGGACTGAGTCCTTTTGGAAAGACTCAGTCCCTGCAATGTTGGTGTATACTCAATATTAAATTTATGGCAGACAAAAATCAACGAAAAAAATGGCAAGAAGAGATCCTTAAACCTGCTCTTGAAAAATTCCCGGAGCGGAAATCGGATTTCGCTACGGGTTCCGGGATCCCCCTTCCACGGGTATCATTACCGGACGAGGGTATCTCATACCAGGAGCGTCTTGGTTTACCTGGTGAAAAGCCATTTACGAGAGGGGTTTATCCCACAATGCACCGCGGGCGCTTGTGGACTATGCGTCAGTATGCCGGTTTTGCTAGCGCAGAGGAATCCAACCAGCGTTACCGCTACCTGCTGGAACAAGGGCAAACGGGGCTCTCAGTGGCCTTTGATCTTCCAACCCAGATCGGCTATGATTCAGACCATTCCCTAGCGGCCGGTGAGGTAGGAAAAGTGGGTGTGCCTATTTCTTCCTTGCGGGATATGGAAACTCTCTTTAAAGACATTCCTCTCGATAAAGTTTCCACCAGTATGACCATCAATGCTCCGGCGGCTATCTTACTGGCAATGTATATCGCTGTCGCTAAAAAGGGCGGCGTTGATCCTAGATCCCTACGCGGTACGGTTCAGAATGACATCTTAAAAGAATATATCGCCCGCGGCACCTATATCTTCCCACCCAAACCTTCCATGCGGCTGATCACGGACCTATTCCAGTACTGCCAGACGGAAATCCCCAAATGGAATACCATCAGTATCTCTGGATACCACATCCGGGAAGCTGGTTCCACTGCGGTTCAGGAAGTTGCATTTACATTGGCAAACGGAATCGCTTATGTGGAAGCGGCATTGAAGGTCGGCCTGAATGTAGATGATTTTGGCAGGAGGTTGTCCTTTTTCTTCAATGCCCACAATGATTTCCTGGAGGAGATCGCGAAGTTCCGCTCCGCCCGGCGTTTATGGGCCTCGATCATGGAAGAACGTTTTGGCGCCACGCATCCAGATGCATTAAAATTACGTTTCCACACTCAG
>CAYORF010000099.1:0-9895 GCA_964406305.1 uncultured Anaerolineales bacterium | reverse complement strand
CTTCCTAATCGTTCTTTCTTTATCCATGGATATTATCGGTTTTATCCTTTTACTTAATATCTCTTTTCCCCCCTTTCCTGTTTGATCTATTTCTCCCGGATCTGTGGACAGCTCCCCTGTCAACTCGCACGAGGTCATATTCTCACGTATTCTCTAAGGATCCTTTTCTTTATGTCTTCCTCCTGTCAGGGGATGCGAGGCGGAACAGATGGCAAAGCAAGAGGACAGCCGTCCTGACGCTTGTTCTTCCCGAGCGCCCTGGCCGCAGCAAAAACCCTCGTCTGAAAAAGGGCCTTTAGGGAGTTCAGAGCACCCGCTTATTATCTTGTTCTATTGCATTGATTTGTGTGAGATCTTTATATAGATATCCCCCTACTCTTCTTCCCCCAGAAAAATGTTCGCCGGGTGAACACTGCTTCATGACACTGCCAGGCTGCTCTTCCAGCACAAGGGAAACCCATTATCAGCTCTGCATCCTCAGGTTGTTTAGATATCTAACTGCCGCCCCAAGAGCCAACACAATCGTGATTATGATACCAATCCCCCATTCCCATCCGTCAGGACCAAGAAAGGGAAAAACAAGTAAAATGACCTTCTTCGCTGGCTCTACATAAAGGGATATGTCCATATTTGCCTCCGTAGTGTGCCGACGCACTTTCGGGCCTCGAGCTATCCGTCGCATTATACGCCAGAACGTTCGCGGATCCCTTGCCTGTCAACCTCTACAACATAGCTCTTCTTGCACTTGAATAGCGCTGGCTGCGTGAAAAGAACAACTCACATTGTGTTTGAAAGCCGGGAAAATAAGAGGACCAGCACCTAGAACTGGCTTTTCGGAGAAAATGTGGCAGAAACACAAGGGGAAAGACACTGCCCTTTGAGATCGTTTTTACTGACAAACGCAGCAACTCAACCGAGCTGCAAGTTTCTGATTTGATTGCTCGTCCTACAGGCTTGAGCATTTTGATCCTTGAGCAGCCAAAAAAAGCTTATGATCATATCAAAGAATATTTTACTAGGGATATTAGAGGCAGTATCCAAGGATATGGATTAAAAATGTTCCCCTAAAAGCAAAAAGCCCCGGTATTCACCGAAGTCAGGCGCCGACCAGGTACTCCCAGTCCATATTCATATTATTCTATTGGCTATTGATAGTCAACAGGTTGACTGTATTAGTTTTGTTAGATTTCATCTAAGCCAACACGTCCCCTCTTGCGCGATACTCTTCATCTTCTCATAAACACAAAGTGTTCAGTGACTGAACACTTCCATTTGGACTGGCGGTTTTTTAATGATTTCATACTTGTTCTCTTGTTGTTCAGTGGCTGAACAGTCCATCCCTGCACCTATCTACCAATGTCTATCTGAATATTAGAAATCTTCTTGAGAATTACGCAATTCCTATCAATTAATATCGCCAATTTACGAAATTTCATTTTGCTGTTTCTTTACGTTCTTGTTTACTTTTCAATTTTTCTATGTTATAACAACAAAGTGTCTAGGGGTTCTCGATTTTCACTTCCACTGATAAGGGGTATCTTTTATGGCCAATAGATCTAAGGTAATTACATTTGCATCAAGAAAAGGCGGTGTTGGGAAATCCACCTGTGTCACATTGCTTGCCAGGTATTATGCCGAAGTTGAAGGTAGGAAAGTCATTATTATTGATCTGGACGCAAGAGGCGGGGCTACTTATTTGCTCACCCACGTTGATCTTGGCAAAGAAGACCTGAGCATCTCTGAAGTCATTCAGGTAGCTAGTAACCAGGGTAACTTCCAGGATGTCTTCAATCAAGCCGTTATCGATACAGGCCTGAGTAAGAATAAAAATTGGGTTGATAATGGGGGAAGGCTTTTTCTGCTGCCTTCGAAGCCCAACTTGGATACAGTTCTAGCCAGCACTCATCACTCCCTGCTGGGATCTGTTATTCGCAATATCTCCTTACCTGACGATGTACTGATATTAATCGATCCCGGATCCAATAGTGATAGCGTACTGTCTGGTGTTAGTGCCGCCGATGTAGTTTTTCTACCCTTGCTCATGAGCCAGTTAGATGTCAAACCGGTGTTTGAAACCCTGAGAACAATCCTTAGAGCACAAAGAGAGAGTGAAAATAACAAACCAATATTGGGCGGGTTTATATTCAACCAGCCTAGACCAACCAAATGGACAGAAGAGTATATAAAGCAGTACTCCCTTGTCCTTGAGGAATATAGAAACGATTCTGGTATGCGCTGCGCGTCCGAAGATATTTTCTTGTTCCTGAACGACTCTAGTTTGCTCGCGCGGAACGCCCAACTTGAATTGCCCTTTCGTAAGGATTTTTATACGTTTACTAAGAAGTTGGCTGATATCGTGCATCAGGTCTAAATTTAGACAACAGGAGCAAGTGTTCACCCAGTGAACACTATGACAAAATAAACAACCAGGAGTTTTTTATGGCTTCTTCAAAACCTTCAAAACCCACATTTTCAGATACGGGCCTCACACAAATCCGCGAGGCTGACAACCTTAAAGGCGGAGGCCTGCTTGATCCTTTATATTCAGTCAGCGACTTGAGCAGACGCGCTCTTTCCTTCATCCTGTTTTCCGAGATACTGGAAGACAGCCCGGTCCAGAGCCGTGCCAACGTGTTTGATCCAAACAAGTTCCCAAAAGACAAAGAGCTGACGGAGTCCATCAAGGCAAATGGGATCGTTCAGCCAATCGTAGTGAGATCTATAGAAGAAGACAACGGTGGTGGCCTAGGGTTTGGGACCAAGGCAGGAGAAAGGAAGTTCGCCATTGTTGCGGGCCATAGACGTGTTGCTGCAGGAAAGGCAGCAGGCCTGAATGGGGCCCAGGGTATGATTGCCAGGTCAGACGATGACCATGAGCTGATCACCTTGGCGGAGAATATGGGCAGGAGGGAACTCTCTTCATACGAAAGAGCCCTGGCACTGAAGTCTCTCCAGGAAAGGAGAGATCTAAGTGTCCGCAAGGTAGCCAGTGCCGCGGGCATTTCACCTGCTTTTGTAAGCATTCTGTTCAGCGCTCTCTCCGCGCCAGACTTACTTCGTGACACATGGATAGAAGGTGCTATTTCCACTGACGTTGTTGTGGAACTCAAGAACCACTGGGATGTTTTTACTGACATAAAGGACAAAGCTCTTCTTGGGAAGATAAAAGGCCTAACACAAACCAGTGCAAGAAGCCTGCGGTACCAGCTTGATGCCGGCACTGACTTAGTTGATGCTCTGTCCTCCATGGGTTCACCAACCATCCGTGAAGGGCAGGGGGTTGGGACTGGAGGTAAGCGAGGCCCCTACAAAAAAACGACCGAGACTGAGAGCATCGTAAACACCAAAGCCTACAAGGAGTCTTTCATCGCTGCCGTCCAGGACGTCTTTGCCAAGATTGATCAGGACAAGGCTGAGGCCTTATTCGACAACGCAATTGTCCATTCGGTGGATGACGCTGACACTCTTTGGGCAGCAGCGTTATACCTTGCCAAAGGCGGCAATCAGAACAAGGCTGTTGAACTTGCTTCCGCTGCCATGAACATCCCCAGCGCCAAGAGCTTGATAAATAATGAAGTCCGGTTGATGAAAAAAGCTGCTGCGAATCTGGACAAAATTAAATCAAAAGACAAGAGCGTGGCGCCATTTGTAAAAAAGATCTTTCCTGGTATCTAAAGCAGACGCCAGGGCTTATTTAGGCGATAGAACATATGTTCTGTTATAGGGGTATTATAAAAGCCTAACATTTTGATCGGAGCAGGATGCAAGCACCAAAAATAATTCCTGAAATCTACTTAAACATTATTCAGGATATTGGCTATGTCCAGTTCCTTTCAGGTGTGGTAAACCATATTAACTGTTCTTGTTTGGTCGCATAGAAAAAAAGGTACCTCTTTCAAATGACCTGGGAAATACGATGAAACAATTCACAATCGAAGAGCACCTAGAAAGTATGCTTGAGGCCAGTCCCGAGACCTGGCTGGTTGAACTGGCCAAGCTGCTCCAGGAGCTGGGGGATCTTGATCACGCCCTGGCCTCATCCCAGGCTTTTGATCTTTCCCGTAATCTTTTGGCTGCTCAGGGGTTAAAAGAACTGATCCAGGGATATCATACAATCCAACATGAACTCAAAGGGAATAAACTTACTCTCAATCAGCAGCATACCATCCGAATCTCTCTCCATGCACTGGGCCAAAATATTATTAAGTTGGCACGGCAGCAGGGAAATAACACCACCAACTTTCAATCCAATGAACAAGGAGAAAAGAACTCATGATCAATAGACGCCTTCTCATTATCGGTGTAGTCGTCGCTCTTATTTTTGGAGCAGCGATCTTCTACATGGCCTTTGCCGTTGGTCCCAAAGCACCTGTAATTGTGCTCGCCGCCAAAGAAGATATCCAGGCCGGCACAAGGGTCGAACAGATCCCAGATGAGAGCCTGGCCAAGATCGCCCTCTCTGGCGACAGCCTTCTGCTCAGTTCATACCTGACCGAGGTTACCTGGCAAAACATCCAGGCTGCAGGCGGTGTTGTCGTTCGTAATATCTACCAGTACGAAGCTGTTCCGCTCTCTGCAATTGCTTCTGGTGGGAATCCGCGGGTTTCTGATATCCCTGAGCTTGGACTCACTGACCCCAATTTGGTCGTTGTATCACTCAAGAATGCTGGCGTTCCCAATGCAATCAAACCAGGTGACCGGGTAGACCTGGTCGTTGCTGTTGTCCAACGTGATGAACGTTATGAAATATCTTCTCCCCAGAGCGCGCCTGAAGTGCCTGAAGTGATGGAAGAACCCAATCCGGAATTCACATCAACGCCTACGCCCGAGTTTACTCCTACGCCAACCGTAACTCCAACGCCGACGATCGCACCAGATTATCCTCTCGCAAAAGTGATCGTCCAATACGCGGAGATTTCTTCCGTCCAGCGCGATGATCGTTCATCATCTGGCGATGGGGTAGAACTGGGAGAGATCACAGCCATCGATGTAGTCATCCCCCGCGAAGCCGTTGAATTTGTGATGATGGCTGATGCGGCCGGCCAACTAGGCCTTTCTCTGCTCTCTCCCATGCTGGATGGGGAAACAGACCAGGTTCCAACGCTGGGCGCTCATTTTGAGGACCTCGTGGACCTCTTCAAATCTGACCGGTATCAACTATCGGAGTGATCTTCCATGACAGATAATCTGACACCAGAGATCCAGGAGGTATTCGAGGGTATTATCGTCACCCGGGCAAACACGATCGAACAGATCGCAGAACCCTTTAGGCGCGGGAAAGACACACCCCTTGTCGCAACCTTAACTATCAGCTCATTTGATGAAGAACAGCTGGCCAATATCCTCCCTTCAACCGGCGCTTCTTTCCTTATGGTGGATTTTCATACGGAAGGCGTCACAATTGAGAAGCTCTTTCGGATCCGCGAAAAGACTGACTACCCATTCAGCTTGATCGGTTTGGTTGAAGCCGGTTCAAACAAAGAAAGCGTGATCGAAAAGGCAGGGCTTGAAAAAGTCTACAACATCCCCTTCACGCCGGGCATTGTTCATACAATGAAAAGGGAAATGCCTGCGATTATCAAGAGCACCCAGGCCAGCTGGGGAAAGGGTGCCTGGAACGTCGCCCCAGACTTGATCCGCAAAGCTGCCCAACAAGCAGGAGGAGCACCATGGGAGCGCCATAAGATCGGGGTCTGGTCCCCGAAAGGCGGCGTGGGCAAAACCTTCCTGGCCACGGAATTGGGCGTAGCCCTGTCCGGGATCGGAGGAAGAAACTGCGTCCTGGTGGATGCCAACATGAACGGGGGCCACGTCAAGCTCCGGCTTGGATTTGACACAGCAGGTAGGAATCGCAGTATTGTTGACGCTGCCAATATCTATAAACTAGAAGGCGGGCATGGCAGGCCGGAAGCAATCAAAAAAGCGCTCACAGAAGAAATGTTTCTGAAGGTGGGAGGGCAAGGGAACCTGGACCTCCTGGCTGGCGTGGACAGCATGGTCGAAGCCCAGCATGACGCCCTGTTAACAGACTCTGGTTTCCAGTTCGCCCAGTCCATGATGGACCATCTCAGGCGCCATTACGAGTTTGTGATCGTCGATCTCGGTTCAAGCACCAACGTGGGTGTACACCGCGGCGTGCTGATCAAACTGGATACAGTTCTTATCGTGGCCGAACCAGGATTGACCAGCATCAACGATGCCAGGACGGGTGCAAACTTGCTGGAAAAAATTGGAGTCCCCAGGAACGATATCAGGCTGGTGATCAACAAATGGTTGCCGGACGTGGGCTTGAGCCTGAAGGAAGCAAGTGTTTCTGCGAATCTTTCTATTGCCGGCTTGATCCCATTTGATGCAACAGGTAATGTGACCCGGGCTGAAAACGAAGGGATCTCATATGTGGCCAAAAACGCATCTAAGGCCAAGCTGCCGACCCATACCCAGAAGACCCTTGACGGGATCATTGATGTCGCAGCCCGTTTCTACCCCCCGATCGGCTATGCCTGGAACCAGCGCAAATCCGAACAGCAGAAAAATAGACTGTTTGGTAAAAGACACCGATAGATAAAAAATATTCTAAACAAAGGTGGACATAGCGGTGCCTGAAAATAACAATACCGGTGATTCTGAAATCAAATGGGAAAACATGTCTTTTGATGGAGACCTCCCAAAAGACGCCGCGGGCGTTAGCGGGTTTGATATCGCACTGGGTGAGGTAAGGTCCAAGTTGGGGGAAAGGTTTTCTTCAGCTGAACTTCAACAGGGTGGGGGAGAGGTCCGGACTCAGGCTCGCAAGATCGCTACAGAGGTGCACGAAAACTACCAGGGAAGGGCGATCAAAGACAGTCTGCCGCCCCTTATCTACAACAGGGATGATTTTGTTTCCCAGGCGATCTCATACACCTTTGGCTTGGGCCCGATCGATCATCTTTTGGAAGACGAAACGATCGAAGATATCGCAATCAATGGGCCAAACGAAGTCATGATCTACAGGGACGAGTGGGAACGGACTGATATAACTTTCCCCAACAAATCGGTTCTTCTCAATATCCTCAATACCGCCCTGGCCAAGGCAGAAAGAACAGTCAACCGTATCAAACCGATCGTGGACGCAGCCATTGACTACAACCGCTACAGCGTGGTGACGCAGCCGATCGCTAACCCCGATCCTACTGCCGTGATCCGCATCCCTCGCCATGCCGGTATCGAACTGATCGATCTTTATAAACCCTGGCGAGTAAATAAGGACACACCAAACACCCATGCCATAACAGATGAGATCAAAAATTCCCCCCTCCCAGATTACCCTGACTTGGAGCTGACCAATATCCTTTCAAAAGAACTGACCAATTACCTACATGGAGCAGTACTGGCCGGCCTGTCCATCGCTGTGATTGGGCCAACTGGTGTGGGCAAGACTGCACTGATCACCGCGCTGGGCCGCTGCCTGCCTATTGATTACCGGGTTTTGATCATTGAAGACACCCCGGAGATCAGGCTCTTCCCAGATTCAGATGTGCCGAATAATGTACTCACACTGCAAACCCGTCCACCTTCACTGGAAGATGTGCCGGAGATCTCACAGGCTGACCTCGTCAAACTGGCCCTTCGCCAACGCCCTGATGCACTGACCCTTTCTGAAGCAAGGGGAGGGGAGGTGTTCGATCTTCTGAATGCGCTGTATACCGGGCATAAAAACGGCCTGACCACCTTCCACGCCTACGGCCTCCAGGAAATGCAAAGCCGGCTGGCAATGATGATCAGCCAGAGCGAACGCGGACGGCACCTTCGCATGAGTCAAATAGCCCAGATCATCTCAACTGCAATTGACATCGTGGTTGTGCTTGAAAAAGAAGGGAATAACCGCAGGATAAGGGCAGTCGGGGAAATGGATGGAGGCCTCAACACTGGCAGTCGAGATCCGGAACCCATGATTAATCTGATCTTTGAGTATTCGGGAGGTAGTTCCCCGAAATTGAATGGGCCGCTAATAGATTCCCTTCATACCCAGCGCTTTTCAAATGCCGGCATACCAGAATGGATCTACAAGGCTGCATAAGGAGATTTACTGATGACACCACAACATCTAACTTATTTATTGCTGGCATCAGGCGCAGCGATAGGGATATTTATCATATTCGTGGCTTTTGCACGTGTTGGCTCCCAACGCTCAGGGATCCAGCGGCTGAGAAATCTGGCAGAAGCCGATAAAGAGTCCGGGGCAGTCACACCTCATCCAGACATGGACATGAGATCTTTTGCAGGTACCTGGCAGGCAGGAGGGCTTGACCTGGCACTAAAGCAGGCGGACCTACAGGTCACAAAAACTGGATTTATGAGGGTGGGGCTTTTAGGAGCTGCTGGCGGTTTTGCCCTCACTTACCTAGTTCTGGGGGGAATCCTAACTTCGATATTTGCCAGCCTGGTGGTTTTTATTCTTTATCTGCGATGGCTGTTTGCCAGGAGGGACCAGGTGTCCATTGAATACGAAGAGGCCCTGGCTGACGCTGCCGCATCAATGGCAGTTGGCTCTCAAATGGGAGGAGGCACAGCGCACGGTGCGATATCCAATGCTGCTAAATACGCTCCCCCTATGGTGGCAGGAGATCTGGAACAGGTATCGAGAAGCCTGGTTCAGGGTGAAGATCTCGGGAAAGCCTTCTTCCCCATCCAGGAACGCAGGCAATCACCCATGCTCAACATCCTGGTCAACACTCTTGTGGGGTGGGAGAGGCACGGCGCGAACAGGTCGCTGGGACAGATCCTGGAACCTTTGACCGAGACCATCCGGGAGAATGCTGCCACTAGAAAAAAAGTTACTGCTGACCTGTCCGGTATCCGGATCCAGATGCAGGTACTGGCCGTAGCCCCCTTTATTTTGGCTGCCTTGATGCGCTTCACTTCTGTAGATTATGCCAATTTCTATTCAAGCTTCGCGGGCGAGATCACTATGATGGGATCTTTCCTGCTTTCTGCTGTTGGTGTATTGATCGGTGAACGAATGCTCAACGAGGTCAACCAGGTCATGGTTCTGGGAGGAAATGATTGATATGCTGTTAAATACAACTATCCTGGCAATTCTGTCCAGTCTTTTTGGACTGGGTATCTTTATTATCATTGCTTCTTTTGCTATCCCGCGCGTGATGAGCAACAGACTCGTCGAAAACGCTGATGGAAGCAAACGAATTGGATCGGTCGCTGAGGCTCAGGTGCTCTCAGCCATGGTTTCTGATCTGGGACGTTCAATCGGCAAAGAAAAAGGTGACCTGGACGAGCTGCTGAGAAAATCCGGGTATATTTATCCGTCTCCTCAGGAATATTACGCCCGCAGGATCTACACATCTCTGATCACGGCAATCCTGGGAGGGGTTGTCGGCTACTTTTTAGACCTGGGGTTCTTGCTGACCGCCTCCCTGGTTACAGGAGGCCTGTTCTACGGTTTCTCCATGCCATCCCGGGCTGTTCAGAAGACGATCAAAAAAAGGCGCGAACGCATTCAAGACGAAATGGGGTTTGGCTTGGAACAATTAGTGAACTTGCTCAATACTGGCACCAGTCTTTCAGACAGCCTGTCGCAGATGAGGGATTTCGGGTTGTTCGGGAAGATCTGCGACACCGTCTCTTCCGGCCTGCAGACCAACAAAGAGATTGACAGCATCGTGCACGATGTACTTCAGTCGGTGCCGGCGCCGGTGCAGCTGCGGGAGTTCCTTGGCCTGATCAAACAAAGCCAGATTGGTGGTGAGGTGCAGGTCCACGCCATGCAAACCATGGCCAGGATGCTGCGCCAGAGGCTTTCTAACCGGATTCTCGAGATCGGCGGCAGGGCAAAGGTAAAGGCGGTATTGGTCAATACTATGATCATCGTGTTGGCTTCGCTGATCATCATCGGCGTGCC
>CAYORF010000098.1:0-9992 GCA_964406305.1 uncultured Anaerolineales bacterium | reverse complement strand
TAGCCTGCCCTGAGCACTTCGCTGCGCTCAGCATAAACTCCGTCGAAGGGAAGCAATCCCTACAAAAGGCCTGTCATCCTGACACCGAGCGCAGCCGAGGGGGAAGGATCCATACTCCGATCACATTTCCTAGGCCATCGCTCATTTCGTTTTTACATATTATGGATTCTTTGCTCCGCTCAGAATGACAAAACATAAAAGCCCCCTTTAGGGGGCGCAGATACTAGCCCGGTGATTCATCACCGGGCGAACAAGGAAAACAACTAATCAAAACTCCAGGAGATTGCTTCGTCCCACACTCCGTTCGCTCCTCGCAATGACAGTTCAGCCGATTGACCACTAAATCTGATTACCAATCACTGTCCCCTAATCGACTTACTACTCACAATTTACGCTTTACCCCCCACTCCTCACTCCTTACTATTTACCCCAAAACTCCCACACAGACACATCTAACACCCTAAAGCCTCCCCCACAGACACGGGAAATATGATTTTCTTCCTAAAAACCCTCAAACTATAGAAATCCAAAACGTTTTGGTTTATAATCAAAGCACAACTTAAACGTTTTGGGTCAAGGATTTCCCCCACATATGACAGTAACCCTCAAAGATATTGCCCAACGAGTCGGAAAATCGGTCACCACCGTTTCCCGGGCATTACACGACTTTGATGATGTCAGTCCAGAAACTAAGGCTGAGGTGCACTCTGTCGCCGAAGAACTTGGTTACACCCCTAATATACACGCTCAGCGTCTCCAAAAACAACGCACCGATACAATCGGCTTTATCATGCCCACCTATGGTCCGCGATTTTCGGACCCATTTTTCAGCGAATTCCTGGCCGGGATCGGTAACCAGGCCGCTAATCTGGGTTTTGACCTGCTGGTCTCCACCCGACCTCCCGGCACCATGGAGTTGAAAGCTTATCAAAAAAATATCAGCAGCCCTCAAGTAGACGGTTTTATTATCGTCCGCACCAGGCAGCAGGATCAGCGCATTAAGTTCTTGTCCCAGATGAAGATCCCCTTTGTGGCCTTTGGCCGCACGCTGGATCACGATGATTATGCCTATGTGGATGAGGATGGCGAATACGGAATGGAGCTCATCACCTGTCACTTGGCCGATTTGGGGCACAAACGCATTGGTTACCTGGATGCGCCAGCTGAGTTCATGTTTGGACATTACCGCCGTCAGGGATTCCTGGCCGGTTTAAAAGGCAATAACCTGGAGCTGGATGATAGCCTGATGGTTACCGGCGATCTCACCCAGCGGGCCGGATATCAACTGGCCCTTGACCTGCTCACCGGGGAGGACCCGCCTACAGCCATCGTCGCGTGCAACGACTTGATGGCTCTCGGTGCCATCAGCGCCGCTCAAACGCTGGGAATGGAAGTCGGGGAAGATATTGCAATCACTGGTTTTGATAACATCCCCCTGGCAGAACACTGCCATCCGCCCCTGACTACCGTCCATCAACCCATTTACCAGATCGGGGAAATGGTTTGTGAAATGTTAATTAAACAGATTCGCGCCGAACCCATCGAGCAGGAACAAATCATCCTGCAGCCATCCCTGATGATTCGGCAATCAAGTGTTGGAACTAACAATCAAACTAATTCTGGAATTTTAAAGGAGGTGGTTTCCTCACTCAAACCCGTATGACCAAGTATCAGAGAAATTTGTTCACCATTAACTAAAATCTCGGAGGAAAAATATGAAGAAGTTTTCTATCGTTATGGCGATCGTTCTCGTTGGCGCATTGTTCTTGTCCGCCTGCCAGCCAGAAACCATCGTCGAAACAGTGATTGTTGAAGTAGAAGGTGAAACAATCACAGAAGTCGTGACAGAAGAAGTCCAGGTTGCTACCAAAACCCTGGTCTTCTCATCCCGCTTGTTCAGCCCCCCCGCGGAGCAGCTGTTTTTCATCAATGAGATCATTAAACCCTTTGAGGAAGAGCACGGTGTGACCGTTAACTTCCAGATCATTGATGACGCAACTCTGCTACAACGCGCTGAAGTTCAGCAGACCACCAACCATGTGACCACCGATATCGTCGTGTCCCACAATGGTTCAATGCCCCAATGGCTCGACGCTGGCTGGGTTGAGGATCTGACCGATGTAGTCGCAGGCTGGACTGACCGCCACTTCAGTGAAGCATTTATCACTGACACCAACAGAGATGGCAAACAGTATTTCCTGCCCGTTGGCGCCGATGTTTACTTGCTTCTGGCCAACAACAAAGCCCTGCCCTATCTGCCCGATGGCGTTGAACTTGACTCCATCACCTGGGAACAGTATGCTGCTTGGGCCGTTGCCGTAGCCGAAGGTGAAGGCGAAGGCAAAGTCTGCATCACAGGTATTCCTTCCAAATCTTGGGTCTACATGTTCGGCGGCACCGGCCTTTCCTATGGCGCTGGATTCCCCGACGCGAATTCCGAAGGCGCAATGGCTGCCTGGAAAGTTTGGGAAACCATTGGTAAAGGAAATGGATTTGTACCCACTGTCCTCAACATCGACAGCTGTGTAGATCCCATGATGCGCGAAGAAGCCTGGCTGACAGTCTTCCACAACGCCCGCGCTGGACAGGTTTATGCCTCCAACGAAACCGAATATACTCTGGCCCCCGCCCCCTCCGGACCAGTTGGCGTCGGCTCCATCGCCGGTGTCAGTGGATACGCAGTAATGAAGGGCTCTGCCAATTACGATCTGGCCATCTCCTTCCTCGAGTACCTCACCCGACCTGACATCCAGGTTAAACTGGCCAAAGGCACCGGTGGATTCATTCCTCCAGTGGAAGAAGCCCGCGATTACCTTGGTGACGAGGCTATTGATGAGGTCATCAACAAAGCCGTTCTGGTTCTCAACAATGGTGTTGTTTCCGGCGTTCCCGGAAGTGACTACCAGGATTGGGGTGCAGTAAAAGCTTGCTACGATGATGTCTTCGCAGACACAATTCTGCCTGGACTTGATGTTACCCAGGAAAGACTCGACGAAGCAGAAGCCTGCATTGTCGGCCTCCTGAACTAACTATCACTAAAGAAAGTTGAATGGATAGGACCGGGAATTCCCGGTCCTATCCTTCTTAGACAAAGGATCTCCTATGACCGCTGCCGCTTCCACTAAGAGGTTCCGTGACTTCAAATCAAAAGCCGTCCCCTATCTACTGATCGCTCCAGTTGTGATCTATTACATCTTTTTCTGGATCCGTCCGGTCCTGATAACGGTATATGAAAGTTTCCAGAGTGCGGCTGGGACTTTTACATTCCAGAACTATGTGCTGGTTTTTACAGATCCCAACTTCATGCCCGCACTTCGAAATACTGCTATTATTGTTGTTTTTTCAGTTACCCTTGAATTTCTCGGGGCCTTGTTCCTGGCTTTGCTTATAAACCGGAAATTCGCTGGCTCTACCCTCTTTTTGTTTGTAGCCATGGTCCCCATGGCATTGCCGGCGGTTGCTGTCGCTGCCATGTGGTTGACTGGTTTTACAGCTCATGGCTGGATTAACAGCCTACTCTACTATCTGGGTATTCTTACTGAAGGCGCAAAGATCTACTGGTTGGCCGGGTCAGAATGGAAGTTATTGGCTTTGGTCATCTTAATTGATGCCTGGCAAGTGATCCCCTCAATGATGATCATCCTCTTGGCTGGCCTGCAAAATATTCCGGAGGAAGCTATCGAAGCCGGTTACGTTTTTGGTGGAAACTTTATTACTGTGCTCCGCAAAATCACTATGCCCCTCCTGGGACCAACCATCCAGACAGCTATCATTCTACGTTTGATATCTGCCATCCAGATCTGGTTGATTATTGTACTTTTAGTTGGATTCTCCCGCATGCCTGTGCTCGTAGAGCGCATTGTTTATTACTATAAGGAAGTACCAAACTTGGACATCAGTTTGCAAATGGCTAGTGGATACGCCATCATTGTCTCCTTTATCGTTTCCATGGCAGCCCTCTTATACCTCAGAGTCTCAGGAGCATTTGGGGCGAAAAAGGAGGCAGCCCAATGAATAGGAATCCCATCAAAATTGGAAAATTAGTCCGCCGGACGATTTTTTATCTCTTTATTGTCACCCTGGCAGTTAGCATCATACTCCCGGCATTCTTCCTGGTCTCCCTTTCATTTTTAAGCACACGGGAATCTTACTCGTATCCCCTGCCTTTACTGCCATCCCTGAAAACAGATTATTCTCTTACCCATAGCGATCGGGGCTACCTGCTCAGTGTCTATGACAAATTTGATAAGGAGTTCCAGACCGTACTTGATACGGCGGAACTGAAAAAAATGTCGGTCTACATGGAAGCCCAGATCGGTACTCCATACAGTATTCCAGAGATTGAAGGACGCATAGCCGAACTAGAAAATGGGACCGAGGATACCGTATTCTTTAGTGCCCGAAAGAATCTGCTTCTAAACTACACCACATTCTTTGCAATAACCCGGGATGCTGTACCAGCCTTACTGCGAAGTCTTCAAATCGCAGGTTTAACTATTCTGGTTTCACTCTCTATCGGCGGCATGGCTGGCTACGCTTTTGCCCGCTACGTTTTCGCCGGGCGGGATGCTCTGAAATTCAGCGTGCTTTTTGTGCGCATGTTCCCTGGTGTGGCTATCGCACTGCCAATGGTGATCATCCTTTCCAATATGGGTTTTTATGACCGTCCCATCGGTCTTACATTGGTATACTCGGTGGGATCCATTGCGTTAACGGTCTGGATTACAGCCAGTATCTTTATGGGGATTCCAGAATCGCTCGAAGAAGCCGCCCAGGTCTTTGGCGCTACAAAATGGCAGACCTTCCTGCGGGTCACTTTGCCCCTGGCTTTGCCAGGATTAGCGGCTGCAGCCATGTACACTTTTTTAGGTGCCTGGACCGAAACGGTTTCCGCCATAATATTAACCCAGTTTAATCCCACATTTCCTGTTGTTGTCTACCAGTCTCTGCTCGGTGCTGTAGGCAATGTTAACCTGGCTGCGGCAGGCGGTTTGGTATTGGCAATTCCCTCAATAATATTTACCTTCTTCATCCGCAAATATATCCAGCAGATGTGGGGAGGCGTGACCATTTAGGAGAGAACTATGGCAACTTTATCCATGCAAAATGTCACCAAGAAATTTGGCCGAAATGTGATCGCCGTCAAGGATTTTAATCTCGAGGTTAAGGAGAAGGAATTCCTGGTATTGTTGGGACCCTCTGGCTGCGGAAAAACCACTGCCATGCGCATGGTAGCAGGCTTGGAAGAGGTCACATCAGGTAATATCTTCATCGGCGACCGCGAAGTCACTGAACTTCCTCCACGCAAACGCAATGTCAGTATGATCTTCCAAAATTATGCTGTCTGGCCCCATATGACGGTCTATGACAATATCGCTTTTGCGCTGAAGCTTAAACACATGCACAAAGACGAGCTCGACAAGGTCGTCAAGGAAACAGCCGGGTTGGCCAAGATCGAGATGTTATTGGAACGTTTCCCATCACAGCTTTCCGGTGGGCAGCAGCAGCGTGTAGCCGTCGCCCGGGCTATTGCGGTCAACCCCGATATTTTTTTAATGGATGAACCTCTCTCCAACCTGGACGCCAAACTGCGAGTCTCGATGCGCACCGAATTGAAAGCTATTCACGATAAAGCTGGTGCCACAACAGTATTCGTGACGCACGACCAGTCCGAAGCCATGAGCATGGCAGACAGGATCGTGATCATGAAAGACGGCGAAGTTATCCAGGTAGGCTCTCCGGACGATGTCTACCACCGCAGCCGCACCATTTTTGTGGCTGATTTCATCGGTACTCCGCCCACCAACTTCCTGGATGTCAGCATCAAAAAGGAATCCGACGGCACCCATCTAGTCAATCCACATTTGAACCTGCTCTTAGAGGATGGAATGGCTAAACACTTCAACAGCTATAAAAAAGAACATCTTATCCTGGGCATACGCCCGGAAAATATTCTCTTGGTGGATTCTGAAAAATCCGCCCTCTCGGCCAAATGCCTGGTATCCGAACCCCAGGGATCCCATCAGGTTGTGGCGATTCAGCTGGATGACAATATCATCAAAGCTATCGCCCCTGCATGGCCCACAATTGCTCCGGGGACAGATGTTCACTTGAATTTCAAACAGGAAACGCTCCGTTTCTTTGACCCGGACACAACCCTGGCGATTAACGACTAAGGTATAACAAATTTTGGATTGACACGGACTGATATAACCTAGAGGACCTATGCGCCACCAGATCCGTTTTACACTGGAAAAAATCAGTCACCGTCTGGTAGAAATCGAGGGACTGGTTTATCAACATCATGAACCAATCCCTCCTTTTTTATTTCGAGAGCTGAATCAACCTGGCCTGCCTTTGGATGAACAGGCGGACTTTGAGGCAGACTGGGAAGAAACCCCTCCCGGAAGTTATTGGGGCCTTCCTCGTAAAAACTTTATTCTGGTTACAAATTTTTCCGTACCAACTGATTGGATAAAAACGGGGGTTACTGCCCTCTATCTGCCAATTGGCATCGCTGGAGACTTTTCCCATCCTGAAGCTCTGGTTTATTTAGACGGCAAACAATACGCCTCCTGCGACCGCCACCATCAGGAAGTCATCCTCCCAGCGGAATATTGTGATGGTCAGGAACACTCACTGACGCTGACAGGCTGGACAGGGATCGGCGGCTCCACCATGGGGGATATGCAAAACCGGCTTAAGATGGGATCCTGTGAAGTAGTTCAAATTCATCCCGAGACCCGCGCGTTCCTGGCCACAGCCAGGGTTGGAGCCGGCATCACCAAACACCTCAGCCACCAAGATCCGACCTACTACCATTTACTCACAGCCCTGGACGAAGCCTTGCGCCTGGTTGATTTGAGGCTGCCGACAGGGAGTGACTTTTATAAATCCATTCCAGAAGCACATAAACATTTGAAAGATATCATCAAGAAAGCTGGCCAGGCTCTGGATGTCGATCTCACTGCCGTGGGTCATGCTCATATTGATGTCGCCTGGCTCTGGACCTTGGGGCAAACCCGCCAGAAATCGCGCCGTTCCTTCACAAATGTCCTGCGCCTGATGGAATCTTACCCTTCCTTTTCATTCACTCAAAGCCAACCTCAGCTGTATGACTATCTGATCGAAGATGACCCGGAGATGTTCCAGGAGATCAAAGATCGAGTTGAAGAAGGCCGCTGGGAACCAATCGGCGGTATGTGGGTAGAAGCAGACTGCAATATTTCCAACGGGGAATCGCTGGTAAGGCAATTTTTACTAGGCCGGGAATTCTTCCGGGATCACTTTGGTACGGATGCGGATTCCCCGGTTTTATGGCTGCCAGATGTGTTTGGCTACGCTTGGAACCTGCCCCAGTTGATCAAGGAAGCCGGTCTGGAATATTTCTTCACTATCAAGATAGGTTGGAGTCAGTATAATCGCCTGCCATTTGACTCATTCTGGTGGCAGGGATTGGACGGCACAAAGGTTTTGACTCACTTCAGCACTACCAAAAATCCGAATAGCGTTCACGCTTCCACTTATAATTCCGACGCTTCCCCGGAACAGATCCTTGGCACATGGTTGAATTTCCAGAACAAAGACGATGCCCCTCCCGGAAAAACCCTACCTCTGTTGATGTCATACGGTTGGGGAGATGGGGGCGGCGGTCCTACCCGGGAGATGGTCGAAAATATTCTCGAGCTTGAGAATTTTCCAGCTGCTCCCAGGGTGAAACCTGGCAAGGTGATCGATTTCTACCACCAACTGGAAGCAGTCAGTGAAAGGCTGCCAGTCTGGAACGGAGAGCTGTACCTCGAATTCCATCGCGGCACTTACACCACTCAGGCCAGGAACAAACGGGCCAACCGCAAAATGGAGTTTGCCCTGCACGACGCCGAGTTCCTGGCGGCAGCAGCTTCGCTTTTTGATCCAGTTTATCTATACCCATATGACTTGCTGGAAAAAGCCTGGAAGCTTATCCTTCTGAACCAGTTCCATGACATCCTGCCCGGAAGCTCCATCGCACCAGTTTACACTGAGTCGCTCATCCAGTACCAGGAAGTGGAGCAAATTACTGCCGGGATCAGTAAATCTGCCCTGGAAAGCCTTTCGGCCCACTTCGGCCCCCATCTTTTAGTCAACCCCACCTCGTTCGAACGGGATGAGCCGGTAATAATTGCCGGGAAACTGAGTGAATCCGGAAAACTCTTACCCTACAGCATCACTCCATTTTTGGATCTGAAGGACGATACAGCTCCCGGAGAGATGATCTGCAAAAAAGATCTACTGGAGAACAATTATCTACGAGTGGAGTTAAACAGCGCCGGGGATATCACCAGCATATTTGACAAAATAGCCCTGCGAGAGGTCCTACCGGAAGATACCCTGGCCAACCAGTGGATTGCTTTTGAAGACCGCCCCTTGAACTGGGATGCCTGGGATATCGATATATTTTACGACGATAAAAAATGGCTGGCAGAACCGGCCTCGTCGATCAAAATCATTGAGAAAGGACCCCTGCGCGCCACCTTGGAAATCAAGCGCCAGATCCTCTCCAGTTCCTATACCCAACGCGTATCCCTGGATCACAACAGCGCCCGGCTGGATTTTGATACAGAAATCGATTGGCAGGAAAGAAAAATCCTCTTGAAAGCAGCCTTTCCGGTTGATGTGCTCTCACCTACTGCCACCTACGAGATCCAGTGGGGGAATGTCGAACGCCCCACCCACCACAACACCAGCTGGGATTGGGCCCGCTTTGAGACTGCCGCCCAGAAATGGGTTGACCTCAGCGAAGGTCAATACGGTGTCAGCCTGATCAACGATTGTAAATATGGCCATGATATCCATGGCAATACCATCCGCTTGACGTTGCTTCGGGGCACCACTGCACCTGACCCAAAAGCGGACCTGGGAAAACACACTTTCAAATACAGCCTCTTCCCTCACCAGAGTTCCTGGGACGAAAACACCGTCAAACAGGCTTATCTGGTCAACAACCCGCTCCTGGTATGGGAAGGCAATACAAAAGCTGGAGAAAAGACCGAATCTTTTAGCCTTGTGTCGGTTGATCAGCCAAATCTGGTCATTGAAACAATCAAGAAAGCCCAGGACGGAAATGGGTTGATCATCCGCCTTTATGAATCGCAGCGCTGCCGGGGTTCATTTGCGCTCCAGGTTGGATTCCCGGTGAAAGAAGCCTTCCAGGCAAATATCCTGGAAGAAAACCAGGGCTCTCTCAACATAGAAGATAATCAAATCAAAGTCACCTATAAACCTTATCAGATCATCACCCTCCGGATTGTGCCGGAATAATTAAGATTATGACAAATTCTAGATTCGCAGTTTATCTGATTCCACCTTACCAGCTTTCTAAATCTGTTGCCGAAACCCATACCCTGTTTCGAAAACAGTTTGGATTTTCAGCCGCGGACCGTTTTCCGGTCCACTGCACCATAAAAGGATTTTTCAAGAAGAACAACCTGCCAGTCAGCCAGCTTCAAGTTGAGTTGGAAGAATTCTTCCAGGCTCAAGCTCCTATTCCAGTAAGTGTTGAAGACTACCGGGTGGATCCGATCGGATTTGGCCTCAGCTTGATGACTTTGGCTGGAAAACCCAATACTCCTTTCCTGAACCTGAGGGAGAATCTTGTGGATATCACCCGTCCCTATATCGCGGACGATTGTGATTTCATAGAACAGGACCTGGGGCGTAAATTTCACCCACATATCACCTTCTCTTTCCGTGATGTCCCAACTGAACTTTATGACTATGTTTTTAAATGGATGGTAGACGGTCCTGATCTCACCGGTCTCTTCCTGGCAAATATATTTCACCTCCTGGAATTCTTCTCTGACGATTGGTCCGGGAATTGGTGGGAAAGCATTAGCTGGCGCCTGATTCATTCATGGAGGTTCGATTAATGGTAAAACTCAACCGCCTGAGTGATACCCCCATCCTCAAACCCAGACCGAAGCATCCCTGGGAAGCTGCGGCTGTTTTTAACA
>CAYORF010000097.1:0-10268 GCA_964406305.1 uncultured Anaerolineales bacterium | reverse complement strand
TGATTATGTGGCGGCTTCGCGCCACATCAATACTTAACCGTTATCGAAACCATTCAGGGATAAATCTTTATCCTTCTCGTCCTGGTTTCCTGTTTTATCTATTCAGTCTTGTTTGTTTTCGTACATGTTCGTTTTTAGTCAGTGAGGCGACCAAAATTCATTCTAGATGGTTACTCCATAATTAATGTTTAATCTTCATATTTCCCCCTGGAATCTCTCTCTCGATGGAAGAATCATCTAGCAGTGGTCTTTTAAGCCATTGGTTGGGTGTTCGACCCCCCACACTACCTTTTACCTAAATACACTCGACCAATTGTCAATTGCCCACTCAATATCACTTGACATAATATCAAACGCCAAATATAAACATCTGATCTTCTGTCAGACGTCCTTAGAAAACCCCCCTGTTTTTCCATATTTAGAGGGTAATTCTGAGCGATTTTTGGATAGAGTGATAGATAATCCTTGATATTTGATCATTTCTCTATTTAATTGCAGCATATTTGCACCTAGTCAATATTCAGAAGCGATCAAAATCAACCTCAAACCCTCTTGACAAAAGGGGAGTTGTTTTTTATAATTACTTTGTAAGTTCGCCAAACAAACAAAGTTACCAGGGATGACCCCTCCAAGATTATGAAAAAAGCTACGCGCGAACAATCCAAATCCCACAATAAAACCCTCATTCTCAATCTTATCAATCAAACAGAGAATATCTCTCGGGCTGAAATTTCCCGGTTCACTCATTTAACACGGAGCACAGTATCAGAGATCGTCGCAGAGTTAATTGAGGAAGGATTGGTAATTGAAGCCGGTTTCGGAAAATCCGCAGGTGGAAAACCCCCCAGATTGCTTAACCTGGTCAAAGATGCCCGCCAGATCATAGGAATAGACCTCGCCAGCGGAGAATTTCGGGGTGCGTTGGTTAACCTCCGGGGAGAAATCCAGCACCGGATAACTATTCCTATTGAAGACCGATCCGGTGAACAAGCCCTAGAATTTGTCTTCAAATTGATCGATCAGCTTATCAAACAGGCTGTTCAACCGATCCTTGGTATAGGTATTGGAGCTCCCGGGCTCATGGATTCCAAAAATGGCATTGTGATCACAGCTGTAAACCTTGACTGGGAAAATTTGTCCCTGGTAAAAATCCTGATCAATAAATATTCCCTGCCGGTATTCATTGCCAATGATAGTCAGATCAGCGCATTGGCTGAGCATAAATTCGGCAGCAGTGAGTCACCCCCGAATTTACTGGTGGTGAAAATTGGCCGTGGTGTTGGTTCAGGTATTATTATCAACAACCAGCTCTACCAGGGGGATGGATTTGGAGCGGGCGAGATCGGGCATGTGAAGGTTGAAGAGAACGGCCAGCTTTGTCGTTGTGGGAAATATGGCTGTTTGGAAACCCGCATCAGCAGCCGGGCGATCAGGAAATATGTTTCCCAGCAGGCAACTGACAATCCAGATTCAGCATTACTCCAATTTAATGACGTTGAAACTATAACCACACAAGATATCTTCGAATCCTACCTATCAGGCAACCCGACTGTGGTTGATTATATTTATGAAGCCGGCTGTTTGTTAGGGACAGCTCTATCATTCGTTACCAGCACATTAAATATCAACAAAATAGTTATTGCAGGAAGTATATCGGTTTTTGGTGATGGAATCACTTGCCCTGCTCTCGAAAAGCTCCAGGCCGCCACACTTCCAGCAATCTCTGAACAGATTGAAATTACTGCATCTATTCTTGGGGAAGAAATCGTCATCCTCGGTGCCGCTGCTATGGTGCTTCATCATGAGATGGGAATCCAATAGAGTATCAATACCATGTTTAAATTCTTACCTCAACCGGCAATATTACCGCCCCTGGATCATAATTTCAGGCCAGCATCTTTGGCGAATCGGGCGTTCAGCCAGGCTGTTAGCGAATGCAAAACACCACAGAAGCTGGTTCTTGGCCTGGAACGAATGGATGACTCGTTTTCTCGGTATGATACCGAAGTATTTCCTGATCACCACCAGGATTCCATACATAACTTGTTTTATGCCGAGCGCATACTAAAATTCCTGCTCTGGCAGCGGGGTGGGTGGAAGGTCCATGTTGGAGGGTCTCAAGATATCGCTGATTATCTCCAGGAGCGCTATTCCCCTCAAGGCCATCAGGCATTTGATAATCGATTCATGGGAAGGATATATGAACATCCTTTCCAGGTAATCCCCTGTGATTTTAGTGACGTACCTGCTGCTGCTGAGCAGCAAAAATCCCTGGGGCGGAATATGAATGGCAAACGGATCGGATTTGACCTGGGAGCGTCGGATCTCAAAGTGTCCGCAGTCGTGAATGGCGAAGCGGTATTCAGCACCGAGATCGAATGGCATCCTGTAGAACAAACAGATCCGAATTATCACAGGGATTTCATCAAGAGCGCTTTGGAACTGGCTGCTTCCAAGATGGATCACTTGGATGCGGTTGGCGGCAGTTCGGCTGGCGTATATATCAAAAACCGCCCCATGGTTGCCTCACTCTACCGCAGCATTCCCAAGGAAAAATTCGACAAAATCCATAACATGTTTCTTGAGATCCAGGACGAAATGGGCATCCCCTTTGAAATTGTGAATGACGGTGAAGTGACCGCCCTGGCTGGATCGATGTCCCTGGAAAAGAATAATGTCCTTGGAATTGCAATGGGATCCAGCGAAGCTGTGGGCTTCATTACTTCCAGTGGCAATATAACCGATTGGTTGAATGAGCTGGCTTTTGCACCAGTGGATTATCAGGCCACCGGACCAGTAGATGAATGGTCAGGTGATAAAGGTGTTGGTGCACTCTATTTTTCTCAGCAGTGTGTTTTCAGACTTGCTCCCAAGGTAGGGATCATTATTCCAGATCAATTAACCAATGCTAAAAAACTTAAATATGTCCAGGAAAAACTTGAGGTTGGCACTGATGATGCTCATTTGATCTGGGAATCCATTGGTATCTATCTGGGATACGCCCTCCGTCATTACGCGGATTTCTATGATATCAATCATGTCCTCATCCTTGGCAGATGCACCTCAGGAAGAGGAGGTTCAATCATCTTGGAACAAGCCAATCGTGTTCTGGATGCTGAGTTTCCCAACCTGGCTGATCAGCTTAATATCTTGCTTCCGGATGAGAAAATCCGCAGGGTTGGCCAATCGATAGCTGCTGCCAGTTTACCGAAAATTAATTAAGGCTGATAGATCATGTTCAATTCAAGATCAGAGATCTATATACCAGGCGATTTGGATCCAGGCGCGGCTCTTAGTCGCACTACTCATCTGGGGATAGGAGCCCATCAGGATGACCTCGAGATCATGGCGATAGATGGGGTATTGACCTGCTTTCAGGACCCGGATCAATGGTTCAGCGGAGCTGTTATATCTTCAGGCAGCGGTTCTCCAAGAAGCGGTCCATATCATCACTTCTCGGATGAAGAAATGATCCAGGTTCGCGATTTGGAACAGAAACGGGCAGCATTTTTGGGAGATTATTCAGCCCAGGTGTTTTTGAAATACTCCAGCTCTGAAATCAAAGACAGGGAGAATCCCGCCGTGAAGGAGGAGATCAAAGGACTGGTAAAAGCCACTGGGCCAGATATTATTTACACTCACAACCTTGCTGACAAACATCCCACCCATGTTGCTGTAGCTGTTAAAACAATCCAGGCGATAAGGGAACTACCAGAGGAAAAAAAACCTCAAAAATTATTCGGCTGTGAGGTCTGGCGGGGTCTTGACTGGATATTAGACAGCGAAAAGGTCATATTTGATTGTTCAGATCAGCAAAATATCCAGGCAGCTTTATTGGGTGTATTTGATTCACAAATCAGCGGCGGGAAAAGATATGATCTTGCCACATTAGGGAGAAGAGCCGCCAACGCGACTTATATTTCATCCCACGAAACAGATGATGCCAGAGGAATGGCCTTTGCCATGGATCTAACTCCGCTGATCCTTGACTTGGGAATTGACATTCTCAGTTTTGTGCAGAGTTCCATAAAACGCTTTTCAGAAGATGTTAGCCAGCTAATTGGAGGTGTTAAATAAATGATTAATCACCAGATATAACCGAATCCGCGTACTAAATATATCGGAAAATTAAGGAGTATGAAATGAAGAAAAGAAACCTATTAGTACTTTTGAGCTTGATGTTGATCGTAGGGCTGCTCTCAGCATGCGGCACCCCGGCCGACACAGTCGAAGAACCAGCCGACGCTGCCGTTGAAGAAGTTGTAGAGGATACAACTGAGGAAGATACCAGCGCGGATAGTGAAGAAGAGACTGCGCCTGTTTCTCTCAAGATCTATCTTCTGGATTACACACCTGACACAATCGCCTGGTTAAATTCAGAGATCAATCCTGCTTTTGAAGCAGCTCACCCTGGCACCACTGTTCAGATCACCGAAGGTTCCTGGAGTGGATGGGACATCACCTTTAGCGGCTTCTTTGCCGCAGGTGCAGGCCCGGACATCATCAACCTCGGATCTGAAATGAACACTCTTTACGGTGAAAGCCTGGCAGACATGGATGTGTATCTCGGGGAAGGTGCCTGGGATGATATTAACAACTTTGGACCTGCTCTGGAAAATGCCAAATACGAAGGCAAGCTTCGTGGCCTGCCTATCTTCACAGCTCCGCGTTATGTCTTCTGCCGCACCGATCTTATAGAAGCCTCTGGCTGGGCGAGCGGCACTCCGCAGAACTTTGCTGATTGGGTAGAATTTGGTGCCCAGGCATCCGTCATCGACGAAGTAACCAATTCCCTCTCCCAGCAGGCTCTCGTTCCAGTTGACGCTGGTTCCATGGCTGACTGGCAGTGGTGGTTGTTGGTTTACTACTCCCTCGGTGGTGAACTGTACAAAAATGATGGTTCCCCCAATTTTGATTCTGCCGAAGCCCTAGCAACAACTGAATTCATGTTGGATATGCGGCAGGCGATCTACGGATCAGCACTGGATGCGGTCGGCTCCCTGCCCACCGGACAGGGATCAGTCATTGACGTCAATGATGAAACAAGCAAGGATAACGGCGCAGTGTGCCTAGCCCACTCTGGCTGGGCTGCTCCTCCCTTTGATCGCCCGATCTGGGAAAATGTTTCCATTGATCCTTTCTACGGTGATCCTGAAAACTTCCCCAACAGTCGTCCGGTTGTATTGGCCTTCAACGATTGGCTGGCAGTTCCAGATTACAGTGAAAATAAAGAGCTGGCTGCTGATTGGTTGAAAATGGCCTTCAGTAAAGAAGCGAACCACAAATGGAATGAAACCATGGGTTTGATTCCGGCTCGAAATGACGCTCAGTTTGGATATGTTATTGAGTCGCCCCAGTTGGCCCGCGAGGCTGAACTGGCAGCTGAGTACGGTGTTGGTTTTGCAGGCATCATGGAATCTGCCAAACTTTCCACCATCATGCAGGAAGCTCTCGGTAAGCTGGTAACTGAAGAACTCACCCCGCAAGATGTGGTTGAAAAGATCCAAGAAGATTACATTGCTGCATTAGCCGAGTAAAATATTTAAGTAAAACAGTCAGGCTGGATGCCGAGCATTCAGCCTGACTTACCGATATAATCCACGATTAACAAGACCCGGAGAACCAGGCATGCTTTCAAATCCGTATATCAATGCTCTGCTGACAGTATTAGGAGCAGTTATCTTTATTGTCACCACTAGTCTTGGCCTGGGTTATACCGCGCGATGGATCGCAAAAATAAGGGGAGCTAAAGCCAGGGTCCAGGAAGGGGCTTTTGCAGGTTATCTGTTTGCAGCTCCATGGATTATTGGTTTTTTTATCTTTGTTCTTATCCCTCTCTGTTTTTCACTGTACTGGTCGTTTACCGATTACCGGGTCATCTCCAATGAACCTGCGAACTGGATCGGTTTGCAGAACTATTCAAAACTCCTCCTGGACGATGATGGCTTCCGGCAATCGGTTGTAAATACCACTTACCTCACTGTATTAGGTTTACCGCTGCAAATTGGCGTAGCTTTGCTGCTTGCTGTTCTATTGAACCAGAAACTGAAAGGGGAGCGCGTTTTCAGAATGGCGTTTTACCTTCCAGTGATCTTGGGATTCAATACTGCAGTTCTGTTGTGCTGGCGGCTGATGTTAAATACCGGCACAGGAATTATCAATCAAATTATCAGGGGGTTATCAAATCTTTTTCCCCCCTTCGGCTATCTTAATCGGTCCGGGATTTTCATTCAAGAACTCTCAAGTGCTTTTTTCCTAGGGATAAGTAATAGCAACTTTACTCTCCTCCGCAAAGTATGGGAGGTAGGTTTTCCATCTGAGGTCCGCGTACCACTCTGGGTGCAAAGCCCACTCTGGTCAAAAATGCCAGTAGTCCTCCTGATGATCTGGGGATGCGGGACAATGATGTTAATCTTTTTAGCGGGATTAAATAATATTCCCAAAGAATTAAATGAAGCGGCAGAGGTTGATGGCGCCACGAAATGGAAGCAATTTTGGAAAATTTCTTTTCCGCTGTTATCCCCCTACATTTTTTATAATCTCGTTGTGGGAATGATCAATGCCCTGCAAATTTTCGAACCGATCTTTATCCTCTATCGAGATAACCAACCTCTAGTGCCTTCAGCGATCTCAATGGTTTACTATCTCTGGCAGGCCAGTTTCAGCCATTTTGAAATTGGATATGGCTCAGCAATCTCCTGGATCATTTTGATCATTATTCTGATCATCACCTATATTCAGTTCAAGATGCAGGACCGTTGGGTCACATACGACCTGTATTAGCAGGAGAAAAAATGCGGAAAACCGTCTGGCCATTAATCAAAAAAGTGACCCTATATATTTTATTGACAGGGGCTACCTTGCTGATGAGTTTCCCCCTGTTCTGGATGATATCCTCATCGCTGAAGACCATTGAAGAAACCAATTCTCCCGGAATCATCTGGATCCCAAAAGAACCAACCTTTGCGGCTTATAACAACATCCTTCAGAATGGAGCTTTCATCCGCTCCTACGCAAATTCGGTCTTTTTCGTCGCCCTGGCTATGGCGGGGACCTTAATATCCATCTCGGCTGTCGCCTATGCTTTCAGCCGAGTGAAATGGCCTGGAAGAAATTTGATCTTCTTCTTGATGCTTTCAACCATGATGATCCCACCCCAGGCATTGATCGTTCCTCAATACGTATTATTCAATAAATTGAACTGGGTGGGCACCTTCAATCCAATTATTATTCCCGGTTACTTTGCTGGAGGAGCCGCGATGATATTCCTCCTGCGCCAATCCATGGCGCAAATACCCCAAGAGTTGGATGAATCTGCTTTCATGGATGGCGCCAATCATATCCAGATCTGGTGGGAAATTATCATGCCGCTTATGAAGGCGCCTTTAGCTACCATTTCAACTTTTCTGTTTGTTGGATTGTGGAATAGTTTGCTGGCGCCGCTGATGTATCTTCAAACAGTGGATCTATATACATTACCGGTATTTGTTTCAACACTATACAATATAAACCAAACAGTACAGCCTTGGCCGACAATAATGGCTGCTGCTGTTCTGACAACAGTTCCATTAATGGTCATATTCTTTTTTGCCCAGCGCTTCATTTTGGAAAGTGTTGTTATGACAGGTTTGAAGTGAGGTATTAATCAGTGAGTTTACGCAACGAAATATTTGAACAGGCCGATGTCCTTCAAAATCTCTTGGATTCGGAATGGCAGGGTATTCAGAGAATTGCTGAGAAGATAAAAAACAGAAATATTAAATATATCTTTTTTACGGCTCGTGGTACCTCAGATAATGCTGGATTATATGCAAAATATCTTCTCGGCATTAACAATCATCTTCCTGTAGCCCTGTCAGCACCATCAATGTTCAGTATTTATCAATCCGCGCCAAGGCTGGAAGATGCTCTTGTTCTGGCATTTTCGCAATCCGGGCAATCTCCCGATATTGTAAAGGTTATAGAAGAAGGCCGCCGACAGGGTGCAATGACGCTGGCCATCACAAATGCAACAGACTCCCCGTTGGCTGAGGCTGCGGACGAAGTGATCGATATGAGGGCAGGGGAGGAAAAGGCGGTTGCGGCGACCAAATCCTACACTGCCGAAATGATGGTTTCAGCCATGATTTCTGCGGCGTTAAAGAACAGCCAGGATTTACATTCTGACTTGAAAAAAGTGCCAGGGTTCATATCCCAGGCATTAGAAATGGATCAGGTTATCCAGCAGGCTGCTGAGCAATTTTCTGATGTGAAGCATAGTGTTATTGTTGGGCGCGGGTATAATTATGCTACTGCTTTTGAATGGGCTTTGAAGATGGAGGAATTGACCTATATTATTTCAAAAGCTTATTCCTCAGCGGATTTCCTTCACGGCCCAATTGCCATGGTAGAGCTGGGTTTTCCTGTTTTTATGATAGCTCCCTCGGGAAAGGTTTTTCAGGATCTCCAACTGCTGGCAAAAAAACTAAAAAATGAAAAACAAGCCAGGCTGCTGGTACTTTCAGACCGAGAAGAAATCCTTGATTTCAGTTCAGCTCCGCTCAAGCTGCCCGGGAATATACCAGAATGGATCAGCCCGATTACCAGCATTGTGCCCGCCCAGTTATTCTGTATGGCCCTTGCAAGGCTCAGGGGACTTGATACAGAAAACCCGCGCGGCCTATCAAAGGTTACCCTGACGACATGAGCATCTTGGATCCAAATATTAGGTCTTTCTCACGTTTAGAAAATTTGATCCCCCGTCCAGTAATGATCAAGACAGGAAAAGAGTGCAGTTTTCTTTCTCCGGAGGTTGTGATTGATTATGAACAGGGTAATCAATCGCTTGACTTTATCGCAGATTATCTGAAGAAAGCTCTCTTCTTTTCCTTTGTAGGGGCATCCTGTGCCGATCAAAAACACAGGATCGGGAAAATCAAATTTCAGCTCAAAGAAAATCAATCCGGATCCAGCAATGAAGATTATCAGCTCAAAATAGAAGAAAACCAGATTATCCTGGTTGGTTCTACTGACCGGGGAATCTTTCTGGGCGTACAAACACTTTTGCAGTTAGTTGAGCATATGCCTGAAGGCAGCCCGGGAATCAGCCTTCCCCAATGTGAGATTGTGGATACACCTCGTTTTTCGTGGCGGGGAGTAATGCTCGATGTAGCCAGGCATTTTTTTCCTCCCGCCGATATCAGGCGAGTGATCGACCTGATGGCAAGATATAAATTGAATACTCTGCACCTTCATCTCACAGACGACCAGGGCTGGAGGATTGAGATCAATACCTGGCCCAAATTGACTGAAATCGGCGGCCAAACAGAGGTTGGGGGAGGGAAAGGCGGCTACTACTCTCAAGCAGAATATGCTGATCTGGTTTTATATGCGCAGGATCGATATATCACTATCATTCCTGAAATCGATATGCCAGGCCACACTAATGCGGCGCTGGCATCATACCCTGAGTTGAACAAAACCAAATCGGCGCCTGATTTGTATACCGGAATAGAAGTAGGTTTCAGTTCTCTGGACATTGACAATCCGCTCACTTATGAATTTGTAAATGATGTGATCAGAGAACTCGCTTCCCTGACTCCTGGACCCTATATCCACATCGGAGGGGATGAGGCGAAGTCAACCAAGCTGGAAGACTATGGACCCTTTATTGAGAGGATTCAAGGTATAGTCAACCAGCATGGAAAGCGCATGATCGGATGGCAAGAAATTGCTCAATCCCGCCTGGCTTCCGGGAGTATCGTCCAATATTGGACTGATGACTCCAAGATGTCAACTCTCCCGGAAGGCGTCAATATAATCATGTCCCCTGCCCGGAGGGCATACCTGGACATGAAATATGACCAGGATTGTCAGCTCGGGTTGAATTGGGCAGGCTATATAAATCTTCAGGATGCCTATTCCTGGGATCCAGAGACGTACCTAGACATTATTCAACCTGGCAATATCCTGGGCCTGGAAGCGCCTCTGTGGTCAGAGACCCTGGAAACCATCGCGGATATTGAGTTTCTGATGTTTCCCAGATTATTGGCGTACAGCGAGATTGGTTGGTCTAAGAATGCCAAGGGGGACTTCACTGAATTTCAACATAGGGTGGCGAAACAAAATAATCTATTGGAGAGACAGCAGGTGAATTATTACCGGTCCAAATTAGTTGATTGGAGCTAGGTAAAGATGCTTGAAACTTTTGAGCAGATCCCTGCGACATGCCCCCATTATTTGTACCACTCTCTATGTTGGGGGTTTTTGCACATCCCCTCAAAAAGGTT